>DFJU01000050.1:203-909 GCA_002373755.1 Bacteroidales bacterium UBA3663 | reverse complement strand
GGCCAGGCACTCGCCACTACGCGATTTTTGCCGCCGCGCGACACCATCAGCAACTGGGGCGACACCTACGGCAACCGCTCCGAACGCTACTTGGGCTGCGTTGCATATCTGGGCAACACCTCGGCCGACGGCTCCAACCGGCCACTGCCATCGCTCGTGATGTGCCGCGGATACTACACGTCGGCCTTCCTCTGGGCGGTCGATTTTGACGGCGCATCGCTCAACACACGCTGGCTGCACTGTTCGACGGCAGCTGGCTACGGCGCATTCGGCGAGGGCGCGCACAGCCAGTCGGTGGCCGACGTTGACGGCGACGGATTCGACGAAATCATCTACGGCTCATGCACCATCGACCACGACGGAACCCTCCTCTACCGCACCGGACTGGGTCACGGCGATGCGCTCCACGTGGGCGACTTCATGCCCGACCGCAACGGCCTCGAGGTGATGATGGTGCACGAAGAGACATCGGCCACCTATGGCGTGGAGATGCGCGATGCCCTGACGGGCGAACATCTGAGCGGCGTCTATGCAGGCAGCGACGTCGGCCGTGGACTTTGTGCCGACATCGACGCATCGAGCCGTGGTGCGGAGTACTGGAGCTCACTCTCGGACAACGTCTATAGTGCCGACGGCGTAAGCCTCTCGACCAAACGGCCGACAGTCAACTTCCGCACCTATTGGGACGGCGACCTGCAGGACGAAC
>DFJU01000050.1:0-132 GCA_002373755.1 Bacteroidales bacterium UBA3663 | reverse complement strand
CCATCACCAAGTGGACTGGCCGCAACAGCAGCATACAGACGCTTGTCAACATGGTTTCAAAATACAAGGCCGGCGTCGATCTCATCAAATACACGCCCTGTCTGCAAGCCGACATCTTCGGCGACTGGCGCG
>DFJU01000116.1 GCA_002373755.1 Bacteroidales bacterium UBA3663 | reverse complement strand
GAAGGTGTCGTTGTCGCCGTTGGTGAAGATGATTGCGTTCGGTTCGAGCGACGACAGGTAGTTGCGGCCGAAGTCGCGTGCGGTGTAGCGACCCGAGCGGTCGTGATCGTCCCACGTCTGTCCAACCATCTGAATCGGTACAAGCAGGCATACGACCGATGCCACTGCGCCGGCCACTACGCGGTTTTTGAGTGCCTTGTTTATGGCCGATGCCACACCTGCCACACCCATGCCAATCCAGATTGAGAAGGCATAGAACGAGCCGGCATAGGCGTAGTCACGTTCGCGCGGCTGATATGGCGGCTGGTTCAGGTAGATGACGATGGCCAGACCCGTCATGAAGAATAGGAAGAAGACCACCCAGAAGCCCTGGATACCTTCGCGGCCGGCAAATGCCTGATACATCAGGCCGATGATGCCCAGAAGCAGCGGCAGCATGTAGAAGACGTTGTGACCCTTGTTTTCGGCAATGCTCGACGGCAAAGTGCTTTGGTTCGGCACGTCGAACAGCAGTTCGTCAAGCACCGGAATGCCGCAGATGGCACGACCGCGGTCAACCTCGCCGTAGCTCTGCACATCGCTCTCGCGGCCCGAGAAGTTCCACATGAAGTATCGCCAGTACATGAAGTTGACCTGATAGCGGAAGAAGTAGGTCATGTTGTCGGCAAACGTCGGGATGCCCTTGATGGCCTTGCCGTCCTTTCCGATCACGTTGTGGCCGGGGTCTTTTTCGTCCCAGCCGCACCATTCCTTGTAGCCGCTGATGTGGTTCGACTGCGAGCTGTACATGCGCGGGAACAGCGTTGTGTAGTTGTACTTGTACTTCTCGCGGTTGCCCGTCTGCTCGTAGCGGTCAGGCTCGTTCGGGTTGGTCTTGACCTTTTTGCCATACAGCGGTGAACCGACTTCGGTCAGCACCTGTCCGTTCTTGTCGCGCATCACGCTCGATGCAAATGTCTGTCCGGAGAAGAGTGGCGACTCGCCGTATTGCTCGCGGTTCAGATATTTGGTGAACGAGAAGATTTCGTCGGGCGAATTCTGGTCCATCGGCAACTGTGCTGACGAACGGATGATGATCTGCGCAAATGTCGAATAGCCGACCAGGATGGTGAGCAGGCAAAGCAGGATGTTCGAGCTGAGTCGTGCGTTGATTCTCTCGCCGAAGTAGAGGATAAGTCCGGCCAGAACGAGCGAAATCACGATGCCGAAAGCCCAGCCGTCGCCGGCAAATGGCAGTCCGCTCAGGATGATGCCCAGAATCAGCACGATGCGCTGCGTCATGGCCGATGTCTGCTTGCGGTACATCAGGAAGATGCCGACGGCAAGGAAGATCAGGATGAAGAAGAAGTAGAAGCCCGTGCCGGTGTTGAAGCTGAAGCCGAGGCTGTTGACGAAGAACAGCTCGGTGGCGCTTGCCAGCTTGACCATGCCCGGAATCATGCCGTAGAGGATGAAGAACACCAGCGCGATGGAGAGCACCAATGCGCCGCACGAACCGATCAGCGTAGCGTTCGGGTGCTTCTTGAAGTAATAGACCAGCACGATGGCAGGCAGCGTCAGCAGGTTCAGCAGGTGCACACCGATAGAGAGGCCGATGATGTAGGCCAGCAGGATGATGTAGCGGTCGCCTTCAACGCCGTTCGACTTCTGTTCCCACTTGAGGATGAGCCAGAACACCAGCGCCGTCATGAAGCTTGAGAAGGCATAGACCTCGGCCTCGACAGCCGAGAACCAGAATGTGTCGCTCCATGTGTAGGCCAACGCGCCGACCATGCCTGCGCCCAAAATCGTGATGATCTGCTCCCACGACATCTCTTCGCGGTCGGTGCCGGCGTGCTTGTTGTTGCGGCACACGAACTTCTTGGTCAATGCCGTAATCGTCCAGAACAGGAACAGGATTGTTGCGGCCGAGAACATTGCGCTCATGCGGTTGACCCACACGGCAGCCTGGGTGACGTCGCCGCCTGCAAAGTTGACGAAGAAGCGGCCGGTCAGGTTGAAGAATGTGTTTCCGGGCGGATGGCCAACTTCGCCCTTGTCGGCGCAGGTAATGAACTCGGGGCAGTCCCAGAAGCTCGCGGTCGGTTCCACCGTGCTGAGGTAGGTGTAGGCCGCAATCAGGAATGCCAACCATCCAAAAATGTTGTTGAGCAACTTGTATTGCTTCATGATGTTTGGTGTATAAAATTGAAAAATTAGTGAATGATTTTTGCTGCTTTAAAATGCGTGCAAAGATAATGAAAAATCGTGTCCGATGGTTTCTGTTGCGGCCTTTTCGGCGAAAAACATCGGCATTTCACATTTTTTATAAAAATAATCTGTGGGCCAACTTCATATCTTGCCTGTTTTTGGCTATCTTTGTCACTCTGAACGATGGATTTTTGCCATTTTGCGAGGCAAATTCCCGGCCTTCAGAAACGTCCTTAAAATCTTTTCTCCAATGGCTCCAATCGGCATTTTTGACAGCGGTTTCGGCGGTCTCAGCATCTTCCGCGAGATTCATCGGCTGCTTCCTGACTACGACTATATCTTTTTGGGCGACAATGCCCGCGCACCTTATGGCGACCGCTCCTTCCAAGAGGTCTTCGACTTCACGAACCAGGCCGTCCGACGGTTGTTCGCGATGGGTTGTCCGCTCGTGATTCTGGCGTGCAACACTGCATCGGCCAAGGCTTTGCGCAACATCCAGCAGAACGAACTCCCATTGATGGACGACCCTACACGACGTGTCTTGGGTGTCATCCGCCCAACGGTCGAACGTGTCGCCAACCTGACCTATTCGGGTCACATCGGCCTCGTCGCTACGCGGGCTACAGTCAGTTCGCGGTCGTACGACATGGAACTGGCACATCTGGCCGACAGCCTCCGGCTCACATCGCACGCCTGTCCGCAGTGGGTTCCGCTCATCGAACGTGGCCTTATGTCGTCGCCCGAACTCCGTCGTGAGGTCAAGGCCGACCTTGCTGCCCTGCTTGCCGCCGACCCCGACATCGACACCATCATCTTGGGCTGCACGCACTATCCGCTCATCACGTCGGTCATCCAGCAGGCTTTGCAGGAGCTCGACCATCCGGAAATCATCCTGATGCCGCAGGGCAAGCCAGTCAGTTATGCCTTGCAGGACTATCTCCGTCGCCACACGGAGATGGAATGTCGCATTTCGCGCGGCGGACAGACGCAGTTCTGCACTACGGGCGATGTTGCAACTTTCGAACGGCTCGGCACGCTTTTCCTCGGCCATGAAGAATCGATTCGCGCCGTGCAGATAACGATATGACACGACGAAAAAAGCCATCCAAAACGGATGGCTTTTTCTGTGTCCACGTCAGTGGAATTATTTCTTCTTGCCGTAGCGAGAGAGGAACTTGTCCACACGGCCGGCGGTATCGACGAGCTTGTGCTTGCCAGTGAAGAATGGGTGGCTGGCCGAGGTGATTTCGAGCTTAACCAATGGGAACTCCTCGCCGTCGATGACGATGGTTTCCTTGGTGTTGATGGTCGAACGTGAGATGAAAGTCACGTCGTTAGACATGTCCTTGAATGCTACAGGACGGTAGTTTTCTGGGTGAATACCTTTTTTCATAATTGTATTTTGTTTTGTGTCGTGAACTTACCTCCAGCGGCTCCGAATGGCAAAGGTAGAACCTTTCTTCGTACGCTTTCAATAGCTCACTACGTTAATTTGCGGGTGCAAAGATAGTTTTTCTGGCCGAGGAATCCAAATCTGCCGCATGTTTTTTATGTGCTACGCGGATTTTTCGTCAATCTTGAGCCATTTTTTGGCACGCTTGTATGCCACATGGTAGCAGAAAAGTGCCACGCAGGTGCCGACGATGAGGCCGCCCAGGATGTCGCCCGGATAGTGTACGCCGAGGTAGATGCGGCTGTAGCAGTTGAGTGCCGCGAAGGTGGCGAGCGCCGGTACATTGGCCGTAAACACCCATTGTGGAATGTTGCTCGCGGCGTTGTGCCTCAAGTCGCGTAGCAGCAGCATGAACCACAGTGCGATGCCCCACGTGTTGGCTGCGTGGCTGGAGACGAAGCCGTAATGTCCGCCGCGATAGTCGTTGACGATGTGAATCCACTCGGCGATGCCGGAATCGGGTCGTGCGGGGCGCGGCCGTTGAATCCACGGCTTGATGAGGCCCGATGAAATCTGGTCGGCCAACAGCACGACGAGGGCGACCGTCACGACGCAGAGCACAAGGTGTTTCCAGTTTCGGCCGATGGGGCTGCAAAGGCGCACGAGCAGCCAAAGCAGAATCGCGTAGAGTGGCAGCCACGTCAGTTTGCCGGACAGAATCCACCACAGCTGGTCTTGGAACGCGCCGCCGTCGTGGTTCAGCCACAACATCAGCTGCTGGTCGAGGTCGTTGAGGGTGTTCAGCATTTTTTCGATGGTGTTTGGGTGATTTTTTCTTTCAGCCGTTTCTGCTCCCGTTCGAAGTTCTCGATGAAATGAATCTCTACAGGGCTGAGCTCGTTGGCCGTCCGTTCCTTGAACTTGTCGTATTCGGCATCGGCTTTTTCTTTGGCCAGTTTGGCTGAAATTGCACCCGCATGGGTCAGGATTTCCTTGTCTGAAAGGCGCAGAAAGTCGTCCAACTTCTGAATCCAGTCGCGCATATAC
>DFJU01000074.1:42815-52707 GCA_002373755.1 Bacteroidales bacterium UBA3663 | reverse complement strand
GATTCATCGAAGCCATCGACAAGGCCAAGCAGAAACTCCAGATGACGCACCCGCAGAACGACGATGCGGCATCGGCCAAAAACGACACAAAAATTCGCGTAGCGGCCGACACTCCAGCCACAGAAGCCGTCGGGAAGGACTACATGCTGGTCAAGGCCGACTACAAGCTCTACAAGATCAATTTCGACGAGCTGCTCTACATCGAGGGCCAGCACGAATATGTGTCATTCTACACCAAGACGAAGCGCATCACCGCGCTCTATGCCCTCAAGGCTCTTGAGGAGCAGCTGCCGGCCGACCGCTTCATCCGCGTGCACAAAAGCTACATCGTGGCGATCAGCCTAATTCAGGAAATCGAGCAGACCTCAATCAACGTGGCCGGTGTGAAAATCCCCGTCGGAGGCATCTACCGCGATGCCATGCTCAACAAATTGGGTGCCGGAAAAATCTGAAAATCCGCGTAGCGAAGCCACCGTCCGGCCACAAAAACAAATTACCCCGCCAGAACTTGCATCTGTTCCAGCGGGGTAAATTTGTACCTTGAAAAGCATGCCTCAATTCAGCACACCTTTATTCACAAGAATTTGTGTCAAACTGCAACGTTTGACACAATTCATATTTTCTTGCACTTATTAAACGTCCGATTGATGCCGAAGCCGGCTCACATGTCGAAACGGTCGCGGTCGGTGTCCAGATTGTCATCCGACTGCCGGTTCACCACGCCATCCTTCGACTTGTAGTACTTCTTGCTCGTTACGCGAATCTGGGTTGCAGGACGCACCTCTTCTTCGTCAATGCGGCGGCGTACAGCCTTCTGGATACGCGTGCCGACGATGATTGGTTCGGGCTTGAGGAAGGCATCGAGCAAATCCATTCGTCCCAACGCATTGAGCATCAGGATGATGGTTTCGAGCGATGTGTTGTGACCCGTCTCCGTCTGACTGATGGTGAACAACGAAAGTCCGGTCTTTTCGACCAGTTCCGTCTGCTTCATGTTTTGAGCCAATCGGATGGACTTCATCTTGGCTCCGATTCCCTTTAAAACATCCTTGTAATCCATAGTCCCAACTGTTTTTATTGGTTGATGATCTGCTGGCCCATACGGGTCAGCTCTGTATAAATCTCGACACAGGCGACGGCATCGAACGCAGCATACGAAAGCTGCTTGTCGGTCAGGCTTGGAGCCTCCCAGTTCGTAAGCCGCTGCCGCTTTGAAATACGTTTTTTGAAGAGCAGGGCGTAGATTTTCGACAAGCTCATCTCTTCGATGCCATAGCCCTTGACCAGCAGCTGCAGTTCGATGAAGCCGCGCGGCGTGAGGTCGGCATCCCATTTGTGGAGGTTCTGGAAGTCATCGTGAGTCGAAAGCCCCACCTTGATGACGTCCTTGTCTTCAAGCAAATTCTTCAGGCAGTCCGGGATTCCGTTCATCAGGTTGAGGCGGAACAGATAGCCCGTGTTGCCCACCGAAAGCTGCACGAGGCAGACCTTGTAGGTCACTCCCTTTACGAATGCGGGGCGGGTCTCGGTGTCGAAGCCGACAATGCTGTGCGCATCGCGTATGGCCTGAATGGCAGCCTCTGCCTGAACTTCATCGTTGACCACAACCACGTTGCCGCTGTGACTGACGATTGGCAATTTGCTGAATTCTTCTTTATCTATCTTGTGCGGTATCATATTCGAAGATATTGTTCGACTTTCGGATCGACCCAGCCCGCAAGGCTCTCCCCTTGAGCAAGCTTTTGTCGGATTTGGGTTGACGAAATGTCATATTGCGGTGCATCCGCTATGCGCACCGTAGGGTACTGGTTTGGGTCAATGTCGGGCAGCGGATAGCCCGGCCTCGGATAAACAATCAGGTGGAAATCGCGTAGTATCACGTCCCAATCTTTCCATTGGCGGAAAATGAGCCAATTGTCGGCGCCGACGATGAGGTGGAATTCTTGTTCAGGATGCCGATGCTGCAACTCGCGTAGCGTGCTGATGGTGTAGTTCGGCAAAGGCAGTTCGTCTTCGATGGTGCACACCTTCAACCCACGATGCCCCTCGATGGCCAGACGGAGCATCGCCAGACGCGCCTCGTTGTCCATCAGCCCGTCGGCCCGCTTGAGCGGATTTTGCGGCGAACGTATCAGCCAGACCTCATCGACGAAACCTTCCTTCACCAAGAAGTCGGCCAATGCCACGTGCCCCAAATGGACGGGATTGAAACTGCCCGAATAGATGCCGATTTTCATCAATCGTTCAGAAAGTCGTTCATCACTTGCAGAATTTCGGCCTTGGCCTTGTCGAGGTCATCGTTCACGATGATGCGGTCGAACTGCGGAGCGAAGGTGAGCTCATAGGCGGCCTTGTCGAGGCGCGTCTGGATGACCTCTTCGCTGTCGGTGCCACGTCCGTGCAGGCGGCGCGAAAGCTCCTCAATCGAGGGCGGCTGGACGAAGATGCTGAGCGCGCGGTCGCCATAGAACTTCTTGATGTTGATGCCGCCCTTGACATCCACATCGAACAAGACCACTTTTCCGGCCTTGCTCATGCGCTCGACTTCGCTCTTCAGCGTACCGTAGAACTTGTCGGTATAGACCTCTTCGTATTCGAGGAATTCGTCGTTGGCAATGCGGCGGCGGAACTCTTCGGGCGACAGGAAATAATATTCGACGCCATCTCGCTCAGTGCCTCGCGGCGCGCGGCTGGTGCACGAGATGCTGAATGCCAGATTCGGGTTCTGCTGCATCAGATATTGCACCAACGTCGATTTCCCGCTGCCGCTCGGGGCTGAAAAAATCATCAATTTGTTCATTTTCTTCAAGAACTCTTAATTCTTATTTCTTATTCCCTAACTCGTCATAAAACGTTGAGTACCTGCTCCTTAATCTGTTCCAGCTCGTCCTTCATCTTGACGACGATGCGCTGCATTTCTGCCTGGTTGGACTTGCTGCCGAGGGTGTTGATTTCGCGGCCCATCTCCTGTGCGATGAAGCCCAGTTTCTTGCCAGTTCCGCCGGCATCCATTTCGGCGTCCATCGTCTCGACAAAGTAGTTCAGATGGTTGTCCAGACGGTGCTTCTCCTCGTTGATGTCGAGCTTTTCGATGTAGTAGATCATCTCCTGCTCGAGGCGGTTCTTGTCGTAATCGACAGGCAACTGCTGCAACCTGTCGATGATGCTCTGGCGAATCTTTTCGGTGCGTTCCTTCTCGTATGGCTCGACGCTGAGCAACAACGCGCGGATGTTGGCAATCTTCTCGCTGAAGACACGGTAGAGCGATGCGCCCTCCTGAGTGCGGAAAGCCACGAAATTCTCGATTGCCTGAGCCACCAGCTGCTTGACGGCGTTCAGCTCATCTTCGCCGGCTTCTGCATCGGCCGCGCTGACCGAATCGGGCATCCGCAGGATGGTCTGCAAGATTATGTCGTCGGCCTGCAACGAAGTCATTCCCAATTCGTTGCGCAAAGCCTTCACCTGCTCGTAGTACGACTTGACGACGGCTGCATTGATGCGTGGAGCCGCGGCCGATGTTGACTCTTCGACGGCAAGCGTGAAATCCACCTTGCCACGCTGCAGTGCCTTCTGAATCATCGCACGGAACTCCATGTCGAGCGCACGGTATTGCGCAGCCGACTTCATGCTGAGATCCAGCTGCTTGGAGTTGAGCGAGCGGATTTCCACAGTCACCTTTTTGTCTTGGATTACGGCCGATGCCTTGCCGTAGCCGGTCATTGATTGTATCATTGACAGTGAGATTTTTGTATTGTTTTCAGGGGCAAAGATAATGTTTTTTTCAAAAGCCAGCATAATAAAGTTGATTTTTTTCAAAAATTAAACTCTTTTAAATAAAAAGGCATTTTGATTTTTTGATAATTGACGGAAATACGCTATCTTTGCGCGGATTTTTTAAAGCTGAAAAGCTTTTCTGAACCGTCTTCTGCTGGTATTTGCCCAAAAACTTACCGGAAGACGGAAATTTTTTCAAAGCATCCATCCGACAATGAATATTCTGCTCATTGAGACCTCGGCCAAAGCATGCAGCGTTGCGCTGAGTCAAGACTTCAACATCGAATTCAAGCGCGAGACAATCGAAGGGCCGAACCATGCATCGGTGCTCGGCCAGTTTGTTGAAGACGCCATCCAGTACGCCCGAAAGAACAACATGATGCCCGATGCCGTTGCCGTCAGCGCTGGGCCAGGCAGCTACACCGGTCTGCGCATCGGCGTGAGCGAAGCCAAGGGTGTCGCTTTCGGCCTGAACATTCCGCTCATCGGCATCCCGACGCTCGAAGCGCTGTGCTGCCACGTGATGTTCTGCCCGATTCTGGAAGAGGGAATGCCCGAAGGCGGCCTCTATTGTCCGATGATTGACGCCCGCCGCATGGAGGTCTATACTGCGCTCTACGATGCCGCATTGAACGAGGTGCGACCCGTCAAGGCCGAGGTAATCGACGAAAACTTCCTGCACGACGAGCTGGAGCAGCATCAAATCTACTTCTTCGGCGACGGCGCAGACAAGTGCCAGGAGGTCATCAAGCACCCGAACGCACACTTCATCACAAACGTCCGCGTCATGGCAAAGGATATGCAGGCATTGGCCATAAAGCGATACAACCAAGGCAAGTTTGACGACACGGCCTATTTCGTGCCGTTCTACCTGAAGGACTTCGTGGCTTCGATGCCGAAAAAGATGTTCTGAGACCGTCAGGCGCATCGGCGCTAAAAATCAACGTAGTAAACAAACAAGTCATGCAGGAATACAACACACAACTTGCAAAAATCAAATTGCCCGAATACGGCCGCAACGTGCAGCAACTGGTGAGCTATTGCAAGACCATTGCCGACCGCGACCGCCGCAATGCTTGCGCCCGGACGATTGTCGGCGTGATGGGCGACCTCTACCCCGAACTGGCCGAGGTGTCGGGACGCAAAAACATCCTGTGGAACCATCTGGCCATCATCGCCGACTTTGAACTCGACATCGACTATCCGTGCGAAATCCTGAAGGCCGACGAAATCGAGGCCCGTCCGGAGCCAATCGCCAACACGCAGTCGAACATCCGTACCAGAATGTACGGCAAGCGCACCGAAGAACTCGTCGCCCATGCTTGCACCATCGAGGACCGCGACGAACGCATCCGCCTGTTTGCACTGATTGCCAACCAGATGAAGCGCAACTTCCACAACACCTACAAGGACGCATCGGAGGAGGACAGCAAAATCATACAGGACCTCGTGCGCTACGCGGGAGAGCAGTTCCGCGACGACATCGCACAAATCGAACTGCTTGATGCCAAGACGCTGGAAATGAACACACAATACGATCCGGCATCGCTCGTCGTGTCGAAAAAGAAAAAGAAAAAGAAGAAATGAAAATGAAGTTGTGAGGTTTTAAGGTCTTGAGGTTATAAGGTCTTGGCCGACAAAATACGACCGAATTTCAAGTAAATCAAGAATATAAAAAGAAAAAAATATATGGAAACTTCAGAAGCTAACGTAACAGAGAAGAAAAGCTCAAACTTTGTTGAGGAATTTATTGAGGAAGACATCGCCGCTGGCAAGGTGGCTGCATCTCCCACCAAGATGGTGCACACCCGTTTTCCACCCGAACCTAACGGCTACCTGCACATCGGCCACGCCAAGGCTATCTGCATGGACTTTGGCGCTGCTGCCAAATACGGCGGCCAGTGCAACCTCCGATTCGACGATACAAACCCTTCACGCGAAGATACGGAATATGTAGATGCCATCAAGGAGGACATCCATTGGTTAGGCTTCGACTGGGGCGACCGAATGTATTATGCTTCTGACTATTTCCAGCAATTGTGGGACCTTGCCGAAGAGATGATTCGCCGCGGCTTGGCATACGTGGACGAGCAGTCGGCCGAAGTGATTGCCGAGCAGAAAGGCACGCCCACACAGCCCGGCGTTGAAAGCCCGTTCCGCAACCGTCCAGCAGAGGAGTCGCTCGACCTCTTCCGTCGTATGAACAAGGGCGAGTTTGACGAAGGTACGATGACCCTGCGCGCAAAGATTGATATGGCCAGCCCGAACATGCACTTCCGCGACCCTATCATGTACCGTATCATCAAGTACCCACACCACCGTACCGGTACCAAGTGGCAGGCATATCCGATGTACGACTTCGCCCACGGCCAGTCGGACTTCATCGAAGGCATCACCCACTCGATCTGTACCCTGGAGTTCGAGGTGCATCGTCCATTGTACGAGTACTTTGCCAAGATTTTTGCCGAAATCAAGGGAACGACCTACACGCCACGGCAGATTGAGTTCAACCGTCTGAACCTCACCCATACCGTCATGTCTAAGCGCTACTTGCGCAACATGGTCGAGACGGGCGTTGTTCGTGGTTGGGATGACCCACGTATGCCAACCCTGTGCGGCCTGCGTCGCCGTGGCTACACCCCGCAGTCAATCCGCGACTTCATCACCACCATCGGCTATACCAAGTACGATGCGTTGAACGATATCCGACTGCTCGAAAACGCCGTGCGTAACGACCTCAACAAGAATGCTACCCGCATCATGGGTGTCATCGACCCTGTGAAGCTCACCATCACCAACTGGCCTGCCGGCAAGGTAGAGATGTGCGAGATGGACAACAACCCCGAGCAGGAGGGCAGCGGCGTACACCAGATGCCATTCAGCGGCGAATTGTACATCGAACGTGAGGACTTCCAGGAGGTAGCCGAGAAGAAATTCTTCCGCCTCACCATCGACAAGGAGGTACGTCTCAAGTCGGCCTACATCATCAAATGCACCGGCGTGGAGAAGGATGCCGAGGGCAAAATCGTGAACATCCTATGCACCTACGACCCAGAGTCGAAGTCAGGTATGCCAGGTGCCGACCGTAAGGTGAAGGGTACGCTGCATTGGGTATCGGCTCAGCATGCTGTCAAGGCCGAGGTACGTCTGTACAATGCCCTCTTTATGGACGAAGAGGCTACCACCGAGAGCGAGCGTAACCCTGAGAGTGAGATCGTTGTAGAAAATGCCTACATCGAGCCATTCGTCAAGGAGCATGCCGAGGTGGGCAACAAGTTCCAGTTCCAGCGTCTTGGCTACTTCTGCATCGACAAGGACACCACCGCCGACAAACTGGTCTTCAACCGCACCGTATCGCTCAAAGAAAGTAAGTAACAGAGCACTTGGAAGTTATCGAAAAATAACGTAGCACATTCAGGAGTTAACGGACGTATGCCGAATGCCTTAATCGCAGAACACATAGCCCGTTAACTCCGTCAAAGTTTTCAATACTGAGTGAAAAAGAAATCAGCCGCATTCTACCGTTTCTGTCAAGAGATGTCCAACGGACACCTCTCCTACTACGATGCCGAAGAGATTGAGAACGCCGTCGATGACCTGCTCGACCTCTCGATGATCGACGACGCAGAATATCTGACCGAGGCCGGAATGAACATGCACCCCAACGACGAAGACCTTGAAAAGCTGCTCATCTGGATCTACCTGCACAACCACAAAGGCGAAAAGGCAGAACAGATGTTTGCCAAATACCGCAACGACGGCACTTCCGGCTCGCATCACCTCGCCTTCAACATCGACGTGATGCACGGCCACCCGCGCAAGGCCCTCGAGACCTACATCGACCAACTGCGCAAGGGCAACGTGCCGCCCAACGAATGGGTCGATACGGTCGATGAGATGTACGATGCAATTCCGTTGGCAATCCTGTCGCCATTCCTCAAGGAGGCCTGTCCGTACATCAAAGGCGATGCAGAACTGCTCGGCAAATTCGGCAGCATGTTGTTCGATGCGCACTTGTACGACGAAGCAATCGAAATGCTCGAAAAGGCACTCGACCTTGACGCCTACGACATCTACTCGTGGCAAGACCTTGCGCGATGCTACATGCTACAGATGGACATCGACAAGTGCATCGAGGCCTGCGACTACGGATTGGCCATCGACGAAGGCAATGCCCTGCTGGGCTTCATAAAGGGCTACATCCTGCAACAGGAAGGCAAATACGCCGAATGTATCCCGCTGCTGACCAACGCCCGCCGCTTTGCCGAAGGTCGCGTAGGCATGAACAACGTCAACGCCAGCGAAGAGGAAATCCAGCAGCAGATTGAACTCACCTACGAACTGCTCGGATTTGCCTACATCGAGACGTCGCAGAACGATCAGGCACGCGAATGTTTCTCCATTCTGGCCGAACGCAACCCAGGCCACATCGTGGCGCGGATGCAACTTGCCAATCTGGCATTGCTCGACGGCGACATGAACGAGGCCAAAAAGCAACTCGACGACGTGCTCGGCATCGACCAGAAGTTCGAGGCCGCACAGTCGCTCCTCGTCTCGGTGCTGCTCTCGACGCACGAATTCGACAAGGCACTCGCTACGTTGAAAAATCTGGTCAAGCAGAAGCCGCGCAACCGCTCCTACCTGATGGCCTATGCCCAACTCTGCCTGCACACCGAACACAAGGCCGAGGCCGACAGCATCTTCCGCCGCATGCTCAAACTGCACATCAAAGACAAGTCAATGCGCAGCATGATGCGTGACTACTTCCTGTCGATCGGCGACGAAGAGGCCGCCAAAGAGGTGTGACGCAACGGCATCGGACATAACTCAAAAAAACAACGTAGCACTTACAATAACAACACTTTACACACAAAAAACAATGGAAGAACTCTACATCTGGATTGCAGACAACCTGAACTACGGCACAGTGACACTTTTCATGGCCATCGAGAGTTCGTTCATCCCTTTTCCGTCTGAAATCATCATGATTCCTGCGGCCTATGTCGCAATCAATCAGGGCACAATGTCGTTGCCGCTCATCGTGCTTTTCGGCACGTTGGGAGCCATCATCGGCGCATTGGTCAACTACTTTCTGGCCCTGTGGCTCGGCCGTCCCATCGTCCATAAGTTCGCCGACACGAAGCTGAGCCACCTGCTGCTCATCGACCGTCCAGGTGTCGAGAAGGCCGAGGCTTATTTTGCCGAACATGGCGCAGTGGGCACCTTCTTCGGCCGACTGATTCCGGCCATCCGCCAGCTGATTTCGATTCCTGCAGGTCTGGCACGGATGAATATGGCCAAGTTCCTGGTGTTCACCGCATTGGGCGCAGGATTGTGGAACAGCGTTCTGGTCGGACTCGGCGCATTTTTCGGCCACACCATTCCCGAAGACGTACTCATCGCACAAGTGCAGCACTACAGCGACTACGTGAAATATGCCATCGGCGGCGTGGTGATGATTGGCCTCATCTATTATATTTACCTCGTGGTTAAGGCCAACCGCGAAACAGCCAACAGAAAATGACGTTCAAACTACAAGCAACAGATACGAACTCGTGGGCGCGCGCCGGAGAAATCCAGACCGACCACGGCACGATACAGACTCCGATCTTCATGCCCGTCGGCACGGTCGGTTCGGTGAAGTGTCTGCATTTCAGCGAATTACGCGAAGAGGTCAAGGCTCAGATTATCCTTGGCAACACCTATCACCTCTACCTGCGGCCCGGACTTGACGTGTTGCAGGAGGCCGGCGGTCTGCACAAGTTCAACTCGTGGGACAGGCCGATTCTGACCGATTCTGGCGGCTTTCAGGTATTCTCATTGGCCGAAAACCGCAAACTGACCGAAGAGGGCTGCACCTTCCGCAGCCACATCGACGGTTCGAAGCATCTGTTTACGCCCGAGCGCGTCATGGAGATTGAGCGAATCATCGGCGCCGACATCATGATGGCGTTCGACGAGTGTCCTCCGGGCGACAGCGACTTCAACTACGCGAAAAAAAGCCTCGACCTGACCGAACGATGGCTCGACCGATGCTTCAAGCGATACAAGGAGACGGAAGACGAGCAGGGCAACGGCATGTACGGCTACCATCAGGCACTTTTCCCCATCGTGCAGG
>DFJU01000074.1:0-42683 GCA_002373755.1 Bacteroidales bacterium UBA3663 | reverse complement strand
GGACTGGCCGTGGGCGAACCGACCGAAAAGATGTACGAGATGATTGAGGTGGTCAACGAGATCCTGCCCAAAGACCGTCCGCGCTACCTGATGGGCGTCGGCACTCCGGCCAACATTCTGGAGGGCATCGAACGCGGCGTCGATATGTTCGACTGCGTAATGCCGACGCGCAATGCCCGCAACGGTATGCTCTTCACCAGCCACGGCATCATGAACATGAAGAATGCCAAGTGGGCGCACGACCATTCGCCGATTCAGGAGGATGGCCCATGCTCATTGGACAGAATCCACTCGAAGGCATATCTGCGCCACCTCTTCCACGCCGAGGAGTATCTGGCACTGCAAATCGCGTCGATCCACAACCTCGCGTTCTACCTCTGGCTCGTGGGCGAGGCGCGTCAGCACATCCTTGCGGGCGACTTCAAGCCGTGGAAGGACCACATGATCGGCGAAGTGACGAGACGACTGTGACGCATCGGCCACAAAAACGGCACGGATTGAACTGATTTTCAGCACGATTGACATTCAACAAAATCGACAGAAGAAAGTGAAATTATTCAATATCAACAACTATAAGAACCTAATTCGGGTGACGGGACTCTTCACCGGAGTGCACGGACTGAACATCGTGCTCAACATGGTGCGCAACAAGATTGCATCCGAACTGTTGGGACCCGTAGGCATCGGATTGAACGCCATCTACAACGAGACGCGCGAGCTGATTCACTCGACCACAAACTGCGGCATGGACATCGCCGGCATACGCGGCATCTCGCAGAAGGTGGAGGAATTCAACAACGAGGCCGATGCCCAGCGGAAAAAGGTTGTGGCCAATGAGATTTCCGACCGCATCTCGCTGCTCCGTTCGTGGATTCTGATTTTCGCAGCTTTGGGTTCGATGATATGCCTCTTTCTGGCTCAGCCGATTTCATGGCTTGCCTTCGAGGACTTCGACCACGCGTTGGGCTGTATGCTGCTGGCTCCGGCTGTCGGTTTCAGCACCATCACCTGCGGCGAACTGACCATCCTGAAGGCGACACGTCGGCTAAAGGCATTGGCCACAGTGTCGGTCATGAATGTGGTGTTGGGCGTTATCGTGACGTGGCCGTTCTACCAGTTCATGGGCATATCCGGCGTGCTTCCGGCCCTGGTCTGCCTCTCGCTGGCGCAGGTAATTGCCACATCGGCCTACTCCTACCGCAACCACAAGCCGAAGTTCTGTTTCGAGCGCATCTTCCTGCGCAACGGAGTGCCGATGATGCGCATCGGACTTGCTTTCGTCTTGACCAATCTGGTGAGCCACGGAACGCAATTGGCCATCCGCTACATCCTTAACAACCAGGCCGGCGGCGGCGAGACGGGTCTGCACGAGGTCGGCCTCTACGCTGCGGGCTACGCGATTGCTGTGACCTACGGCAGCATCATCTTCGCCTCGCTCGACAACGACTTCTTCCCGCGACTGACTGGCGTGTTCGACAACATCGAGCAGCGTCGGTTGGCCGTCTGGCGTCAGATCCGCTTCTCATTGGCATTGGCCATACCATTCACAATCGCCATCTACGCACTGTTGCCGTGGCTGTTGCCGCTGCTCAATTCCGAAGAGTTCATGGGCGCGGAACAAATGGCACGCTTCGCCTCTATCGGACTGATTTTCAGAGCGGTTTACACACCATTGGCCTACATTCCGCTTGCTGCCGGACATAGCCGCCTGTTCATGACGCTGGAATTCTTCAGCTATCTGGGACTTTTCATCTGCGTCACTTCGGGCTACACCTTGTTCGGACTGAACGGTGCCGGCATTGGCCTCACTGTCTCGATTTTCATCGACACCTGCGTCGCTCTGATTGTGGCAAAACTGAAATACAAAGTGTGAAATGAGGTTTTGAGGTTATGAGGGTGTAAGGTTATAAGGTAATTTACCGACAACCCGCCCTCAAAACCTCAAAACCTTACAACCTCAAAACCTAAAGAAATATTCCATGAATAAACTATTGAAAAAACTTTACTTGCTGGCCGTTCGGATGCGGCTCGCGAAACCGGTCATTCTGGTCAACATCGACGGCGGCATCTGTTCGCAGATGCAGCAGTACCTCATGGGCCGACTGCTCGCCCAACGCGGACACGCCATCCGCTACGACCTCTCGTTCTATGGCTACGGACGCGACATGGACGGCCGACAGGTGCGCAATTTCGACCTTCTGAAAGCCTTTCCGCGATTGGCCTTCATGTCCGTACCGCGTTGGAAAAGAAGCCTTTATCGCCGATGTTTCCGTCACACTGGACATTATCCGAACGAGACCACGGCCGAATGGCTCGACCAGCGTCCTCCCGTTTTCCTGGGCGGCTACTACCCCGACGTGCAGCAGATGTATGCCGACTATCAGGAGCTGTTCCAGCCCGACGCGATGGTGCTCGACAAGGCCAACCGCGCCATCTACGATGCCATTCCCGACAACGCCGTAGCCGTCCACATCCGACGCGGCGACCTGGCCAAATACACCGAGGCATACGGCTATCCGGCCACGGTCGAATACTTCACGCAGGCCATCCGGATGCTGGAGGCGCGGCTGCATCACACGAAGTTCTATTTCTTCTCGGACGACATGGACTACGTGCGCCGCGAGATACTTGTTTCATTGGCCGACGAAATTGACCATCAAGTCGTTGAAAATGGTGCAGAGCATGGCTACTACGACCTGCTGCTCATGAGCCGATGCAGCCATCACATCACGTCGAAAGGCTCGCTCGGCAAGTTTGCCGCCTGTCTGAACCCGCATCGCGGCATCGCCGTCGTGCTCAAAGAAGACCGACAGCTCGGCCCGTTGGCCTTTGCCGACAAGGAAATCATCGCCCTATGAGATTTGAAGACAAAATATCGGTCGTGGTCTGCACCTACAACCAGGAGGCGACCATCGCACGCGCGCTCGACAGCATCCTGCGCCAAAACTGTTCGTGGCCAATGGAAATCATCATCGGCGACGACTGCTCGACCGATGGCACAGGCAACATCTGCCGCCGCTACGCGGATTTGCACCCCGACTGCATCCGCTACGTGCGCAATCTGGCCAACAAGGGCGTGCGCGACAACTATTTCGACTGCCTGCTGCGCGCCCATGGCAAGTACATTACCGACCTCGCGGGCGACGACGAATGGTGCGACCCCTACAAGCTGGAACGCGAACTGCACGTGCTGGAGGAGCATCCCGACGTTGTCCTCGTCCACACCGACTACCGCCTGCGCAATGAAGATGACGGCCAACTTTCGCTATCGCCGTGGTACACGATGCCACGCGGCATCACCGACGGCCGACAGCTCACATCGGACATAATCATGCAGCTGAGCCGCCCCGTCGTCCACCTCTGCACCGCGATGTACCGCAACGACGCCTTCCGCCGCTGCTACGCGAATTTCACGCCGTTTTTCCGCCATCCGGCCTATCCGTGCGAGGATTTGCAGCTCGTGGCGTTCCTGTCGCACGAAGGGAAATTCGCCTACCTCGACACCGTGACGCTCAACTATTCGACCGGCCGTTCCGTGTCGAAAACGCGCGATGACGTGCGCCAATTCGACTTCGTGTGGCGCGTCACCCAACTCGGCCACGACCTGCAAATGGCACTCAAGATTGCCGACGACGACCGCCTGCGCCGCTACTACGCCTACCGCGTCTATGCCCTGATGATGCACGCA
This sequence comes from Bacteroidales bacterium UBA3663, assembly GCA_002373755.1. Classification (GTDB taxonomy): domain Bacteria; phylum Bacteroidota; class Bacteroidia; order Bacteroidales; family UBA3663; genus Liminaster. The sequence goes on along the minus strand of DFJU01000074.1, from coordinate 38,995 downwards.
TTCCGCGCCCATCGCCCCGACCTGCGCGAACAAGCCCGACGCTGCGCCCACCGCTGGCACGCTCGTCCAGAACTGCGCACCGTCGTCGTGGCCGCCATCACGTCGTGCGAGTGGATTTGGAAAGCGGCATTGGCAGTGAGGAAGAGACTCATCGGCCTTAATTAGACAAAGCATCGGCCATGAAAATCACGTAGCAACAAAAACAAAAGATAAACACACCAAACAAACACACCCATGAAAATCAAAAAAATCTTATCAACACTGCTCGCCATCACAGCGATGACGTGCAATGCGAACAATCAAGAAGTTGTGTGGAACGAACCTGCAAGAGGCTTCTCAAACACGTCAATCATGTGGCCGACACGCGTAGTGCTCGGACAAGACCGCACCGAGGTGACCATGCACATGGACTACGAGAAAGGAAAGAAATTCAAGCTTCCGGCATCGTCCATGCTCAAAGCCAACGGCACAGAATTTGTCATCCGCAAAGTTGACGGAATGCCGTTGAACGAGGATTTTGAACTGACGGCCGACACATTCAGCTTCGTGATGACGTTCGACCCGATGCCAGATGCGACCGAAAAGCTCGACTTCTTCATTCCGGGCAGCCGCTATTGCCTGAACATCCGGCCGAAAGACTGGTTGCCACAAGGCATCGCCAACACCTATTGGCGCAACGACGCGACCGGCGACTGGCTCATCGGAATCGCCGACAATCACGTCATCTACCAATGCCGTGTGCTTGACATTGTGAGCCGCACCGAGGCCAACGATGCCTACACGCTCACCCTCAGCGACGGCACTGTCGTCAGCATCGGAAAAATGAAAAAAAGGCAGCGCACAATTGCCATCGGCCATGAAAAAGCGGTCAAATGCAGTCCAATCACAGGAAAGACGTTGCCCGACTATCCAACCAAGGACACACGTCACGGCTTCGTCGATAGCGGCTACGACAAGACCGACAGCGTGACCATCGTCGGTTGGCTGAAGGACATGCCGCAGAAGACATGGGACAAAGGGAAATCGTTCAACTTTTCGAGAGAGTTTTCGGTCGAAATCTATGAGCTGATTAACGAAAATGGCACGACATTCACCGCACAGATGGATTCATTGGGCCGATTCACCCTGAAATTCCCGATTCCGAACACATCGGAAGTCTATATCGACTGGATTGCCGGCCGTAGCCAGTTCAACATCCTCGAACCGGGCAAGACCTATTTCTATCTGTACGATGTTGCGGCCAATGTGAAACTCTGGATGGGCGACGATGCTCGATTCCAGAACGAGATGCTAACGCATGGGACAATCTACAGCAAGACGTACCTGCGTAACGAAATCTTCAAGAGTCGCGACAAAATGTCGGATGCCGACTTCATGAACCTCATACCACGGTCTGACAGCATACGCAACGCAGAAATGGCTGAGTTGCAGGAGCGCATCGGCCAACACCCCAACCTTTCGCAGCGCTACATAGACTATATGACAGGGGCTTTCCGTGCGCGACAAGCCGAAAGCCTTTCAACGGCATTGGACGCAAGGGGCAAGATTCCGAATGAATTTCTGGCATATCTGCACAAGAAGTTTTGGGAGAAACCCGAAAAGCCATACACACTTTACCGCGACTATTGGTGGTTTTTGCGCAATTTTGTCGATAAATATGTCAAGGAAAAATATTACGTCCGACGGGACGACGGACGCATGTGCTCGTCAAGCAAGACTATGGAAGCATACGCCTTGCGCCGTTGCCGTGCAGAAGGGAAATTGGACATATCCGACGACGAATTGGCCATAATTGACCGTTACTGCAAGCTTTTCACAGACAGCATTTTGCCCATCAGAGATCGTGAGAAAGAGCTGGAGTTTTCGAAAAGCATCGCAAGCAGGGATTTTGTAATGAAGTACAACGAAATCACCCGACGCGATGATGTAAAGCGAATTCTCGACCTTGAATTTACGATGCTGACGCTCTATCAAGACATCTCGGTCATCGACTCGCTGGAAACGGAACCTTCGCTACGCGACATTCTTTACGCACGGCTGTTCTGGAACCGCATCAACTGGAGCCGCCAGCCGCTCGACTCCGTTCAAATGGCCTTCGTCGAACGGGAAATCAAGCTGCCATCGGCATTGGCCGAAGTCAAACAGTTGAACGACAAATACGTTGCTCTGATGCAACGCGACATTTCAAAGTCGCCAAGCCTGAAGTCGGCCGACGATGTTGCCAACATGACCGAGGGCGAGAAAATCCTGCGCAAAATCATCGAGCCATACAAGGGCAGACTGATTCTGCTCGACGTGTGGGGCACATGGTGCAGCCCGTGCAAGGAGGCACTTTCGCACTCGAAAGAGGAATTTGAGCGGCTCAAGAAGTTCGATTTGGTCTATCTCTATCTGGCCAACCGCAGCTCCGACCAATCGTGGAAAAACGTCATCAAGGAGTACGACGTCCTCGGTGACAACGTGGTTCACTACAACCTGCCGAACGAACAGCAATCGGCCATCGAAAATTTCTTGAATATCCACAAATTCCCCAGCTACCGACTCATCGACCGCGACGGCACGGTGCTCGACGTCAACGCCGACCCGCGCATGCTTGATGCATTGGCCAAGATGCTACAGTCCATCTCGCCAGCCTCTCCGAACGGAGGAAAATGAAACGACACCGCCATAGAACATATAGAGACGCCACACATTGTGACGTCTCTACTTTATTTTCAAGGCATTAAAAGAGATTTTTCAAGCTTTCTTCTCCTCTCCACTCCCATCGGCCACCATGCGCACCGCCGGCCCATTTTCCGCGTAGTCGTACGCTTTCGGCTTTTTACGGCCAATGATTCCCAACTCGATGCGGCTCAACGTGAAGGTCAGACGCTGCAATGTCGCCTGCCGGACGGAGGGTTTCAGCTCGCACTCCCAAATCTGGATGACGTTCCAGCCTTTGGCACGCAACTCTGTGCGCTGTTCGGCATCGCGCGCCTTGTTTCGCTCGATTTTTGCCTGCCAGAAGTCGGCATTCGTGCGCGGCAGGACGAAGTATCGGCAACCCTCATGCCCATGCCAGAAGCAGCCGTTCACCATGATGACCGTGTGCAGCCGACGCATCACGATGTCGGGCGTGCCGGGCAGACGCATCTCATGCAGGCGGTAGCGGTAGCCGTGGGCAAACAGGTAGCGGCGCACAACCATCTCGGGTCGTGTGTCCTTGCCTCGGATGTGGCTCATGCACTTGTGCCGCTGTTCGGGCGTCATCTTGTCTGCCATATTCGTTTCTTCAATCTTCAACGCTCCATAAAAACCGCCTCAAGCCGTCGCGCCACAGACTGCGGCGAAACCACCTCGCAGGCCTGTTCCACCCACGCTGGGTCGGGCGTGAGCGTCATGACGTGCGACATTGCATCGCGTAGCGCAGCGGCATCGCCAATCGGCACGACGGTGCAGGCGCCCGGGATGCGCACACTTTGCGGAACGGCCTCGGTCGTGACGACGGGCAGACCGCTACACATCGCCTCAAAAAGCACAAGCGGCTGTGCCTCGCAACGTGTCGGCAGCACCAGAGCATCGCACTGCCAGAGCAGGTCGCGCACGCCGGTCTTGTCAAGTTCGCCGTGCAGGATGACTTCGCGTTGCGGAAAAAGTCGTCGCAGACCGAAAGTGCCGCGTCCGGCTACGTGAAGTTCGGCATTGTTGTGCAGCAGCCAATCCTCTTTCAAGGCATCGGCCAACACATCAAATCCCTTGCCCTTCACGTCGGCGCGCGCCAGACAGACGAAGCGGAAGGGACGGTTCTTGTCCGATGCGCCATCGGCCACAATGCCCTTTTTGCGCGCGAAGAAGTTGACATCGACGATGTTCGACACGGTGCGGAAACGGTATTTGTCGCCGAAAAACGGACGCAGATCCTCGACCAGCTCGTCGGCCACTGGGATGACGCACTGCGCCGACTCCATTGCCTCGCGGATGAGCGGTCGCGCCCACGGACACAACTCCCAGTTCGGCCCGAAATCGCGCCGGTAGAGGATGGAACTGAGGTGCTCGGTCACGTAGTAGGGGATGCCTTCGTGCATGGCCAACTGCTGCGCCGCCACGCCCGCCCACTTCGAGCAATGGGCATGGATGAGGTCGGGTCGGCCGAAGCGTTCCTTGTAGTCGCGGTACATCGACAGGACGCGCTCGACCCATCGCTGCTGGTTCAGACGCACCATTTTCGGCACGCCATGCACGAACGAGAGGTAACATTCGATTCCGTCGATGTCTTCCCACCAACAGCCGCGCGGCGAGTTGAAGTAGAAAAAACGGTCGGTTGTGACGGCCAATTGCGTACACGACAGGATGCGCACGTCATGCCCCAACGACTTGAGCGCGCGCGACTGTTCGAGGCAGAAATTGCCGCCATGCGGACGGAAAAATGATGGTAATTCAAGAATATGCACGAGAATCCTTTGGATAAATATTAAATTCTAAATATTAAATTTTTTGGCCGATGGTTCTTCCTCCTCCCATCGGGGAGGTCAGTTCGAGTATCCTCTCGATGAACATCGGCCACGAATTTTCGTCGATGAATTTCCGACGGGCATCGTCGTCGATGCGCCAGTCCGATTGCAGGATTGCGGCCAATTCCTCATCGTTGCGGTAGGTACGGCACACGCCCAAATCGGCCAAATCGCGGAATGCGCCACGGTCGGGGCCGACGGGGTTGCCGCCCATCACGACGGTGTCGATCAACGCGCCGGAACTCGACACACACTCGCCGATGTAGGGGAAAACGACCCAACGGCTGCTGCGGCATCGCTCGGCAATCTCGTCGAACGTCGCTACGCGATTTTTGAACGTAATCCGCTCATTACAAAGGCTTTCGATGCGCTGCGCAAGGGCGGGATCATCGCATCGGCCAATCACATTGACGGTCAACGAGCCACGTTGGACAAAATCATTGGCCAAAAACTCCGCTACGCCCTTGTAGGGCAGCACTTTTCCCCAAATGAAGACGTCCGTATCGGTTTCGTTTATGTCCGATGGCACGGTTGCGGCCAATGGGACAGGCGCGACGGGATGGCACAGATAGACCGAACGCCCGCCGACCTCCGCGCGAATGGCATCGGCCGCCTCACGGGAATGCGAGACAACGACATCGGCCACACGGCAAAGCGTCCGGCGCATGGAGCGCGTCATCCAGTTCGAGCCTTCGTGCGGCGTGAGGTTGTGCTGAATCCAGACGATGCGTTTCCGGCGCAGTCTGATTACGGCCAATGCCACACGCGCCAACAGAAATTGCACGAGCGGCAGATGCATCACGCCCACGTTTTCCAGCCAGTTGAGGAAAAAGACATCGGCACTGAACGCATACCAAAGCAGAGAAAGCGTGCCAAGGACGGTCGGCCAACGGCGGCTGTAGAGCACGTCGTAATGCGCCGCCTCAAGTGCACGCTTGAAGTTCTTGGGATATGGATTTCCGAACGGTGTCCGCCCCTCCGACGGGAAAAAATAGGCCTTTTGCATTATTTTTAAATGGAAGTAAAAAAGCGATTAAAGAGGAGTAAAAAAGACGTTTGTTGTGTTTGACGGAAGTTTTAGACGCCATTCGTAAATTCTGAAAATCAGCGAGTATCGTCCCTTTTACTCCCTTTTTACTACTCTTTTACTACCCTTTAATTCCCCTTTTAAAATACCAAAAACTTGAAACTTCCGCCCTTCTTGCCGTCCTCCTCGATGGCGTCGATGTAATAGACACCGGGGCGGATGCGTTGGCCGTCGTTGCCACGCAAGTCCCATCGCATGATGGCGCCGTCGCTCACCTGACGGAAGACGACGTGGTGGGTCATGTCGCTGATGGTGACGGTCGAGCCGTTCTTGAAGCCGAGGATGCTCAACTCGCCCGTGAAGTCCTTGCGCACGGGGTTCGGATAGCAATAGACCGATTCATTGTCGGCCACATCCTTCAGCACGTCGGTCTGGTAGGCGCAGATGCCGCCGTCGGTGCCGATGTAGAGCGTGCCCGTCGCATCGTCCATCACCAGACCGGCCACGCGATTGCTGAAGAGCGGCGAATTGTCGGTCGTGAAGTGCTCCAGCTGCGTCATTCCGTCGGCCGAAAGCAGATAAAGTCCGGCATCGTCGGTGCCAATCCACTTGCGGTTGGACGCATCGACCACAATGCACCGGCAACTGACCTCGGCCAACAGGTAGTCGGCCAGATTCGTGCCGTCGTTACGCGGAATCTTGATGCGGCGCACCGTGCCAGGCGTGTTGATTGCGACGTATTGGTCGTCGATTACAAAGGGGCCGATGGATGTCAGCAGCCACATGAGGCCCTCCTTGTCCTCGGCGATGTCGTGGAAATAGGTGGGCGAATAGGTGTTGCCGTCCTGGTCGGTGATTGTGGAGAACATCGAACAGGTGTCGTCGGCCAATTTCTCAGGCGTACCGTTGTCGTGATACATGCACACCGCGCTGCTGTTGATGTGGAACGTGCGCACCATCCATTTGATGTGGTTCACGTTGACGGTCGATTGCACAAGGCGGCCGATGATGCCGTAATATCCGTTGCTGAAACCCGTGAAGCCCGGTGTCGGATAGGTGTAGAATGTGCCGTCGGGAGCGATGCAACGCAGCGTGGTGGCCGTCTTCTTGTCGCCGTTGGTGAACCACAGGTAGCCGTCGTCGTCCATGAGGAGCGCTCCGACGCGGGTGTAGAGTGTCTTCTGGTAATCATTGGCTGACAACAACGCCGTCATGCCCGCCGAGTCGAGATACGCGTTCCAGTAGCCCGTCAGCGAATCGCCGTCAAAGCGGTAGATGCCGCCCTCGAGCGACGAGGCGTAGATGCGGTTGGGGTCGGACGGGTCGGGCACAATGTCGGTCAGTTTGTGGAAGCGGGCGTTCTCGTCGATTTTCTTCAGCATCGGGGTGATGCGCGACGATGTGATGTTGCGCCACGTGCCGCTCTCCGTGTCGAGCACCGAAATGACCGGCGTGCCCCACTGATAATTCACGTAGTCGTTGTAGGTGCTCTGCGCGGCATACAGCCGTCCGTGCGCGAACGACATCTGCGCCGCCTGCTGCACTTGCGCGCCGTTCACCTCCTGCATCGAGTTCATGATTGCGGCCAATGCCTCGTCGTTCACATGCCCGGCCACTACCTTGCGGCACCGCGACAGGGCTGCGGCATCGGCCTCAAATGCGTCGTAGAGCGTCGTGCGGACAACCTCATCGGCCATATCGACACAAAAACCGCCGAAGCCCGTGCTCACCCAAAGCGTGTCGCCGCTCATGCCGATGCCAGCAATCGAACGGTCGCCCGTGATGGTGTGATTCGCGTAGTCGGGCAGATTGTGCACCGCCCCGTCGGACAGCATGATGTCGATGTTGCCGTCGCTATAGACGATGGCCAATTTTCCGCGCGACGGGCATGCTGCGATGTCGGCTATGGTGTTGCCGTTCAGTCCGTCGGTGCGCGTCAAGGTGCGAGCATTGTTCACGTCCGATGCATCGGCCACAACCAACGTATTGCCGTTCAGCATATAGTAGCTGTCGGCCAATGCCTCAATCCGCCAATAGCTTCCGACCGTCGGATAGACCGTCCAGTCGCCTGCCGCCGCCATCATGGCCGATGCGATTGCCATCGTCGATATGCTCAAATAAAATGATTTCATTTTTAGCTCAATAATTTGAGAATTAAGGAATTACTTTATCATCCGCGAGATTCGGGACTTCTCCTTCCCTCGGGGAGGCTGGGAGGGGGTCTGAGTTGTTATCCCACCACAACCGGAAAATTCTCCACTTCATGGCCGATGGGAGCCCCCATGATGACGGGGATGTCCGACGGCGACGCAATCCAGCGGATGTTGTCCCACAGCTTGACCGGCATGAGCGGATCCTCGTCGCAGCCCGTGAAATGGCCGCACACCAGAGCGCGCACCTTGTCCAACACACCCATCAATCGCAGCTGCTGCATCATGCGGTCGATTTTGTAGGGCGACTCCGAAATGTCCTCCACAAAGAGGATTTTCCCCTCGTAATCGTAGTCGTAGGGCGTCCCGTGCAGACCCGACAGCACACTCAGATTGCCGCCCACGAAGGCCACCTCATCGGCCAAAATCTGCGCTTCGGGATGCTCGGCGTTCCAGTCGCGCACGAAGAGGCCGTTGTGTCGCGGCGGAAATTGTCCATGCTTCTCGTAGTAGGCAATCACCTCGCGCAAAGTCCGCGTAGTGCGGTGCGTCGGCTCTTCGCCAAGGTGCTTCATCATCGGCGCGTGCAGACTTTTCACGCCAGCCTTGTGCCACAGCGCGTGCAGGGCTGTGATGTCGCTGTAGCCCACAATCGGCTTCTTCGCCTCGCGCACCAGATCGAGCGGAATCATGTCCAATATCTGCATACAGCCGTAGCCGCCGCGCGTTGCCCAAAGCAGATCGACGTCCGGGTCGCGCAGAGCCTCGACGATGTCCGACGCGCGCTCTTCGGGCGTGCCGGCAAATCGGCCATAACTCTCCAGGGCATTTGTGGCCAATGTCACATCGTGCCCCCAACTGCGCAACGTGGCCATTCCGGCCTCCACTACGCGACTTTTTATGCTGCCCGCAGGCGAAACGATACGTATCTTCATTGTTATTTTTTTTTCGAATGTCATCCTGAACGAAGTGAAGGATCTCTCTTTTTTTCACAACGGAAATACTCTGAAAGAACGGAAATTCACAGAAAAATTTGACATCATCCAACCATGATTAAAAAGCGACATTTCCGTGTTTTCAGAAATTTCCGTGTTTTTTCCGTGGTAAAAATCAATCACTTCGGGACCGACTTCAGACTATGATAGAAATTCACAGGATTGAACACGTGCCAGAAGCCCACCCACGGCCGATTTCCATTGGCCATACACCGCCGCAACACCCGACAGCCATAGCCGATGCCGTAGCGCCACGCCCCGAGCAGGTAGTTCAGCACCGACAGCTGATAGCGTCCCAATCCGGCATCGCGCAGATAGGCATTCACGCGCAGACGGGCCTCGCCGTTGCTCTCAAACCGGTCGCGCGACAGGTTGCTCGTCAAGCTCCCGTCGCTCACCGTCACGCAGTACATCTCGCTCTCGTCGAGCAGCACGCGAGCGGCCTCCACACCGACCTGAACGGAAAACATTGCATCGTTGGCCGATGGAATTTCCTCGAACCAGATGCGACGTTCGACGACCAACGCGCGCCGCACCATCTTGCCCCACGGATTGGTGTGCAGCGCGCACAACGGCCACAGACTGCGTTCGCAGAGGCTGCGACGGATGAGCCGTTTCACCTGCCGGTCGCGATAGGCGCGCCGTCCGCTGTCGCTGTAGGCGCTCGTCACGTCGAAGAAGACCACATCGGCCGTGTCATTGACGTGTTTCTGCCATAACCGTGCGGCATCGGCCGTGAAATAGTCATCGGCATCGGCAAATATGAGCCATCGACCACAAGCATGACGCAGACCCTCGTTGCGCGCAGCTCCAGCAGTGTGACGGTCGATGCAATAGAGCTGGAAATCGAACTCGTCGTGCAGTTTTTCGACCTCGGCCAATGCTTCGGCCCCGCTCGCGTCATCGACCACAATCACCTCGAGCTGCAACGACCACGGCACACTGGCCAACAGCCGCGACAACAGCCGTGGCGTCTCGTGGTGCGGAATGATGATGCTGAAATTCGGTTCCATGCGCGCGTTTTGTTTAAACGAACGTCGCGCTGAATTATTGCACGATGCGCTCATTGTTTCTGTTGCGGCCGATGAAAAAGTCGCGTAGCACGAACCGTTTGCGCCACTTCCTGCCGTTTCGGGCATCGACATCGGCCAAAATTGCAACTCCAACATGACAAATACTTATATCGCACACGATATATTTTCAAAAATCAGAAGAAATCAACCAAAGTATCGCACACGATATAATTTTCTGCCGTATCTTTGCATCGGAAAAAGGGAAAAGCTTTTTCTATCTCGGATTAAATTTGAATCAAAACGTAAAATTTTCAAATCAGTTTTTCTATGGAAAAGATTTATGATTTCAAGGCTCTCACGAGCAAAGGCAAAGAATTGGATTTCAAGCAGTTTGAAGGAAAAGTTCTGCTCATTGTCAACACTGCGAGCAAGTGCGGTTTCACTCCACAATTCGCCGGTCTGGAGGCCCTGAACCAGAAGTATAAGGAACAGGGATTGGTCGTCATCGGCTTCCCGTGCAATCAGTTCGCCAAACAGGACCCGGGTTCGGACAGCGAAATCGAAGGTTTCTGCCAATTGAACTACGGCGTCACGTTCCAGATCATGAAGAAAATCGACGTGAACGGCGCATCGGCCGACCCGATCTTCGAATACCTGAAGGCTATGGCTCCCGTCGAAGAATATAAAGGCGTGAAGGCAAAGGCCGCAAAAGCGCTGTTCAAGACAATCAGCAAGAGCGTCGAAAAAGACAGCGACATCAAGTGGAACTTCACAAAATTCCTCATCTCGCGCGACGGCAATGTCGTGAAGCGTTTTGCGCCGACCACCGAGCCTGAAAATATCGAGAAGGAAATCGAAGCAATGCTATAATTATGGCTCACACCGAACTGCAACTCGACAATCAGATATGCTTCCGCCTGTATGCTGCTACGCGGCTCATCACGCAGGCCTACACTCCGATGCTGAACGCGTTGGGCATCACCTATCCGCAATATCTTGTGCTGATGGTGCTGTGGGAAAACGATGTCCAGCCCGTGAATGACATCGCACGCAGGCTGCTGCTCGAGACGAACACCGTCACGCCATTGCTGCAACGCATGGAGAAACAGGGCATCGTGGTGCGCTGCCGTGGCGAGAAGGACCATCGGCAACAAATCGTCAGCCTTACAGAACGCGGCCACGCGATGGAGGAAGAGGCCTACGCGCTGATTCCGGCCGGTATGGGCAAACGCCTGTCTGCCTGCCCGCTCAGTCTGGCCGACTATAAGAATCTGGCTGGCGAACTGGACAGCATAATCGACGCGCTTTCCGGCAAGAACAATGAGTGATGTCCTTTGTGACGCAGCTTGCACCATCGGGCATCAAATTATTGGAAATCAAATCGTTCACATTCTAAAGTATCAACTATAAAACCCGAATGAACAATGGCAAATTACGCTTGCGAAAACTGCAAATTCCGTGCGAAGTATGACCAGAATCCGAAATCTCTGCTTGGCCGCTTCTGGCGTTGGCACATCAATTTCTGCCCAGGCTGGAAGGCGTATTTCACCTCGCTGCCCGACGAAAAGAAGGCAGAACTGAGAGAGAAATACAAATTTGTAAAATACCAATAAAAAGCAATCCCGCACCTCGTCATAAGAAGTGCGGGATTGTCATATATCGGACGTCTTGCTACGCGACTTTTCAGCCCTGCGCGTTGACGTGTTTCAGCTTTGAAGCATCGAGCACCGTGATGCGTCGGCCATCGACCGAGATGATTCCCTCGTCGGAAAAACTGGCCAAAGTGCGGATTGCGTTGCTCGTGGTCATGTTCGACAGCGATGCCAAATCTTCGCGCGAAAGCGAGATGTTCAACGTGCGGCCGTCTGGCTCCATGCCATATTTGTCAATCAAGAAGACAAGGCTTCCGGCCAAACGGCCACGGATGTGCTTCTGCGTAAGGTCGAGCGTGCGCAAATCCGACTTTCCGAGATCGACCGCCAGATTGCGCAAGAAGTACATGGCCAAATCGGGGTTGACGAGGCAGAATCGCTCAATCAACGTCATCGGGATGCAGGCAACCTGAACATTTTCGATGGCAACGGCCTCGGTGGTATGCTCCTGGTTGGCGAAAAAACTGCGGTAACCGAAAATGTCGCCTGGCTGGAACATACGCATAATCTGGCTGCGTCCGCCAACGCCGGACTTCTCCAACTTCGCATGGCCGCTCACCATGCAATAGAGATATATCGATTCCTCTTCATCGTGATAGATGTAGTCTCCCTTGTCGAAGTTCAATCCGATTGCATTGTCAATCAAAGCCTTCTGTTGCGGTTCGGACAAATAGTTCCAGATTTCCCGCAGGCCGCTTGCTATTTCCGATTCAGTCATTTTTATTAATAGTTTTATATAGAGTTTTACAAGTCTGATTACCAATCCATTACCACACAAATGCGAGACCGAAGGCAAACATTTCCTTCATCTGCAGCTTGTCATCAGCACTGTCATCAAAACGTGGATACAGATAAATCTTGGCAGTGCTGTAGCGACCGATTGTGAAATTGAAAGTATTCTCGTATTCAAAGACGACGTTGTGATAGCTGGTGAAGAAATAGGCACGCGACGACCAGTTGACCGACTCCGAAATCTTCCATTCCAGTTTGCTCGTCACCGATGCACCGACCTGATTCAGCGACCGTTTGCCTTCGGTTATGCCGTAACTTGTCTCCGAAACGCGGTCGTCGCCCACATACTTCAAGTTGTATGACAACGGGGCTATCATCAGCGAATAGGTGATGTTCTTGTTCTTCGTCAACTTCAAGTCCATACCGACGGCCATGTTGAACTCCATCGGGGCGAAAAAACTGTTCTTCACCACAGTGCTGTTGGCCGCGTAGTACTCCAAAACCGGCGTCTTGATGTAGGCCGACGTGCTGTAGTACCAATTTTTCCATGCCTTGTATCCGTAGCTCACATCGGCACGGAACTGATTGTCATTCACGCGCATCGGATGCACCGTGTCGGCTTTCGTATAGTAGCCCGACAAACGCAGTTCGAGGGTGATGTCGAGCGTCGTCTTCTTGCTCTCGTCATATCGGCTGAAGGCCAACTTGTCGTAGGTCGAGATTGTCATGTTGTTGTCCCCGCCCTTGTACCAGTTGTCGCTCAATGCCGTCTGCGAAATCTGCAAATCGGTTGTCCCCTTCCGATGCCACTTGTCGGCGTGGAAGACGACCTGCTCCATGTTCAAGCTGGCAGTTTCGAGTTCGAGACCCAGCCCCGTATCGACCTGCTCGTCGCCCGAAAGCAATTGACGTTCAATGAGTTTGCGTTCTATCGGCAAGTCGCTGTCCCTCTTCCGCACATCTTTCACCGACGCAAGGTTACGAATCGCGTAGTTGAACACCGCACCCATTTGCAAGCCGCCGTAGGCAAGTTGCTGGCTGAACGGATTTGCGGCCGATGCACCTGACAACGCCTCCTGCGCTTCGGCCTGTTGCTGTGCCTGTTGCGACAATGTAGTACGCTCGAACGACGGGACTTCCTCATCGAGCATGAGCGGCAAACGCAAATCGCGCTGGGCATAACTCAACGACGAATTGCCGGGCATTTCGTCCACTTGCCGACGGATTTCACTCACGTTCGACGAATCGGCCTGCGCAATTCTGATGGCCTGTACCGACGGCTCCTGCATCGGACACAACCGCAACCACGCCTGTCTCAATGCGGGATAGACGGGCAATACGACCTCCGGCTGCTGAGGTTCGGCGACGGTGTCGGACCCGATGCTGTCGAGTTCCACAATGTCGTCGATCAGCAACAGGTCGTCAGACAAAACTTCACTGGGAATGGTGTCGGCAGCAACCACAGAATCGGCTGCCGAATCAAGAGAACCAAGGCTATCGGACGGCGCAGTGACGACTTCTTGAGCCCAAATTGAACTCAAAAAGCAACAATTCACCACTAATAACGACAACCCAATTTTCATCTGATTTCACTTTTTGCCGCATCGGACATAATGATGTCGGCCAATATTTTCCAAAAATAACACTACTACGCGACTTTTCGCGCCACATCAAAGCACAACGCTGGCTGGAATGGCTCGGCAATTGTAGTGCGATGCCATAATCTGGCCGTATGCACCGGCGCTGCGCAATGCGACCAGATCGCCGCGTTTGGTGACGGGCAACACTTCATCGGTGCCGAAACAGTCGCTCGACTCGCAAATCGGACCAACGACGTCATATTTGTCAGTATCCTGCACGCCAGCAGCCTCAGCGCTGATATTCTCGATATTGTGATGCGCCTGATACAATGCCGGCCGAATCAAGTCGCTCATGCCTGCATCGAGAATGACGAATTTCTTGTTCAAGCCCTCCTTCACGTAGAGCACCTTGCTGATCAGGCTGCCACATTGACAAACGACGGAACGTCCCAACTCGAAGTGAAGCTCCTGACCTTCACGCAGTTGCAGATGTTTCGCGTAGTTATCGAAAAAGCTGCCGAAGTCCGGAATCGGATTCTCGTCGGGATTCACGTAGTCGCAGCCCAGGCCGCCACCCACATTGATTGTCTCCAGACGGATACCCATGGATTCGACATGCTCCTGCAACTTGTTGATTCTGTCGCAAAGCATCGCAAACGGCTCCAGTTCGAGCAACTGACTGCCGATGTGAAAGTGCAGACCAATCAGCTTTACATTCTTTAACTTCACGGCCAATGCGATGACGTCGTCCAACATCTCCATCGAGATGCCGAACTTGTTCTCGCTCAAGCCCGTCGTGATGTATTTGTGCGTATGTGCATCGACATTCGGATTGACGCGGATGGCCACACGAGCGACCTTGCCTTTTGCCGCAGCCAGTTCGTCAATGACCTCCAACTCCGGAATCGACTCGACATTGAAGCATGCAATATCGGCATCCAACGCCAAATTGATTTCCCAATCGGCCTTACCGACTCCGGCGAAAACGACCTTGCTGGCAGGGAAACCGGCCTTCAAGCAGGTCTCGACCTCGCCACCGCTCACGCAGTCGCAACCCAAACCGCTCTGGTTGATGATTCCCAACACAGTCGGATCGACGTTGGCCTTGACAGCATAATGCACGCGAAATGCAGGATGCTTTGCAGCCTCCGTATTGATGGTGTCCAAAGTTTTTTGGAGAAGGTTTTTGTCGTAATAATAGAACGGAGTCTTTACTCCGGCAAAATGTTCAATCGGAAAATTCATAACACAAACGCTTTTAAATAATGATGCCCCTCCCGACGCAAGGGAAGGGCATATTTGTTTTTGTCAGATTCAGAAAAGATGTGCGCTCAAGCTCTGCAAAGCCTTGATCTTGTCATCCTTCTTGACAAGCATCGAAATGTTGTAGTTCGAGCCACCGTACGAAATCATACGGATCGGCACATCGGCCATAGCCTCAACTACGCGACTTTCAAAGCCGAGATTGTCCCACTTCATGTCGCCGACTACTGCGATGATGACCATATCCTTGTCCACCTGAACGGTGCCGAACTTCTTCAGTTCGGTAACGATTTCATCAAGTTTCTTGTCGTTGTCGATGGTCAACGAGACACCGACCTCGCTGGTCGTAACCAGATCGACCGAAGTCTTGTAGCGGTCGAACACCTCAAACACCTGGCTCATGAAGCCATAGGCGAGCAACATTCGGCTCGACTTGATGCGGATGGAGGTGATGCCGTCCTTTGCTGCGATGGCCTTGATCTTGCCGGCCTCGGTCTGGTTGCTGATCATCGTACCTGGAGCCGAAGGTTCCATCGTGTTGAGCAGACGCACCGGAATGTTGTACATACGGGCCGGAGTGATACAGGTCGGATGAAGGATCTTTGCTCCGAAGTAGGCCAACTCGGCAGCCTCGTCGAAGTTCAGGTTACGAACCGGCTTAGTACCCTCTACGAAGCGAGGATCGTTGTTGTGCATACCGTCGATGTCGGTCCAGATCTGGATTTCATCGGCACGGATTGCAGCTCCGACGATGCTTGCGCTATAGTCCGAACCACCACGCTGCAGGTTGTCGATTTCGCCGTAAGCATTGCGGCAGATGAAGCCCTGCGTCACGTAGATCAACTGGTCGGGGAATGCGGCCATCTGCTCCTTCAAGTGTTCTTCGATATACTTGAAGTCAGGCTCGGCATTCTTGTCGATGCGCATATACTCAAGGGCTGGCAGGAAAGCGACCTTGACGCCCTGCTGCTGCAAATAAAGATTCATCAGGTTGGTGCTCATCAGCTCACCCTGTGCGACGATGCAACGCTCCTCGAAAATGGTGAACGGATGGTTGGCGAACGAACGGATATAATCGAAGATACCACGGATCACCTCGCTGGCCTTCTGCTTATATTCGGCCTGGCTGTAGAGCTCGTCGATGGTCTCTGCATATTTCTGCTCCAGACGATTGATGACGTCGGCAGCTCCAATCGAGTTCTGCAACTTGTAGTAGCCGGCAATTTCGAGCAAAGAGTTCGTAGTGCCCGACATGGCAGACAACACAATGACCTTAGGCTGACCGTCTTCGACAACCAGACTGGCAACATTCTTGATACGCTGGGCCGAGCCGACAGACGTACCGCCAAATTTCATTACTTTCATCTTTATATGCTATTTTTTCAATTTTCCGGCCGCGAAAATAATATAATTATTTCGTTCGACAAAATATTTCAACAAAAAACAATCAATTGCACGAGGTTTTCAATCGCTCGCAAGCATATCTTCGCTCGGATTGACCAAGTAGAGTGTTTGGGTGGCTCTGGTGAATGCCGTATATATCCATCGATAGAAGTCAACGCCAAGATGTTCGGGGTTAATGTAGCCCACATCGAGATAGACGTCGCTCCACTGTCCGCCCTGACTTTTATGGCACGTCACGCAATATCCATATTTAACCTGCAGGGCATTGAAATACGGGTTCGCCTTCATCATCTTGTAGAGGTCACGCTGGTTGCGGATTTCCGGATAGTCTTGTGCGATGGCCGCGAACAATTCCTGCTGCCTTGATTGCGGCAAATTCGGCCCCTCGACGGCCAACGTGTCGAGCATCAGCGTCACCTCTGTCTCAATGTCGTAGTCGGGCAACAGGATTTCGGCATCGGCGAATCGGAACCCGTACATCTCGCGCACATTCCGCACCCGTTTCACATCGACCACATCGCCATTTGCAATGAACGGAAGCTGGTCGAATTCCTTTCCCCAGAAATAATTGTTGCGCACCACGAGCAGACGGTCACCGGCCGACAGTTCCTCCTCGCGCCCTAAAATCTGGTTGCGCACCCCTTGGTTGAACTGGTTGGCGCGCTTGTTCGACCTTGTGATGATTATCGTATCGTCCACCCCCTGTCGGCTGTACGACGTCTCAAGACATTCGAGGAATTCATAGCCATCGATGCGTCGCACGTCATTAAAACATTTATAACGTACACGCGGAAGAGCCTCGACCAAGCCATCGTTCAACTGCTGGCGCAAGGCGGTCGCATTGGCCAAAATGCCCGAATCGAGCTGCTGTCGGGCCACTTCGGTGAGCTGCATGGCTACGACCTCCAATCCATAGCCGCGCAGCTGGTTCACATCCAATGCTGGACTCCGCACCTGCCCCACCGGCGGCAACTGGGCATCGTCGCCGACAAGCAACAGACGGCAACCTTCAGCACTATACACAAATTCAATCAAGTCGTCAAGCAGATTGCCCGTCCCGAAAGGGCTGCCTTCGTTCAACGTGGAAATCATCGATGCCTCATCGCAAATGAACAGCACATCGCGTTGCCGGTTGTCGAGCAGCTGAAAGCCCTCCATCTCGACACTGAAACGCTGTTGCCGATAAATGCTCTTATGTATTGTAAATGCAGTTTTTTCAGCTTTTTGAGCAAAGACTTTTGCCGCACGTCCCGTTGGAGCCATCAGGAAAGTCCGCATCTGCATTTCGTCCATTGCCTTGACCAATGCACCGACCAACGAGGTCTTTCCGGTGCCCGCGTAGCCCCTCAGGACGAAGATTCTTTCGCGGCCAGATTCGTCGAGAATGAACGCTGAGAGTGCCTCAATCGCATCCTGTTGACCCCGATTTGGCTTGAATGGGAGTTTTTGTACGATTTTTTGTTCAAAAAAACTGCTTATCGGCATATTTTTATATTTTTTTCAGCGCAAAGATAGACATTTCATAAAAAAGTCCGTATATTCGCGGTCGTAAAAAAAAATTCAAAAAAAAATCAACATTAAAATATACCAAATCATGAAAATCGTTTTAAATGTGATTCTTCTTGCAGCAGCGTGCCTGCTGGCCTGGATGTGCTACGAGAGTATTCAGATTCCAGTGCAGTTCCGTGCAGATGTAGCTAAGCGTGACGCTATCGTAATCCAGCGTCTGAAGGACATCAGAACCTTGCAGGAGCTCCATCGAGACATGCACCAGAACTATTGCGCAAGCTGGCAGCAGCTCATCGACTTCGCCAAGAACGAGAAAATTTCAATCTGCGTGAAGAAAGGTACATTGACCGACCAGCAGCTGGCCGACGGCTTGAACGAGAAGAATGCCTGGAAGTACCTCTGCGACCCAAAGAAGTATGCAAAGGAAATCCAGAAGTTCGGCCTTGACATCAACACCTTCAGCCGCGACACAATGAAAGTGAGCATCCTCGAGAGCGACACCTCACTGATGAGCCGCAACGTAATGCAGTGGATCGACCGCATCCAGTACATCCCGATTGAGGAGGCAAAGAACGACACATTCGAATTGGTACTTGGCTCTGTTACAACAGCATCTGGCTACAACATGAGCTTGTTCGAGGCCAAAGTTCCATACGAGGTTTACCTGCGAGGCTTGAACGAAGGCGAGTTGGCCAACAAGATTGCCGACCGCAAGGAGCAAGACAAATATCCTGGTCTTCAGGTAGGCGATGCCAATCAGGCTAACAACAACGCCGGTAACTGGGAGTAACCTATACAGCATGACCACACAAGTCGTCAGAAAGATATCCATCCGGCTTCAACCGGATGGATTTTCTTATCTAAATCAGTTCTTTCCGATACATCCAGGAGCAGACTTCAATCGTCGGATGGAGGAAGCTATGCTCGAAGCGCTTGAGACATCGGACGAAACCGATACCGATGAATGTATCTGTTCGGTCGAGAACCTGCGCTTCTGCCTCTCCCCCACCGACATCGAAGCCTCGACAGCCGAATTGATGTACCGAACGACGCTCCCGTCGGCCGAACAGGAGGAAACACTCGTCGAACTGAAAGATGACGTGCGCGGCATCCGCTTCACATTCGGCATCGACAGCCAGATGTACCATTTCATTTTACGCAACTGGCCGAATGTCGAATTCACACATCCGCTGTTTGAACTATATCGGCAATGGGCAGACAACGAAGAGGCGAAAAGCAATTGCATGGTGGCCGATGCAAGCGAAAAGCATCTGAACCTGATCGTCTTTGCCAACGGTAACCTGGTGCTGGCCAACCGCTTTGAGGTGAACGACACGGAAAGCACCATCTACCACATGATGAACTGTTGGACACAAAGCGGCCTTGACGTGCTTGATGACAAGCTCTATCTGCAAACCGAAGTTGCTGACATACGGCAAGAAATTGGAAAATACATCAAACAATGCGAATCATAAGCGGAACATACGGAGGCCGACGCTTCGAGGCGCCTCGCAACCTGCAAGCCCGTCCGACCACCGACCTTGCTAAAGAGAGCCTCTTCAACATCTTGCAAAACCGTATTGATTTCGATGGAATCACGGCACTCGACCTATTTGGCGGAACTGGTTCCATCACTTTTGAACTGTTGAGCCGAGGTGCAAGTCAGGTCACTTGCGTGGAACTCGCCCATCAGCAGCAACAATTCATCCGCAAGGTGGCCGACACGCTGCACATCGGACACGAACTGAATCTGGTGCGCGGCGACGTGTTCAAATTCCTGAAATCGCAGGCAGCAATCTCCAGCGGCGACGGACGTTATGACATTGTTTTTGCCGACCCTCCGTATGCGTTGCCGGAATTGGAAACATTGCCTGCTCTGGTGCTCGACAACCAGCTGCTGAAAACCGACGGAATCTTCATCCTCGAACACGGCAAAGACCAGGATTTTACCCACGTAGCGGGCTATCAGGAGACACGCAAATACG
The DNA here is from genome assembly GCA_002373755.1 of Bacteroidales bacterium UBA3663. GTDB lineage: Bacteria > Bacteroidota > Bacteroidia > Bacteroidales > UBA3663 > Liminaster. The sequence goes on along the minus strand of DFJU01000074.1, from coordinate 19,195 downwards.
GCGCAGTCCATTTTTCAATCTTTCATCGACCATAAATTGACTTAAAACAGACAAACACAGCACGATATGAAAACGAACTTTCTTCTTATCTTCGGTGCAGCCATCGCGCTGCTGACAGGTTGCACGAAAGGCGCATCGGGAGCCTTGATGCGCGAGTGTACGGGTGCAGCCTACGACGTCTATATCGTCATGGAACAAGACCTCAAACCAGCCTACAGCCAGGGTTCCGACGGGCAACAGGTGCAACTCAACCAGACGCCGCTCTACGACTCGCTGTTGGCCGTGTTCCAGCATCCGATGGAATGTATGCCGCACGGCGACGAGTACTTCTACGTGAGCACAATCCTGCCCGAGCACTTCATCCGCGACATCCGCACGCTGGGCAACATCGTGATTGTCAACATCGACCCACAAAACGGCACAGAGCCACGAGTCTCGATGGAACGCGACAAATACGCACGCGGGCAGGTCATTGTTAAAATGTACGCAAGCGACCAGCAGAGCTTGGCCGACTACATCATGACACTGCAGGAAGGCCTGCGCAACGTCTTCGTCAAAGCCGAAATCAGCCGTGCAATGCAGAAATTGGAGCGCGACAACGCCGTCACGCAAGAAGACCGTCTGATGAAGCTGCAGAACGTGTCGATGCACATCCCGTTCTCAATCAAGAAACCGGGCCGCAGCGAAACCGACTCGACATTCTTCTGGGTGACAGACGACTACATGGATCGCCAGAGCCACATCGTGGTCTATAGCGTGCCCTACACCGACGCCAACATCTTCTCGCTCGAAGGAGCCGTTGCCGTGCGCGACTCGGTGATGAAAGCCAACATACAAGGCGGCATCGAAGGTTCGTATGTGACGACCAACAAACGCATCATCCTGCCCGAATACAAGGCATTGAACGTGGGCGGAAAGTACGTCGGCGAACTGCGCGGAATGTGGCGCATGGAGAACGGACTGATGGCAGGTCCATTTGTCAGCCACCTGCGACTTGACGAGATGAACAAGCGCGTAGTGATTGCCGAGGGCTTTGTCTATGCCCCGAACGACGGCCAACGTCGCCTCATCCGCACGCTCGAAGCATCGATCTACACCCTGAAACTGCCGTCGGACAACATGATGAGCGAAATTGAAATCACAATGGAATAAACCGGACCGAACAAATGAAATTGACACGAGTTGGTATCACCCACGGAGACATAAACGGCATCGGACTTGAACTGATTGCCAAGGCATTGGCCGCACCCGAACTGATGGAATTCTGCACGCCTGTAGTGTTCAGCGACGGCGACTGCTTCATGCAGGCTGCAAGGCTCATCGACATCGAACAGCCCATTCCGCTCGAAGTAATCGCATCGGCACAAGAAATCATGGACGGGCGCGTCAATCTGGTCAACGCGTGCAAGGAAAAACCGCACATCGAGTGGGGAAAGCAGACCGAAGCATCGCTCAAGGCTGAGGCCGACTCGCTCAATGCGGCAATAGAGGCATTCAAGGCAGGCATCATCGACGTGCTGGTGTGTGCGCCCGGCCAATTGGACAACAACGCAGACGGACATTCGCTGAGCGACTTCGTGCGACGTGCCATCGAATCGGAACAGAAAGGCTTTGACTGGATTTTGAACAATCGGCTCCGCATCCTGCAACTGCAACCGCTGGAGTTCACGACGGAATTGGGCGAAGGCATCGTAAAAGAGGCGTTCAAGACCGACATGAAATCCATCGTAGCCCAACTACGCGAAGATTTCGGCTTCATCAAACCACGCATCGCCATAGTGTCGGGCAAACAGGACATTGCAAGCAGCCTGAACGAGCTACGCGACGACGGACTGGTCATTTTCGGGCCATTTGCGGCCGACGAGTTCATCGAAAAAGGACTTTTCGAGCACTACGATGCCGTGCTGTTCCAAGAGGAAGAAGAGGCGCGTCACAAGCTGATTGCCAGCCTGTCGCCCGACAACACCATCGGATTCGCATCGGGCATGCCGCTCATCCTGACCTATCCGATTCAGAATGTCGGCTACGACATGGCCGGAAAGTCGATGGCTGATGCAACTGCAATGCGCAATGCCATCTACGCGAGCATCGACACCTGCCGCAGTCGCAGAAGCTACAACGAAGCCACGCGCAAACCACTTGAGAAGCAGTGGGTTCCGAAGTGTCGCGACGACTTCAAACTCGACCTCACGAAAGAAGACAACTGAACGAAAATCTAACGTAAAATGCCAAGTTTCATCATCGAAGGCGGACATAGGCTGCACGGCGAAATCGTGCCCAAAGGAGCCAAGAACGAGGCTCTTCAAGTGATTTGCGCCACGTTGCTCACCACCGAAACCGTCACAATCAGCAACATACCCGAAATTTTGGATGTGCTCAACCTGATTGACCTCCTGCAACGCATCGGAGTGCAGGTCAGCCATCCGCAAAAAGGCACCTACACATTCTGCGCCGCGCAACTCGACGAAGACTACATGCTCAGCATCGACTACCAACATCGGTCGTCTGCCCTACGCGGCTCGGTGATGATGCTGGGTCCGCTGCTCACACGTTTCGGCCACGCTCAGCTGCCGCAACCCGGAGGCGACAAAATCGGCCGACGCCGCCTCGACACACACTTTATTGGACTACAAGCACTTGGCGCAAGTTTCACATACGATGGCGACCGTCACATCTACCAAGCCATCGCACCCAGCAACGGACTGCAAGGCTGCTATATGTTGCTCGACGAGGCATCGGTCACCGGCACGGCCAACCTCATAATGGCCGCAGTCATGGCCAATGGCACAACTACGATATACAACGCCGCGTGCGAACCGTACATCCAGCAACTGTGCCACATGCTTGTACGAATGGGAGCAAAGATTCAAGGCATCGGCTCCAACCTGCTGACGATAACCGGCGTGGACGAACTGCACGGCACCGAACACCGACTTCTGCCGGACATGATTGAGGTGGGCAGTTTCATCGGCATGGCAGCAATGACGGCAAGCGACATCACGATCAAGAATGTCTCGGTGCCCGACCTCGGCATCATCCCCGACGCATTCCGCCGCCTCGGCATCCGCATCGAACAGCAAGGCGACGACCTCCACATCCCGTCGCAGGAGCACTACGCGATCGAGAGCTTCATCGACGGCTCGATAATGAACATCGCCGATGCACCTTGGCCAGGCCTGACTCCTGACCTTCTGAGCGTGATGCTCGTGACCGCAACCCAGGCAAAAGGCGCCGTGCTGATTCATCAGAAGATGTTCGAGAGCCGACTCTTCTTCGTCGACAAACTCATCACGATGGGCGCGCAAATCATCTTGTGCGACCCGCATCGCGCCACCGTCATCGGACTAAACAAGCAATACAAGTTGAAACCTGCCCGAATGGCATCGCCCGACATCCGAGCCGGCATCGCACTGCTCATTGCAGCCATGAGTGCCGACGGAGTGAGCCGCATCGACAACATCGGCCAAATCGACCGTGGCTACGAAAACATCGACGGACGACTGAACGCCCTCGGCGCAAAAATCACACGACAAGATGATTAAAGACGAACAACTCATAGAAATCGGCACCATCGTGAAGGTGCACGGCCTGAAGGGCGAAATGAACGTGACGGTGAGCGACGCAGTGTTCGACGATGTCAAAAAATGCCCCTACCTCGTGTGCCGCATGGAGGGCATCAACGTGCCTTTCTTCATCGAATCGTACCGCTGGAAAGGCTCGTCGTCCATCCTGCTCAAGCTCGAGGATGTCGATACACTCGAAAAAGCCGAAACATTCTGCGGGCAGAAACTTTTTTTCGACCGACGGTGCTTCACGGCCAAAGAGGCAAAAGCCTACGACGAACAGGCCGAAGAGGAACTTGGGCTGATTGGCTACACGGTTGAAGACGCGACGCTCGGACAGCTCGGCACGATCAGCGACATCAACGACATGACGGCCAACGTGCTCTTCATCGTTGACCACAACGGCTCGGAACTGATGATTCCTGCCGCCGAAGACCTGATTGAAGAAATCGACGACGAAAATCGCGTAGTGCGCATGGACTTGCCAGTCGGACTTGTAAATCTGGACGATGCAGAAAGCGAAGACGAGCCATTCCTGAAAATTTAACCGCAGGGATTTGGTCAAATCGCACAAAAAACGTACCTTCGCGCCCCAGAAACGGAGAGAGAAACTCCAATACATTTGCTATATGACGTCAGCCCGGTCTGCTTGATTCACTCGGTGGCCGGTTAAATGACGGGGCGATGCAAGCCGACAAAGGTTGCATCGGACAAGAGGAATACCCCCGACATCGGCCGACGTGCGTATGGCAATTGTTGCGTTTAAACAGAATTCAAACATAATTCAAACTAAAATAAAAAGCTATGGCAAAAGTAGAAAAAGAATTGACAGTGGCCGAGAAGTTGACCAATCTGTACAAACTGCAAGTGCTCGTATCGGAAATCGACCGCATCAAGAACCTGCGCGGCGAACTGCCGGCCGAAGTTGCTGACATGGAGGCAAAAATCGACGAACTGAACAAGCGCGCCGAGAACTACAACAACAGCATCAATGAGGCTCAGAACAAGATCAACAACATGCAGGCAAAAATTGCCGAAGCACAGCAGTTGATTGCACAATACACCGAGCAGCAGAACGACGTGCAGAACAACAAGCAATACGAATTTCTCACCAAGGAAATTGAATATCAGGACCTTGAAGTAACCCTGTGCAACAAGCGTATCCGCGAAAGCATGGAGAGCATCGACGACCTGAAAATCCGCGTAGAGGACACACGCCACGAGATTGAGGAGCGCAAGAACGACCTCGACATCAAGCGCGGCGAACTGGACGAAATCATTGCCGAAACACGCAGCGAAGAGGAAACCCTGCGCGACAAGGCCAAGAAGATTGAAAACAGCATCGACACCAAACTGCTCACCACATTCAAGCGCATCCACAAGAAGGCTCACAACGGCCTTGCCATCGTGCCGATTGAGCGCGAAGCTTGCGGCGGATGCTGCAACAAGATCACACCACAGCGCCAGATTGACGTGAAAATGCGCAAGAAGATCATCGTTTGCGAATATTGCGGCCGCATCCTCATCGACGAGCAGATGGCCAAGGACAACAAGCCTAAGGTTCGCAAGGGTGGCCTGATCTGATGCGACTATTCATAGCACAAGCCATATCGCCAAATGCGTCGGCAAAACGACGTTGGCAACACGCATAAACCATTGGGGCAGACAGACACGTCTGCCCCAACGGCACTAAAAACAGGCATATCGACCTGACTTACAGCTACAACTATTCAATTCACACCTACCAGAACAATGCCACAACCGACAAACAACCGACGACAGTCGGCCGCCACGCAACCAATTTCCATACAAGGGAAGCTCCAGCCGCAGGACATCTCGATGGAACAGGCCGTCCTGGGAGCCTTGATGCTCGAAAAGGACGCCTACTCGCAAGTGAGCGAAATCCTGAAGCCGGACACATTCTACGAGAAGAAGCACCAGCTGATCTATACGGCGATTCAGGAACTCGCATTGGCCCAGAATCCAATCGACCTGACGACCGTCACATGGCAGTTGCAGCATGACGGCACGCTGGAACAAATCGGCGGTCCACTCTACATCTCGCAGCTGACGCAGAAAGTCAGCTCGGCCGCACACATCGAATTCCATGCCAAGGTCATCGCACACAAGGCTTTAGCTCGCGAACTCATCAGCTACGCGGGCAAAATCGAGGCTGCGGCATTCGACGAAACGACCGACATCGAAGAACTGATGCAGGAGGCCGAAGGAAACCTCTTCCAGCTGTCGCAGCAGAACATCAAGAAGGACACCCAGCAGATTGACCCCATCGTCGATGAAGCCCTTAAAAAGATACAAGAGGCCGCAAACCGAGCCGAGGGTCTTTCGGGCCTGCCGACAGGCTTCACAGAACTTGACAAGATGACTTCCGGATGGCAGAACACCGACCTCATCATCATTGCAGCTCGTCCGGCTATGGGCAAGACCGCGTTCGCACTCTCGATGGTAAAGAACATGGCAGTCAACTACAATATTCCGGTGGGCATGTTCAGCCTCGAAATGAGCAACCTGCAGCTGGTGAACCGTCTGTTGCAGAACACGTGCGAAATTACGGGCGACAAGGTGAAGAGCGGACGACTTGAACCGCACGAATGGAACCAGCTCATGACGCGCATCAAGGAATTGCAGGGTGCCCCCATCTATGTCGATGACACTCCGTCGCTCTCAGTCTTCGAGCTGCGCACCAAGGCTCGCCGTCTGGTCAAGGAACACGGCGTGAAAATCCTGATGATCGACTACCTCCAGCTGATGAATGCCTCGGGAATGCAGTTTGGCAGCCGCGAGCAGGAGGTGTCCAACATCTCACGTTCGCTCAAGGGATTGGCCAAGGAACTGAACATCCCGATCATCGCACTCTCGCAGCTGAACCGTGGCGTCGAAAACCGACAGGGCGGCGCTCAACGACCACAACTTTCCGACCTGCGTGAATCGGGAGCCATCGAGCAGGATGCCGATATGGTATGCTTCATCCACCGTCCGGAGTACTACAAGATCTACGAGGACGAGAAGGGCAATGACCTGCACGGAATGGCCGAAATCATCATTGCAAAACACCGTAACGGTGCCGTGGGCGATGTCCGACTGCGCTTCATCGGCCAATTCGTCCGGTTCCAGAACCCCGACGAGACCTCCAGCATCACATCGACGATGACGGACTATCCGAATCAGAATCTGTCGTCGCGCATGAACGATGTGCCCGGCACTGCCGAAACCTTCTCGAATGACGATTTGGCACCATCGCAAAACGCAGTGCCATTCTAAACCTAACGAAAATGCGAAAAACAATCATCTTTCCGCTTTTGGCATTGCTCACAGCCGGCCTCACACTGCACGCACAAGACGTCGCAGCACCCGACTACGCTGCAATCCGCCAACAGATCACCGACAGCAACAGCCAGTTCCACTACCCCAAACTGATGGAACGCTTCGAGCAATGCGACACGACATTGGTGCTCGAGGAATACCGCGCGCTGTACTACGGATTCCCATTGAGCGAAGACTTCATCCCCTACCACGGAGAAAACAAGAAGTTGCTCGAAATACGCAAAAAAATATTGAAAAGTGACTACGACACAGACACTTGCGACAAAATAATCCGCGTAGCGAAAGAGGCGTTGCTCGACAATCCGTTCGACCTCACGGCCCTCAGCATCATCCCGATCTGCTACCAACTGATGGACAGCACCGACGTCGCCCGCGTGTGGGAAATCAAGGTGCAAGGCATCGTCGATGCAATCTGTTCGTCGGGCGATGGCGAAACGGCTGAAACCGCCTACCACGTCATCAACATCGAACATGAATACGAGATTCTGAACCGACGCCATCTGGAGCTGAATCAAGTGCTGGTCGAGGAAATGCCCATCGACCACATGACCGTACAGGCAAACAGCGACAGCATTGCCGGCATCTATTTCAACTTCGGCGCATGTAGCGATGTCTATCGCGAAAAATACAAGTAAATCAACGCACTACGCGAAAAAAAATCAACGGCCACTCCGACTATGGAGCGGCCGTTTTACGTTTCACTACGCGACCAGTTCTACCCCACTCTCATTCGTATTCGATGTTGAGGTCAAGACGGATTGGCAGATGATCGCTGAATCCGCCTTCATACTGGAAACCGTTGTACGAACGCATTGGGCGATGGCCGATGTGGGTTGCATCGTCGGTCAACATGAAAGGCAGGCAGAACGAGCCTGCATCCGACACCCAAAGGCGACTTTTCGCGCCCGGAATTCGCGTAGCGGAGGGCATCAGGCCGTCGTTCACCCAAAACTGGTCGAGGAAGCCCCACTCGCCGCCATATTTGTGAGAGCCATATTGCAACTTGTTGCGTTTCAATGCTTTCTGCAACGGCATCATCAAGTTGGTAAGGCCGTGTCCGAAATTCATGTTCCTGCGCAGAAGACGCGTGTCCGGATAGTCGTTCATGTCGCCCATCACAATCACGTGCGGGCTTCGTCGGACGCACTCCAAGCTGTCGCACAGACGTCGAATCGCTTGATGAGCGGCTGCCCGATTCGCATTGCTGCGCTTCACGCCACCCAGACGGCTCGGCAGGTGACAGACGATGACATCGAGCGTATCGCCGCCGACAACACGACCCCAAGCGTGCAACAGATCGCGTGTCGGACGGGCGCCTTCGGGCAGGGCGACACGGACGGCCGACCATCCGAGCAAGCGGAAATCTGTCGGCTGATAGAGCAGCGCGACGTTGATGCCGCGTGTGTCGCCGCAATCGGTCACTACGCGACTATATTCCCACTCACGTAGCGGCGTCCAACGGGTCAGGCGAAGCAGCACGCTGTCATTTTCCACCTCCGCAAGGCCGACCAGCATCGGAGGTTGCCCCTCGCCCGCCGCGACAATCACCTTGGCCAGATTCGTTGTCTTCTGCTTGAGGCGGCCGTATGTCCAATGGCGCGTGCCTTCGGGCGTGAACTCGTCATCGTTCTTGGCCGGATTGTCCGATGGGTCGAACAGGTTTTCGCAGTTGTAGAACATCACGCGATTGCGTTGCACGACAGTCTGGGCGAACGACATCGGCCATAGACAAACGAAAAGGAGGCATGCGATTGCACACCTCCTTGTTATTTTTGCCTTCGACATAAGCTTTATGCCTCAGCGGCGGCCTCTTCGGCAGGAGCTTCAGCAGCAGTCTCTTCAGCAGCTTTTGCAGCAGCCTCTTCGGCAGCCTTTGCAGCGAGCTCAGCCTTCTTGGCAGCAACGGCCTCAGCCTTAGCCTTCTTTACAGCGATCTCAGCCTCAGCTGCAGCAACTGCAACCTTCTTGGCAGCCTCAGCCTGATTAGCAATGACCTTAGCGACCTTAGCGTCGCGGCCAGCCTTCCAAGCGTCGAACTTAGCCTTAGCCTGCTCCTCGGTGAGGGCACCCTTCTTGATGCCGCCACGCAGGTGCTTCATGAGGAGGACACCTTCGTGTGAGAGGATGTGCTGGGTGGTGAGGGTTGGCTGTGCGCCAGTCTCTACCCAATAGAGGGCACGATCGAACTTGATGTCGACGGTAGCAGGATTCGTGTTTGGATTGTAAGTACCGATCTTCTCAATATACTTACCATCACGTGGCGCTCTGCTATCTGCGACTACGATTGAATAGAAAGCGTAGTCTTTGTGACCATGTCTTGCCAGACGGATCTTTGTAGCCATTTCGCAAATTGATTTTAATTGGTTAATACTTGCTTATCCAAGCAGGACAAAACACTGCTATCTTGCGGTTTTGCGGGTGCAAAGGTAGTCTTTTTGAGTGAATTGGGCAACGTCGGACAAAACTTTTTTCAAAAAATCATTTTTTTTCGTCCGATGGACTTAAACCTTACAGATAATGCAACGTCACAATGGCAAACAAACGGGTAAAAAGCCGTAAGGCATCCCCCCGAAAACAAAACAATTAATCAAACTTTTTAACTCCCAAAGACTATGAAAAAGATTGTAATCCTTGCAGGCATCTGCCTCACAATGTGCTTCAGCGCAATCGCTCAAAACAACCAGCGCCAGGGTGGCCAACGCGGCCCGCGCATGATGGATGCCGTGGTCGATACCGCCATCATCAACCACATGGGCATCGACGATGCAGTGTTGAAGAAAATTTACGAGCTGCAAGAAAGCAAGCAGGCCGAACAGAAGGAAATGATGAAGAACGCACGTCCTGAAAAAGGCCAGAAAATGAGCGAAGAGGCACGCAAGGCAATGCAGGAAAAGCGCGAAGCCTTCACTGCACAATACCGCAAGGAACTGCGCGCTTTGATTGGCGACGAGACCTACATCGCATATCTCGAGAAGAAGGTTGACCGCAGCGTCATGATGCGTTTCGGCGGACAGCGTCAAGGTCAGGGCGGACAAAGAGGCGGCCAGCGTCAAGGCGGCGGCTTCGGCGACAACAACGACAACTTCTAAAGCTCCGTTTTCATATTATAAATTCAAGTAATTAGTGGTAGAGCCTCGGATTCGCGATTGAATCCGAGGCTCCTTTGTTGTGTGATGCACAGCGGCCGAATCAATTTTCAAACGCGCTGGTAATCTGCATGTCGATGTCCTTGTAGTGAGCACGGGTGGCGGCATCACCGCCGGCATTGCGGACGCGCTGCTGAATCTGCTGCAACGCCATCGTGACGTATGCGTGCGAATCTTCGCTCATGGTCATGCCCCACGACCGCAACAGGCGCTGCACGGCCTGCACCTGAATGTGACGGCGCCAGCGGCTCAGCTTCTGGCCGGACGATGCCTCGCGGAAGAACATCTGGACGATGTCGTTCACGTAGTCGGCCGGCTGGTAGGTTCCATCGGCCGTGCTGAAAGTCACTACGCGGCCGAAGGTGGTTGCCGAACAGAGCGTCGCGACGGCCATGTCGGCCAACGGACGGACATAGAGCTGCGGGTCGCGGGTCAGACGGCGCAGATAGTCCGGCTCGATAATCCAAGTCGGTTCGGTAAGAATCTGTTCGTCGAGCCACTTCATGGCCCGCTTCATGCGCGCCTTCTCCTCCGGCACATAGACGGCACCCTCCTGCTCGACACTCTTGTAGTTGTGATAGAGGCCGCAGATGTTGCCGTTCACGTGACCCACGTAGCGGCGCAGCTGACCGACGACGCCGGTGTAAAGCTGCTCCAGATTCTCGTTCAAGTCGCCCTCCTCGCTGGTCCATTCGGGCAGTTGGCCGACAATCCGCTTCAGATTCCTGATGCCATATTCGTTGGCGCGCATCTGGTCGTCGCCGAGGTCTTCGGTCTGGGCCAACGGGTCGTTGTCGTGGCCCTCACCGCCAAACCAGTAGCGGCGGCTCTGGGCCAGTTTCTCGATGGTCATCCGGTTCAGGATCAGACGCTCCTCATTGGCCGCAGCAAGGCGAGCCGCCTCACCTCCGGCAGAATCGGCCACGACGTCGGGGAAATAGCGGTAGCCCCACTCGATGGCCCACTTGTCGTAGGTGTTTATGCGCGGGAAGATGCCGGCAGGTCCGATGTTGTCCTCCGGTTGAGCCACGTAGTTGAAGCGCGCATAGTCCATGATGCTTGCCGTGTGGCCGTTTGCCTCGACCCAAGCCTTGTCGCGCAGGCTATCGACCGGAGTTGCCGACGATGCCCCCATGTTGTGACGCAGGCCGAGCGTGTGGCCGACCTCGTGGCTGCTGACGAAGCGGATGAGTTCGCCCATCAGTTCGTCGTCGAAGCGCATGGTGCGGGCACGCGGGTCATTCACGCCGGCCTGAATCATATACCAGTCGTGGATGAGCTGCATCACGTTGTGGTACCAGCCGATGTGCGTTTCGATGATTTCGCCCGAACGCGGGTCGCTGATGCGCGGGCCGTAGGCGTTGGAGATGGGCGATGCCAAATAGCGGACGACGGAGTAGCGCGCATCCTCGAGGCTCATGCCCAACGAGTCGGCATTTTCTGGCCACTCCTCGCCTCGGATGGCATTCTTCCAGCCGGCCTGCTCGAAGGCGGCATTCCAGTCGTTGATGCCCTGGATGAGGTACGGACGCCACTGCTTCGGCGTTGCGGGGTCGATGTAATAGACGATGGGCTTCTTAGGCTCGACGAGTTCGCCGCGGCGCATACGTTCGACGTCTTCTGCGCACTTCGGCTCCAGACGCCAGCGCGCAACCATGTCGCGGCGGCGCACCATCTGCTGCTCGTCGTTGTACTCGCGGTGGCTTTCGAGGAAATAGCCCACACGCGAATCGGAGTAGCGCGGACGCATCGGCTCCTTGGGCAGCATGACGAACGACGTGTTCAGGCTGAACGTCATCAGTCCCGTCAGGCGGCCTGCCACGCTCTTCTGGTTGGCAGCATTGGCCGCATAGGTCTTGACGGTCTGCACCTCGGTGTTAATCGGATATGTGCGCACCGACTTGATGTAGCTCTGTTCGGCGCGGATGGCTCCGGCCGCGTAGCGCTTCAGCTTTTCGGTGCCGATGCCCGTCACTACGTTGTCGCCGCGCAGGAAGTCGGTCACCTTGATGCTGTAGCACGTGTGCTTGCTGATGCGCTGCGGTGTGCCGGCAACGCTGTCGGCCGGAATGGTGTCGCTCACGGTCTTGGTGCCGATGCTGTCCAGCTTGAAAGCAGCGACAATCGGGGTCTCGGTCGATGCCACCAGCGCGCGGTAAATCTGAGAAGTGCTGTCGGCCGACGCATCGTAGGCCAAAGCCCTGAGCATGAGCTTCTTGTCCTGCAACTCCCAGTAGAGCACGTGGCTGTTCACCAGCTCGCCGCCATAGACGCCGAGTTCGACCGGCGTGGCCACAAACCGCGTAGTCGAGAGGAACGGACGGCCCAGCAGCGAATCGGGAATCTGGAAATACCATTCGTCCTTGTAGAACTGCACATTGAACAGTCCCTGCTTGGCCTCAGGGCGCACCTCCTTCTTCTTCGGCTTGGCCGATGCCTCGGTCTTGGCCGGCTGTTTCTTCTTCTTCCAAAACAGCAGACCTGCCTCTGCCGGTTCGGGCAGCAGCGTCAAGGCTGCCAGAATTACGAAAAGTGTTTTCTTCATTGGACTTATGTTTTACTTGTTGAAGACGACCTTATGGCCGACGACATTGAAGCCGCGGACTGCCTTTGCGGCTACGCGACCGTTCAGGTCGATTATGGCCGATGTCGCATTGGCCGCAACCCCATCGCCGACAGCCTCGATGCCGGTCGTGCTGTGGAAGTCGCCGTATTGGCCGCCGCCCCACGTAATCCAGTCCTTGGCCTCGGTCTCCCAAGCGAAGTTGCCCGTAAAGTTGGTGGCCAACGAGCTGACTTGCAGATAGACGTCGCTCTTGTTGGCCAACGTCACGGTGCAGTTCTCGTCGCTGTTGCGCTCGAAGCCGGCCTTGCTGCCGTCGTTCACAAAGGCAAGACGGGTGCGGTTCTTGGTTGTGCCGGCATTCAGGCCAGCCTGTGTGCCTGCGCTCATGCCGTTGCCGTTGCTCATGGCCTGCTCATACAATCCGGCGGTCAGGGCGAAGTCGTAGGTGCCGGACTGCGCCATCAGGACGCAAGCCCAGTCCTTCGGCGTGTTGTGGACGTCGGCATCGTTGCCATCGAAATTCGTATAGTTGACGTAGGCACCCTTTGAGGCCGAATATCCGGCACCCACCTTGACGGCGATGACATTGGCCGGAATGCGGTAGCCGCTGGCAATGTGGTAGCCGAGCAAGCCGTTGATTGTCAGCGACAACGCACCCTGCACCTCAACGAGCGAGAAGTGCAGCTCGTTGGTCGGTTCGCCCTTGATGCTCGCATACTCGACATTGCCCGACGGCTGTCCGCCCTTCTGGTAGTTCAGCGCGATGAGCAAATCGGTCGTGTTGGTCAGGTCGGCCAATGCCAAACCTCCCAAAATCTGGTCGCTGTAGCCCACGAACGTGGCATCGGCATCGCCGAACAGTGCGGCTGCAACATCGCTGCTGTTTTCGGCCGATGCGCCATCCTCGCCCAGGCCCTTCAGGTCGGCCTTCACCCAGACGACGTTCGATGCGCCAAGCGAGTCTTTCGATGCGGCCAATGCCTCCTTCTGCGCGAGCAGTTCGCTCACGGTGTAGGGCGATGCCTGTGTTCCGTCGCCAGCCATGACGTCGGCCGATGCGATTACCATTGCGGCTGAAAGTGCCAGCCATCTTGAAGTAGAAATTCTCATCATAATCATCTATTTTTTAATGGTTTGCAAATAAAAAAAATCAGTTGAAAAGTCCGACGGTGAGGCCAAAGGCGTCGTTCGTGGCCGAGGTCGATGCGTCAAGGTGCCTGTATGAGCCGCCGACGTACCACATGGAGCGCAATCCCTTGATGGACAGCGTGAAATGCCATGTGCAACGGATGCCGCAGTGCCAATAGTCGGCCGCGTAGCAATCCAGGTCGGGCAGCAAGACTCCGGTGGCATAAGGCGTTGTGGCATCGGCCAACGAAAGCGAAGCCCTCAGCGACGGGCTGTAGCCGGCATCGGCCTCAACCCACAGACGGCCGCCGATCCACGAGGCACCGCCATCGGCCGCAACGTCAAGCCGCGCATGATGCAGTTTTGACTCGGGCAGCACGTGCTTGTTGGCCGACGATGTGACATTGGCCGACACACCGACGAAGCCGCGCTCGCCCACGTCGCCGAGGAAGTGCAGCTGATAGCGCAATGTGGCGTCGAGCGTCTCCACCTGATAGCGTTTCCTGTAGGTGAGCAGGCGCGTGTAACTATATGTGTTGTAGCCTGTTGCGGCATCTTTCTCGATGACGAGCGACTGGCGGTATTCGTCGGCATAGGCTTGCCGCGCCACGACCTCGACGTCCAGGCTGTGCAGCTTGCGGCCGATGCTCCAGCGGTTCAGGCTCTGTGCGGCATAGGTGTAGTCGAAGAAGCGGCCCGGCTCGTACTTGTATTGGCCGAAAGCATCCTCCGCGCCACGGCTCAGGCTGACGGCATCGGTGGTCGAGAAACCGGTGCGGCGATAATCGTAGGTCACGCCGCCGCCGAACTCATGGTTCACCCATTCGCGCGAAAAACTGCTGTAGCCGCCCACCGTTCCGCTCACGTTCTCCATGCCCGACATGAGGTAATAGACCAGGTTCGGATCGGACTGCACGGTGGTGAGCGTCGGCATCTTCTCCTTGCGGCGGCGGTAGTGCGCATCGATGCCAATGGTCTGACGGCCAACGCTGTAGCTCACCGACGGCGCAATGCGGTAGTCGAGCATCTCCGAACGCGAACGCGGGTCACGCAGACGGCTCAAGTCGCCCACGCCGTAGTCCAGCTGTCCGCCGAAGCGCCAGCCAGAAAACTCGACCGTGCCCAACGCCGCCGTGAGGCTGAAGTCCATGTTGTCGTAGCTGCCGGCCACGCTGCTGCCGGCGAAATACGGGTTGCCGTCGTAGGCATTGCGCACGTCGCACCAGGCGCGGTTCCTGACGTGGCCGTAGTCGAAGTCGAACCGGCCATAGGCCACCAGTTTCTGTCCGATGCTCTGGTAACGCTCGGTCTGGAAATGCAGCGCATTGCCGCCCGTCCCCTCCTGCACGCGGTGGAAACCATCGGCCGAATGGACAAAACCGAACTGCGCGAAACCTCGCGTAGCGAATGTATCGACCGACAATGCCGCCGCGTTGTGCGTGCGGCGGAGGGTCTGCACAGCGTCCATCAGCCGGTAGGACGACCAGTCGGTGAGGGTGGCCGCTGGCTCCTGCGCCGAAAGGCATCGGCCGCAAGAAAGGAGAATAACGGCGGGCAGGATTTTCTTATTCATTATCATACTGGCGTGGTGCAATGGTGGTGGAAATCTGGAAATCGTTGCTCGAATTGTTCGTATCTTCGAGGATGATGCGGCCGTCAGCCGTCACCGAAGCCGTGCGGCGATAGACGACCTCGCCCGACTTGCCGCTGATGGCGTTGATGTACGTGTAGCCGGCATCGACCGCATCGGGCAGACGCTTGGTGCCTGCATCGACGCCCGTGACCTTGTTGTGCAGGTAATCGACGCCGTCCAGAATGACGTCAACCGGCAGCAGCAGCCACTGGCTTCCCTTGGTCTTGCCGTAGGCGTAGGTGCGCGGCAAGGCGGTCACGTCGATGTCGGTGCGGAAAATGACGACGCCGCAAGGCCCGCCCTGCACGAGGTTCATGTTCGATGAGCCCGACAGGTGCGAAAAGACGTTCTCCAACGCAGGCACGTCGGGATTGTTCTGGTAAGTGCCCGATGCATCCTTGGCCTCGAAGTCGGCCTCGGTGAGGTCGTATTCGTACTCGCTCACGTCGCTGTGATCGACCGCACTGTTGACCAGCAGCACAGTGCCTCCGGGCTGGACGAGGTAAGGCTCGTCGGCCGGAATCCGGAAAATCTGCTTCACGAGGATTGAGTCGGGATGGTCGTTCGCCAGATTGGCCAACGTGTAGGGCTGCGAACTTTCGCTGTCGAGCAGGCCGATGTAAAGTCCGGCGAAATCGACTGCCTCGTCGCTCTGGTTGTAGAGTTCGACGTATTTTCCGGCCTGATAGGTGCGGTTGTTCTGATCTTTGCTTCCGGACGATGCAATCTTGCCGATGACGATGTTGCTGGCCATCACCATTCGCGTAGTGAGTTGCAGCAGGGTGGCATCGGCCACAAGCTGGCTGTTCTGACTGCCCGAAACGGTGTAAAGATAGTCCAACGTGGAAACTTTCCACGACACGGAAATATCGTAGATGTCGGGCGCGATGTCGGCGAACGTGGCAATGCCGCCGTCGTCGGTCACGGCGGTGAATGAGGTGTCGCTCAACGACATCACAACGGTACGTCCGCCCAAGTCGCAGACGTCGGCCATCCCGTCGGGCGGAAGCACCTGCACCTGCACCGTGAGCGGACGGGTGACATCGGACATATCGACACACGCACCGAGCAGCAAAGCCATCGGCAAAAAGCTCGGCAAAAGACGATTATATATCTGTCTCATAACCATTTACAGATTAAGTGAAAGCTCGGCTCCGAACGAGAATGTGCCAGTGTTGCGCTGCGTGAGCGTGCGCGTGTTGTTGCCGTGCAGATAGGGTTCGTAGAAGAGCATGTTGTTGACGTAGAACGAGAGGCCGCCCATCTTGCCCAGCTCCTTGGTGAGGCGGAACGAGGTGTTCCACGTGACGGGCGTCTCGCTCGGCTGGTTGTCCGAGGCCCTGACAACCAAATCGCTGACTGCGACGCTCGACTGGTCGGCCGGCGCAGTCGCGTAGTAGCGCGCATCCATGCCGAGATAGCCGTCAAGCATGTCCGACGTCAGCTCGTGGCGCACCAGGTCGCCGTCAATCCAGCCGATTGGGTTCTTGTCGGCCACGTAGCTGTAGGTCGAATTGTGCCAGATGGCCTGTGCCGTGAACGAGGCCACCATGCGCAGTGCCGGAATGTTGGTCACAGCCCGCAGCGTCGAGACGAAACGGCGGTAGCGCGAGTAGTCCAGCCCCGACGGATAAACCACCTTGAACGGCGTGGTGCCGTAGGTCGAATAGGCGGTTGGCAGCAGTGCCGCACTGACCGACGAGGCATTCAAGTCCTTGCTCCACGTCTTCGTCTCGCTCCACGCGCCGCTCACGAAGAACGACGTGTGCAGCACCGGCACCCTGCCGCAGTCGAAGTCGTACTCAATGCCACGGTTGCGCGTCGCGCTCGTATTGCCGATGGCTCCCGTGGTCATGAAGTGCTGCACGGTGACGGCCGGATTCGCGTAGTCAACGGTGGTGGGCTGTCCGGGCACGATGACCAAGCCCTGCCCTGCCGTGTAGATGCCTGTCGTGTAGGTGAAATATTCGGTCTTCGCTCCGAAACCGTCGGGCGTGCGGTCGCTGTAGGCCAGGATGCTCAACTTGCGCTGTCCGGGCAGCTTGAAGTCGATGCCGCCCTCCACCTTCGTGGTCGTGGCGTTCTTCATGCCGCGCGAATATTCGACGTCGTAGCGCTGCGTGTGATAGACCAGCAGCCGTGCGGCTTCATCATCCTGCGGCATGTAGTTGGCGGCGACCACATCGTTGTATTTCGCGTCGGGATAGAGGTAGTTCAAGCCGGGCGTTTTGGAGTTGAGTCCGATGCCTCCGCGCAGTTCCATCCACTTGGTGACGGCCAACGATGCTTTCAGTCGGGGCGATACGGCCGATGTCGCGACGTCGTCGAAGGGCTGCATCGCGGTGTAGCGGACGCCCGCCATGACGCGCAGCACATTCACCTTTGTAATGTTCCACAGGAACTGGTCTTCGGCATAGGCCGAAATCTGGTGCAGTCCGGGCACATCGCTGAAGGCTCGCGGACGGCCGTCGGAATTGGGCTTGAACGGCAGGCTGTCGTCGGCATTGTAGTAGCCGCGGCCGCTGTTCCAGTCGTAACGGTATTCGGCACCGGCCTTTATCGTCTGGCGCGTCTTGCCTGCCTTGATGAAGAATGTGTCGTTCACCTTGGCGAAGAAGTTGCCCGGCCTGCCCTCGGTGATTCCTGTCGCCAAATACGAACGCGTCTGCCACGGCACGCTGTAGTAGCCCGATTCGGTGGCGGTGATGATTGGCAGCAGGCCAGTCGAATTGCTCACATACGACGTCGTGCGGCTGTCGTTCTGCGTGAGCGAAAGGCCGACCGTATAGGCCACGTTGCGCGCCAGTTTCCTGTCGGCCGAAATCTTGCCGTTGTGCGTCAGCGTGAAGGTCGTGTTGGTGCTCTTCGATTCGGTGCCGTCCTGAATGGCGTCGGGGTCTTTGCCGGTCCAGTCGCGCGCCGACATGAAGCGCAGCTTGGTCTGCGAATGCCATCGGCCGATGTCGAAACCATGTCCGACGGTGCCCGCGTAGCGATGGAACGAGCGCGTCTTCTGCCGAGGGTCGCCCCACGCCTGCGCATAGTCGAGGCTGAAATTCAGGATGCCGGCGCGCTTCATCTTCAGGCCCTTGCCCAGCGAATAGTTCATCAGCGTAGGGTTCAGCTTGCCCTTGAACTGCCACGGCGTGACGCCGACTTTTGAATGGACGACAACCATGCCGCTCGTCAAGTCGCCATATTCGGCCGACGGGATGCCGCGCACCACCTCGACCTCAGCAATGTCATCGGCCGACACCTGGCGCAAGTCGGTGCCAGTGAAGGCTGCCGCATTGAACGCGCCCTGCGACATTGCCCCGTTGTTCGACATCGGCATTCCATCCACCACGATGCTCGCGCCGAACGCGCTTGTATTGTTGTTCACCAGCGTGCGCAATTGCAGATTTGCGGCCGATGTGAGGTCGCTGTTGCCCATCACATGACCCGGAACGAGCTGCATGATGTCGGCCAGCGACGATGCCTGCAAGTGGTCTATGGCCTGACGTCCGATGACGCTGCTCGTGGCCTGCCCCGACACGTTCTGCCGTGCCGTGACCGTCACTTCGCCCAAAGCCAGCGACTGCGGCGTCATGATGATGTCGAGATTAAGGTCTCTGTTCAGCAGAATCGACACATTGTATGGCTGGTAGCCGATGTAGTGGACCTCAAGCCGGTAGTTGCCTTCCGGCACGTCGGACAACATGGCATTGCCGTCCAAGTCGCTCTGCGCGCCGATGCGCAGCGGCTGCAACAATACGACCGCCATCGGGATGCGCTCCTTCGTCCCCTTCTCACTCACAGTCATCCTGATGCTGTACCC
>DFJU01000080.1 GCA_002373755.1 Bacteroidales bacterium UBA3663 | reverse complement strand
GCGAAGGCATCACCGCCGACCTTGAAGCGATGGCTGAAATCGGTCTCGAAGGCTGCTACCTGATGCCCATCTACGGCGTTGACCAAGCCCCGGAACTTGGCGGAACCATCCGTCAAGGGTCGCCAGAATGGTGGCAGATGGTCGATTTCTCGCTGCACGAAGCCGACCGCCTCGGACTGAAAATCGGACTGCACATCTGCGACGGATTCGCCCTCGCCGGCGGCCCGTGGATTACACCAGCGCAGTCGATGCAGGTCGTGGTCAGCCGCGACACCGTCATTGCAGTCGATAAGGCGACGAAATTTGACGTAGCGATGCTCCCAGCAGCTCCCGACGGCTATTTTTCAGACATTGCGGCCTATGCCATTCCGCTCAAATACCAGCCCGTCACGGCCGATGCGAAGCCCACGATTGAATCATCGTCGGCCGACTTCACAATCGACGAGAAGGGTCGCATCAAGTCCAAAAAAGCCTGTACTTTCACCTACACATACGACGCGCCGATTACCGTCAGCGCATTGGAAATCAGCACGTTCAACAATTCGATGCAGGCGCTGCGCATGAAGGTCTCCTACCGCGACGACGAGGGCAACATCCGCCCCCTGAAACAGCTCGTACCGCCACGTCACGGCTGGCAGAACTACGATTCGCCGACCACCATCGCCCTGCCCACGGTCACCACGCGACAACTGGTGTTCGACTGGACGCCCGACGGCTCGGAATCGGGCAGCGAAGACCTCGACAACGCCAAGTGGGGCAAGGTGCTCAAGATACAGGAAATGAAGGTGTTGGCCGCTCCCCGCATCGACGATTGGGAGGGCAAGTCGGGTCGCGTGTGGCGCGTCTCATCGGCCGAACAGAGCGCAACCTCGCCGGCGATGTATGTCCCATCGGCCGAAATCATCATGTTGGCCGATGGCACACAACTGCCCAAAGGCGATTGGCGCATCGTCCGCATCGGCCACGCAGGCACAGGCCACGAGAATGCCACGGGCGGCGACTGCAAGGGTCTGGAGTGCGACAAGTTTTCGGCATCGGCCACACAGAGCCAGCTCGACCATTGGTTCAACGAGGCTTTCCATCAATGCGACCCGGCCACAGCGCGCCGCGTGCTGAAATACATGCACATCGACAGCTGGGAATGTGGCTGCCAGAACTGGAGCGACAGCATCCCGGCGGCCAACGGCGGCGTCCAGACTTTCGGCCAATGGTTCGAGGCACGGCGCGGCTACAGCCTGACACCCTATCTGCCGCTCATGGTCGGCATCCCCGTGGACGATTGCGCCACCTCCGAACGCGTGCTACGCGACATCCGCGCCACTATTGCCGAACTGATTGACACGATTTTCTACCCTACGCTTGTGGCCAATGCGCGCCGCATGGACTGCCAGTTCAGCGCCGAAAGTGTCGCCCCGACAATGGTGAGCGACGGAATGCAGCACTACCGCCACGCCGACATCCCGATGGGCGAATTCTGGCTCAACAGTCCGACGCACGACAAGCCGAACGACATGCTCGACGCCATCTCCGGCGGCCACGTCTATGGCAAGCAAATCATTCAGGCCGAAGGTTTTACCGAACTACGCGGATTATTCAACGAAGTGCCGGCACAACTCAAGCCGCTGCTCGACAAGCAGTATTGCATGGGCATCAACCGGCTGTTCTTCCACGTCTATGCGCTCAATCCCGACCCAACGAAGAAGCCCGGCATGACGCTCAACGGCATCGGCCTCTTCTTCCAGCGCACGCAGCCGTGGTGGCCCGAAGGCAAGGATTTTGTGGCCTATGCGACCCGTTGCCAACGCCTCTTGCAGATGGGGCGTCCCGTGGTCGATATTGCAGTCTATACTGGCCACGAGATGCCGCGCCGCAGCATCCTGCCCGAACGCATCGACATCCCGAGCGGCTACCACTACGACTCGTTCAACTACGATGCGCTGCTACGCGACGTGAAGTCCGATTTCCGGCCGACGTACCGCGTGCTCGCCCTGCCCGGTGCGCGCAAGATGGACCCCGACCATCAGCCGCTGCCCGATGATGCGCATAAAGCATTGGCCAAAATCACCGACATGAAGGTCGTCGAGGGAATACCATCGGCCGACAATTTGCTCAAACTCGGCATTGCGCCCGATGTGATTGCGCCCGATGAAATCCTTTTCACGCACCGCGCATTGGCCGACGGCGACATCTACTTCTTCAGCAACCAACAGAACGAGCCGCGCCAATTTGAGGTCCTGCTACGCGACCATCACGACCGCGAGGCAGTTGTTTACGATGCCGTGAGCGACAGCTACGCAACGGCTCAGAACGACAACGGCCGCGTGATGCTCTCACTGCCCGCCTATGGCTCCTGCTTCGTGCTCTTCGGTCTGAAAGCTGGGACATTGGCCGCAACCACCGAAAAAGTTATTTCGGCCAATGAAATCCAGCCCAAGAACGGCTACACGCTGCACTTCGAGGAGAACGGCATCGAGCTGAAGAGCGACACCCTGATGGACTGGACATCGGCCACAAACGACAGCATCCGCTACTATTCCGGCCGCGTGCGCTACACGTTCGACTTCAAGGCCAAACGCGACAAAAAGGCGCGCCAGTTCCTGCGGTTTGAAGGGTTGAGCGACGTTGCAAGCGTCACCATCAACGGCAAGGCGTGCGGCTCGGTGTGGACAGAACCCTACGAAATCGACGTTACCGACGCGCTCCAGAAAGGGCTGAACCACATCGAGATATGGGTGGCCAATTCGTGGAACAATGCCATCGTAGGTCACGACTCGGGCCACGACCCGTTCGCCGACATCTGGACCAATGCGAAATACCGCGCTCCGTCGCCGCATCTGCTGACCGCCGGCGTGGAGCGAATCCTGCTGGTGGAGAAGAAGTGACAAGGCACAAAGAATCCCGACAACGGAAACTGAAACTTCCATTGTCGGGATTTTTTATTTGAAGTTGCGCCAGAACTGAATCCGACACATTCCACACTACGCGATTATTGCTCAAAAAGCTGCACGCGCTTCCAGATTTCAGGCGTCCATTCGGTGCTGCCCGGAATTTCCTCTTCGATGCCGAACTTGAAGTAGAGCGAGAAGGTGTTTACGTCGGGCAGCGTGTAGCGCACGTAGCTGTCGTGGCCGTTGAGTCGAGGCTCGAAACTGCAACATTCGATGTGCTCGACCTGAAGCGTGTCGCCCACGATGTCGTAGGTTCCATAGTGCACGATGTTGCTGTGTACCACGCCGTTGGCATCGGTCACCGCATCCATGATGTAGTAGGTGCCATCGGTCATAATTACCTTGTAGCGCGGACGGGCAACCTGAGCAGTGAGCACAAGGCCGGTCTCTTCGTCAACGACCTCGTTGGTCATCATCTGCTGCCAGATTCCTACCAGGCCCGACGACTCGACGACGTGCTGCGGCTTTTCGCCCGATGTCTTACATTCCTTACAGTCGCATGATGAAATGATTGCTATTGCGCCCAAAATGACGGCAACCAGCGAAAATGTCTTTTTCATAGTGGATAAATTTTGGTTTAGTGTCTGGCAAAGGTACATCTTTGTCAAACATTTCTGCAACTTTTTTTTCAAAAAAACGGCAAACAGCGACAAATCGCACATTTTCAACAGAGAAAAACCCCTAATTTACTATCTTTGCGCGGGCTTGCGATAAGGGAATCACATTCTTACGCGCATCGGACGGCATTATCGGGCCGAAAAAATCGCGTAGCAAGGCCATCGGACACGAAAATTTAATCATCAACAATCACATAAAAAAGTACCAGCTATGGCAAACGTAGAATTCAAGTACGCGCCGATGTTCCAGCTCGGCGAAGACAAGACTGAGTACCGACTGCTCACCAAAGAGGGTGTCAGCGTCGGCCAATTTGAGGGCAAAGAAATCGTGAAAGTGTCGAAAGAGGCACTGACGCTGTTGGCTCAGCAGGCTTTCCACGATGTGGAGTTCATGCTTCGCCGCGAACATAACGAGATGGTTGCAAAAATCCTGCGCGACCCCGAGGCATCGGAGAACGACAAGTACGTCGCACTCCAGTTCCTGCGCAATGCCGACACCGCCGTCAAGGGCATCCTGCCTTTCTGCCAGGACACAGGTACAGCCATCATCCACGGCGAGAAGGGTCAGCAGATCTGGACTGGATTTGAGGACGAAGAGGCGTTGAGTCGCGGCGTGTTCAACACTTTCACCCAGGACAATCTGCGCTACAGCCAGAACGCTCCTATCAACATGTACGACGAGAAGAACACCAAGTGCAACCTCCCTGCCCAGATCGACATTGAGGCTGTTGAGGGTGCAGAATATCGTTTCGTCATGGTAGCCAAGGGCGGCGGTTCGGCCAACAAGACCTACT
>DFJU01000032.1 GCA_002373755.1 Bacteroidales bacterium UBA3663 | reverse complement strand
ACGACAGGCCGACGGCGATGCCCTCCACACCCTGAGCCAGTAGCAGCGGGAACTTGATCGGCAGGTTGATCGGCTCCTTCTTGCGTCCGTCGTACGACAGCTGCCACGGCGTGATCTTGTTGTTGAACACCACTTCGAGCGCGAATTTCGACAGTCTGGCCTCGATGTAACGCGGTGCGGCAGCGTCGTCGCCCGTCAGGATGTTGCCCCNNGGGGCAGGATCTTCGACGAGAGGCCGACGGCAATACCTTCTGCTCCCTGTGCCAGCAGCAACGGAAATTTGACAGGTAGCGTGATCGGTTCTTTGTTGCGGCCGTCGTACGACATCTTCCACTCTGTAGTCTTGGGATTGAACACGGTGTCGAGCGCAAATTTCGACAGCCGCGCTTCGATGTATCGCGGTGCGGCAGCGCTGGAGCCTGTCAAGATATTACCCCAGTTACCTTGCGTGTCGATAAGCAGGTCTTTCTGTCCCATCTGCACCAAGGCATCGCCGATTGAGGCGTCGCCGTGCGGGTGATACTGCATGGTCTGGCCGACGATGTTGGCCACCTTGTTGTATCGGCCGTCATCAATCACGTTCATGGCATGAAGGATGCGGCGCTGCACAGGCTTCAGACCATCGGCCAGGTGCGGCACCGCACGTTCCAGAATGACGTATGAGGCATAGTCCAGAAACCAGTGCTGGTACATTCCGCCGAGGTGATGAATCTTGTCATCGCCCGCATCATCGTCATTGTGAGGTGTATAGTTGTTGCTTTCGCCAAGCTCTTCGCTTTCATCGACCCCATCCAGCGCCGAGTCGTCACCTTCGGGAAGCTCTTCGCTGCTATCGTCGATTATTTCTTCGTCTTCACGCATACCGGATTGAGAATTTAAGGGGAGAAAAGGCAATTAACCGCTGCATTTCGATTTTACGCAGCGAGCGCAAAGATAACATTTTTCGACTGCTTATCCAAACTTGCCGCTCAAAAAAGTGCAATCCAAAGTGTGCATTTTGGCCTATGCCGGAAATTGCCTATCTTTGCCGTCCTATGCAGCTACGCGACCTCACAGACATACACACGCACCACCCCGGACGTCCCGACGCGCTACTATCGCTCCCACCCTCGCCCGCCGTCTTCCGCTACGCGGCTCCGTTCAGCCTGGAGCTGCACCCGTGGCACGTTGCGGCCGATGCCGTTGCCCTCGCCCATCAGCTCGACGAGTTCCGGTGCGCGGCCGATGCGCTACGCGGCAATCCCAACCTGCTTGCCATCGGCGAATGTGGGCTGGACAACCACTGCGGCGTGCCGCTCGACCGTCAGACGGAGGCTTTCCGATGCGCATTGGCCGTTGCCCGACGGCTCGACCTGCCCGTCGTGATCCATTGCGTGGGCTATTGGGCCGAAATGCTGCGCTGTGTGGCCGATGCCAATCTGAAGCGCGACGTCATCATCCACGGCTTCCGCAAGGGGCCGCAGCTCGCCCGCCAGCTGCTCGATGCCGGACTTTCGATTGCGCTGGGCGAAAAGTTCAACCCCGACGTGGCAAGAATTATCCCGTCAGACCGTCTTTTCTTTGAAACCGACGAAAGCGAAACCGACGTTTTGTCAATTCGGGAAAAAATCTTAAATTTGCGAGATTCGGCACAAAAATAAAGGCATTGCCCAGCGCTGCCACAAATGCCAAATTACAAGAATATCAATGTTTTGAAATATGAAATTTACCGAACTTGACCTTGACGAGGGCGTTTTGGAGGCCCTCGAATATATGCACTACGGTGAGTGTACTCCCGTGCAGGAAAAAGCCATTCCGCCCGTATTGGCCGGCGACGATGTGATTGCCGTAGCTCAGACGGGTACCGGCAAGACCGCCGCCTACCTGCTTCCAATCCTTTCGAACCTCAACCGCTACCGCTATCCAAGCGATGCCATCAACTGCGTCATCATGGCGCCGACCCGCGAACTGGCCCAGCAGATTGACCAGCAGATGCAGGGCTTCTCTTACTACGTCGATGCATCGAGCGTGGCCGTCTATGGCGGCGGTGAGGGGCGTGACTTCGCCGAGCAGCAGCGCGGTCTGCAAAAGGGTGCCGATGTCGTCATCGCCACGCCCGGCCGTCTGTTGGCCCACATCAACCTCGGCTACGTCGATTTGAGCCAAGTCTCCTTCTTCGTGCTCGATGAGGCCGACCGTATGCTCGACATGGGCTTCTACGACGACATTATGGCCATCGCCAAACTGCTGCCGCCCGACTGCCAGAAAATCCTCTACAGCGCGACGATGCCGCCCAAGACGCAGAAATTGGCCGAAGCCATCATGTGGAAACCGACGATGGTCAAGATTGCCGTGTCGAAGCCGGCCGAGAAGATCCGCCAGAAGGCCTGCATCTGCTACGAGCCGCAGAAGGCCGACATGGTCATCCGTGTGCTGAAACAGTTCTTCGGCGGCAAACCCGACGGCTTCGTCAAGGACGAGCTGCTGAAGAATCCCGACAAGCGCGCCGTGGTCTTCGTGTCGAAGAAGGTCAAGGTGAAGGATGTCGTGCTCGCCCTGCGCAAGAAAGGCTTCCAGGTGGCCGCCATGCACAGCGACCTCGAACAGAAGGAGCGCGAAGATACAATGAACGCCTTCAAGTCGGGCCGCGTCAACGTGCTTGTGGCCACCGACATTGTGTCGCGCGGCATCGACATCTCGGGCATCCAGCTCGTCATCAACTTCGACATGACGCACGACCCCGAAGACTACGTCCACCGCGTGGGCCGTACCGCCCGAGCCGATGCCGACGGCGAGAGCGTGACCTTCGTTTCGGCCAATGACCGCCGCGAAATCCAGAAGTTCATCGACCTCGAGAAATTCCTCGAAAAGCGACTGGAGCGCATCCCCGTGCCCGAATCGCTGGGCGGATGCAACGAGGAGGAGGTTATGGCCAATGTCTCCCAACGCCGCGAACGTCAGGGCGGCTCGCGAGGCCATTCACCGCGTGGCGGTCGGGGCGGCCGTGGCGGCGGAAATTCGCGTAGCGGCCAACGGCGCAATGGCGGCAACCGTCGTGGCGGCGGGAAACCAAGCGGCGGCGAACAACAGCCATCGGCCAACGCATAACATCAAATCGCACAAAACCTTAATCCGATGAAGACACTTTTATGTCCAATGTCACTGCTCGCCGTCACGTTGCTGGCGGCGTGTAGCGGCGGACAACCACAACCGGCTCCCACATCTTCGATGATAATGCCGTCGGCCAACGAAACAGATTCAGACAACCTGCCCGATGACCTGCCGTCCGATTCGTTGGTGGAAAAGATGTTCCTTTCAATCAAATACGGTGGTTACGAACAATATTTTTCCAAGGAATTGCTCGCCCTTTATACGGAGGCACTTTCTTTGCCCGACGAAGAATTGTGTTGTGATGCAAAAAATGATTGGATACACCATCTTATTTGTAGCATGGAGTGGGACACGCTTACCATACAAGACATTGAAACACAATTGAAAGGCGACACTGTTCTTGCAGATGTAGATTATCTGTATTATCATTCCAAGGATGAATCTACAAAAGATTTTGGAAACAAAAGTTCCTTGTCAATTATTCGGGAAGACGGACATTGGGCATTGGACAATTTTACCAGTTGGGGAGAAAGAATCAAGGAAAAGTTGATTCGCTGCAATGCCGAAAACCGCCGTTATTTCCGCTCCGACGAATGGGACGACGACCTTGAATATATATGGAGATGCGGTTGGGATGCACTTCTTGAAGCCTTGCAGAAAGAGCAAGCCTATTTCAAGCAATATCCCGTGCCGGCCGACAGCCTGTTGCCCGATTCCACCATCCTGCAACTTTTCAGCGCCATTCCAAGCTATGAGCCAGGGAAGCCCGAAGTGTTCCATTACGATTCGCTACAGATGCGTGCCGCCTTTTCCGATTCGCTTTACGCTCTCACGCAAGAGGCATTTCAAGTCTGGGGCATTGACTTTACCGAACCGTTGGGCGGCATCTGGCTGAATGGATTGGTATGCGGCTGGCATCATGGCTTCTATGGCAATCGCGACGACTCGATGCACATTGTTGGCGTGCGGCAGGAATATGTCAACGATTCGCTCAAAGCCTCCGTCCGCGTGATTTTCCAGACGAATGACGAAAAGCCCGTTGTCGGCCGCTATGTGGAGCATTATTTCCACTCGTTCAAGCTCTACCTGAAGCAGGAAAGCGGCCAATGGGTCATCGACAACTTCGAGGTACGTCCCATGACCCGCGAGGAGATTCCCGGCAAAGCCACCGCAACCGACATGAAAGCACTATGCCGACATTACATCGATGAAGAACGCAAATGGATGAAAGATGAAGGTTGGATGCGCGCGTGGCGAAAAGATTGTGCCGATCAGCGGCAGAAACTCATGCAGGATTCCGTGGCCAATGCCGATGCCCTGCGCCGCCACGACGAGTTTGTCCGCCAGAGCGAGGAATATTTCAAGGGGCTTTGATTTTCTCCTGCGCGGAGGGCGCTCCATTTCTTTGGCTTGACCCAAAGAAGTGGAGTAAAGAAAAGTCAAGGCCTTACGTTTCACGGACGGCACAGATGCGGCCTCGCTTGCTTGCAAGCCCAACTCAGCCGCTACGCGACTTCAAACAGGGCTTGCCGCCGCGCGATTCTCGCACCTGCGCTATCGTCCGCTACACTATGGCCGTACCCCACCCCTTTGTCCCCTCCCCAAGGAGGGGGAATGCTGCAATCAACGCAAAATAACCTTGGCGGATGTAATGTAGGGCAAATTGCCGAATGTCGTAGAGACGTCACAATGTGGCGTCTCTACGTGTTTTTTTGCCAGCCGATGGTAACTTTTTGGCCGCATCAAGCAGCGAGCGTCAAGAAAATCGCGTAGTGAAGCGGGGAAAAGCTTTCCTTGTCCGAGCGGAGCGAGTTGGGAAAGCGCCCGCGTAACGTAGAGATTTTCAGCGAGATGCTTTAAGCGGCGCGTTCTTTTTTGGTTCGTTTTTTCTTGCGGACAAGAAAAAATGAACTGACAAAATCCCTATTTTTGTCAACAAAACAAGGCAAAATGTTCTTGTACGGCCAGAAATCACGGAACGACGCTTCCCAAAATCCGCAAAGTCGTGTCAATCATGCGATTTTGCGGATTTTTCGTGCATTTATCAACCAATTTTGGCAAGAGAAGAATACAAAATGATATTGTAAAACGAGAAAAATGTCTGCAAAGGCCAAAAAATGACGAAACTCGCAGAAAATCACTATCTTTGCACTCGACGACACACTAATATTAACCGTAAATCTCCACTAAAATGGAAAAAAGAAAAAACATGGGCAACATTCTGTTGCAGCCGACATTGCGTTTAGTCGGCATTGCGTTAATTTTTTCGGCAGCTTTTGCAGCCTGTTCTAACCAGACATCGGACACCGTGCAAGCCCCATCGGCCACGAAAACCGACGAGACAACGTTGGCTACGGCACCAGCAGCCAGCGTTGAACAGCCAGCAACAGTTTGCGACAGCGTCGCAGCAGCCGACAGTGTTCAATCCTGTCCCGCAAGCGTCAAGGCGCCCGAACCTGCAAAGGAGGTGGTGGAAGCCAAGCCACGCAACGGCGGCGACAACGGCATCTACTCCAGCGTGGAACAACAGGCCGAATTCCCCGGCGGCGAGGGAGCAATGTTGCAGTTCATCAACAAGAACCTGCAATATCCCAAAGATGCCGGAAGCGCTGGCATCCAGGGCCGCGTCCTGATTGACTTCGTGGTCGAAAAGGACGGCTCGCTGACCAACTTCGGAGTGCTGCGTTCGCCAAACGAGAGCCTTTCGCAAGAGGCAATCCGCGTAGCGCAGCTCATGCCGAAGTGGAAGCCCGGAGAGATGCAGGGCAAGATTGTCCGTTCACGCTACGTGCTGCCAGTGCAGTTCCATCTGTAAACCACACTGCGACACACCAACATCAAGAGGTCTTGAGGTTCATCGGTCAACAAAACGGCCGTGGGCTTCAAGACCTTAATTTTTTTGCCCAATGCAAGCCATGAAAAAAACATTTCGGAGCACGATTTGCAGCCATTCGGCGTATTTTTTGGCCTATTTCGCATGTCGCGCGCCAATATCCGACCCAAATGTTGCGCCCGATGCAATCAAAACAATATTTTTGCACTGCTTTACCGGAATTTGCGGCAGCCCTGAACCATCGGCCGACATCAAAATTCAATAAAAACAACCTATACACAACCCAACAACCTTACACTATGAAATACGGGAAAAAGGTCTGCACCTCCCTCAAGCAGGTGCGCAAGCAGATTGCCGACGCCAACGGCATCCCCTACGAAATCACACCATGTCCGCACGATGGCAGCCAATGCCCCGGCACCTGCCCCAAGTGCGAATCGGAGGTGCGCTACATCGAACGCGAACTCTCCCTGCGCCGCGCGGCAGGAAAGGCTGTCTCGCTCGTCGGATTGTCGTTGGGCATTTCGGCGGCTTTTGCGGCCAATGCACCACAGGCATCGGACAAAAATGTAATAAAAGATTCCACCGTCGTCGAAACAATTGGCCAGAACGACACCACAACGACCGAAGAGAACATGATTTTCGGTCTTGTTGAGCAACAGGCCGAATTCCCAGGCGGCGAGGCCGCACTGATGGCCTTCATAAAAAAGAACCTGAAATATCCAGCCGATGCCGCACGCGACAGTATCGAGGGACGCGTTGTGCTGACCTATATGGTCGAACTGGATGGCTCAATCACCGAAATCGAAGTCATGCGCTCGCCCGATGAGCGGCTAACGAAAGAGGCCATCCGCGTCATCAAGATGATGCCAAAATGGAAACCCGAAAGACGATTAGGCAAGCCTGTTCGCACCAAGTATGTCCTGCCCATCACATTCCGACTTAACACGGCTCAACAAAAGTCGACCGATGCAAATCCATCGGCCACAAAAACGGAAAAAGCGGATGCCACAGCGACCGGAGAGGACATGATTTTTGAAGGGAAACCAGTACAGCAGCCCGAATTCCCGGGCGGCGAGACAGCACTGATGAACTTCATCGTAAGCAATCTGAAATATCCGCAATCGGCAGCGAAAAAAGGCATCCAGGGTCGCGTAACGCTGAGTTTCATTGTTGAAAAAGACGGGTCGATTTCAACAATCAAGGTTATGCGCTCGCCCGACGAACGACTTTCGCTGGAAGCAATCCGCGTAGTCAGGAAAATGCCCAAATGGACACCGGCCAAACAAGAAGGTAAGCCCGTCCGCGTCAAGTACGTCCTGCCCGTCACATTCCGCCTGCGATAAATGAACCAGCCCGCTCCCATCATCGGCATCTCGCGCCACCGCATCCCGACCGACGGCGACGGCGTGACCACCTTGGTCGCTTTCGGCCGATGCCCACTGCATTGCAAATGGTGTCTCAACCCGCAGTGCCATCGGAAACCGAGCCGCAGCGTCACGCCCGAGGAACTGCTCGACATCGTGGCGGTCGATGACATCTATTTCCAGGCCACGGGCGGCGGCATCTGCTTCGGCGGCGGCGAACCTGCCCTGCGCAGCCGTTTCATCGCCCAATTCCGCAAAATCGCCCCGCAACCGTGGCACCTCTACATCGAGACGAGCCTCGCCGTCGCCACGAGCCACATGCGCGAACTGCTGCCCGTCATCGACCACTGGATCATCGACGTGAAGGACATGCACCCCGCGACCTACCTCGGC
This sequence comes from Bacteroidales bacterium UBA3663, assembly GCA_002373755.1. Classification (GTDB taxonomy): domain Bacteria; phylum Bacteroidota; class Bacteroidia; order Bacteroidales; family UBA3663; genus Liminaster. The sequence continues at coordinate 18,352 of DFJU01000032.1, read as the reverse complement.
TACACCAAGCGTCCCATCGACGCGCTGTTGGCCAACTTGAAGATTTTGGCCGATGCCGGCTTGCAAGACCGCTGCACGTTGCGCATCCCGCTCATCCCCGACTTCAACACGCCGCAGATGCAGCTGGAGAGCCGTGAGGCATTGGCCAAGATGGGATTCAACGACTTTGACCTGTTCAACTATAAAATCAAATGACCACCATGAAACGAGGAAAGAAAATCTGCAATGCCTTGCGCGACGTGCGACGCCAAATCGCCGCCGCCAACGACATTCCGTACGAAACCACGGACTGCCACCACGAGGGCGACTGTCTCGGCACATGCCCCAAGTGCGAGGCTGAGGTGCGATACATCGAAAACCAACTTTCACTGCGCCGCGCAGCCGGCAAGGCGGTGTCGCTCGTCGGATTGTCGTTGGGCATTTCGGCAGCGTTTGCAAGTTGCGGAAACCAACCGGCGGCCACGAACCAAGCAACATCTGAAAAGAGTAATGTCGTTGAGGAATCGCCACGCAAGAATTATGTGGAAAGATTGGATTACGTGCCTGAAGCAGAAGACGTTGAAAATCGCATACCAGCCGAAGAATGGGAAGACGTTGACGGTGATGTCGAAATTGAAGAAATAGAAATGAAGCCTATGGCCGACGAAATCGACATGGAGACGGGTCTTGTTGTAGGTGATCCATTGGAGAATGTATTTCCAGAAGACGGGAAAATCTATACCGTCGTGAACCAGCAGCCCGATTTCCCAGGCGGCGAAAAGGCATTGATAGCATATATCAAAAATAATCTGAAATATCCGGCTTTCGCCTCCGAAAATGGCATTCAAGGCCGCGTAACGCTGAGTTTCGTTGTCGAAAAGGATGGTTCGATCTCCAATATCGAAATTTTGCGCTCGCCAGCCGAAGAGCTATCGCAAGAGGCCATCCGACTCGTCAAGTCAATGCCAAAATGGAAACCCGGTAAACTGAAGGGCGAGAAAGTCCGCGTGAAATACGTCCTGCCCGTTACTTTCCGCCTGCAATAAACCCATAAAATAACCCACCATGAAACGAGGAAAAAAAATCTGCAATGCCTTGCGCGACGTGCGACGCCAAATCGCATTGGCCAACGACATTCCGTACGAAACCACCGACTGCCACTACGAGGGCGAATGTCAAGGTACGTGCCCCAAGTGCGAGGCTGAGGTGCGATACATCGAAAACCAACTTTCACTGCGCCGCGCGGCCGGAAAGGCAGTGTCGCTCGTCGGATTGTCGCTGGGCATTTCGGCAGCGTTTGCGAGTTGCGGAAACCAGCCAGCAGACACGAAGCAAGAGACGGCGGAAAATGAAAGCGAAACAAACATAATAAAAGAATTGCCAGCCGTTGGATACGCTGAAACAGACACTATAGAGGAGGAATTTGAGGATACAATAAACGAAAAAGGATGTGACACAACGGTCGAACCTAACAATGTACGAATTGTAAAAAACAATATCGAAATTGATGATTTTGAAATGATGGCATTGGGTGAAGTTGACGGTGACGATCAAACGATTGTCGAAGTTGTCGATTTGAGCGAAGAAGAAGTCCCCGACCCAGGAGATGAAGTCTATACCGTTGTAACACAGCGACCTGTATTTCCCAGTGGAGAACAGGCACTAATGGATTTCATCAAGAAAAATCAAGAATACCCTGCATCGGCCAAAGAAAAAAGCATCCAAGGTCGCGTCTCGCTGAGTTTTATCGTTGAAAAAGACGGCTCGATTACCAATATTGAGGTTATGCGCTCACCCGCCGAACCATTATCTGAAGAAGCCATCCGCCTTGTCAAAATGATGCCGAAATGGGAACCCGGAAAAATGAGCGGCAAACCCGCCCGCGTGAAATACGTCCTGCCCGTCACGTTCCGATTGGACGAAAACAATAAACCCATAAAATGAACGCCATGAAACGAGGAAAGAAAATCTGCAATGCGCTGCGCGACGTGCGACGCCAAATCGCCGCCGCCAACGACATCCCGTATGAAACCACGGACTGCCACCACGAGGGTGACTGTCTGGGCACATGCCCCAAGTGCGAACAGGAGGTGCGATACATCGAAAACCAGCTTTCACTGCGCCGTGCAGCCGGCAAGGCGGTGTCGCTCGTCGGATTGTCGCTGGGCATTTCGGCAGCGTGGGCAAGTTGCGCGAACCAACCAGCAGCCACGAACCAAGCGACAAACGAAACGAACCAAATCGTCAAAAGTGAGGGCGAGGACATAGAAATGATAAAAGTTGGAAAAAAAGACCCATCAGCAATTGACCAAAACATTGAAGGTGATATTGAGATGGAAGAAATAGAAATGAAGCCTATGGCCGACGAAATCGTCATGGAGACGGGTTTTGTTGCAGATGATCCATTGGAGAATGTATTTCCAGAAGATGGAAAAATCTACACCGTCGTGAACCAGCAGCCCGAATTTCCGGGTGGCGAGGCTGCAATGATGGCATATATCAAGAAAAATTTGAAATATCCGGCTTCTGCCTCCGAAAATGGCATCCAAGGCCGCGTAGCGCTGAGTTTCGTTGTCGAAAAAGATGGTTCAATTTCCAACATCGAAATTTTGCGCTCGCCAGCCGAAGAGCTATCGCAAGAGGCCATCCGACTCGTCAAGTCAATGCCGAAATGGAAACCCGGTAAACTGAAGGGCGAGAAAGTCCGCGTGAAATACGTCCTGCCTGTCACTTTCCGTCTGCAATGAACCCATAAAATGACCACCATGAAACGAGGAAAGAAAATCTGCAATGCCTTGCGCGACGTGCGACGCCAAATCGCATTGGCCAACGACATCCCGTATGAAACCACGGACTGCCACCACGAGGGTGACTGCCAAGGCACGTGCCCCAAGTGCGAGGCTGAGGTGCGATATATCGAATGCGAACTCTCCCTGCGCCGCGCGGCCGGAAAGGCGGTGTCGCTCGTCGGATTGTCGCTGGGCATTTCGGCGGCGTTTGCGAGTTGCGGGAACCAACCGGCGGCCACGAACCAAACCACAGCGAACCAAACCACATCGGACAATCCAGAAAGCCCAACTCGACGCAGAAATTATGTTGAAAGATTGGATTACGTGCCAGAAGAAAATCTTATCCCAGTAGAAGATTGGGAAGATATTGATGGGGATGTTGTGGAAATTACAGAAAAAGAATTGGAAGATGCAGCGGAGGACGATTACACAAATGGAAGTTTCTCTCCATTTTTTGAAGAATATCCCGAATTTCCTGGAGGTGAAGATTCTTTGGCTGCGTTTATCAAAAAGAACTTGAAATATCCGAAATTTGCTGAAGAGAATGGCATCCAAGGTCGCGTAACGCTGAGTTTCATCGTCGAAAAAGATGGTTCGATTACGAACATCGAGGTCATGCGTTCGCCCGCCGAAGACCTTTCGCAGGAGGCCATCCGCGTAGTAGAAATGATGCCGAAATGGAAGCCAGGAAAGAAAGGCGGAAAAATTGTAAGCGGAAAATATATTCTGCCCGTCACTTTCCGTCTGCAATGAACCCATAATATGACCACCATGAAACGAGGAAAGAAAATCTGCAACGCCTTGCGCGACGTGCGACGCCAAATCGCCGCCGCAAACGACATCCCGTACGAAACCACGGACTGCCACTACGAGGGCGACTGCCTCGGCACATGCCCCAAGTGCGAGGCTGAGGTGCGATACATCGAAAACCAGCTTTCACTGCGCCGTGCGGCCGGAAAGGCGGTGTCGCTCGTCGGATTGTCGCTGGGCATTTCGGCAGCTTGGGCGGCCAATGGCTCCCAACCATCGGCACAAAACGACCTAAACTCCACCGCAATTGAAACAATTGACCGGAACGACACTGCCGCAACCGAAGAGGACATGTTTATCGACATGCTCGGCATGATTATAGAACGACAACCCGAATTTCCCGGCGGTGAGGCCGCGCTGGTAAAATTCATCAAAGACAACTTGAAATATCCAGCCGATGCCGCACGAGACAGCATCCAAGGTCGCGTAACGCTGTCTTTCGTCGTTAAAAAAAACGGTTCAATCACTAATATCGAAGTGATGCGCTCACCAGACAAACGGCTTACAAAAGAAGCCATCCGCATAGTCAAATCGATGCCCAGATGGAAACCCGCGATAAAACTCGACAAGCCTGTCCGCGCGAAATACGTCCTGCCCATCACATTCCGTCTGAGTGACAAACCGAAAAATGTAGTAAAATAATGCCATTGGCCACAAATATGGATATAACAATTGACGTGATAAAAAAAATTTACCGCCCACGCCGACCCGACACACACAAGGGCGACTACGGACGCGCCCTGCTCGTGGCCGGAAGCCGTGGCATGATGGGCGCAGCGCTGCTCTCGGCGCGTGCCTGTATGCGTGGCGGCGTAGGTCTGCTGACGGTGCGCGTGCCCCGTTGCGGCTACGAAATCATGCAGCTGGGCATCCCCGAGGCGAAATGCGACTGCGATGCCGACGACGGCCACCACTCACGGATTGAGGTGCCGCGCGACACGGAGGTCATCGGCATCGGCCCCGGACTCGGCCAACACCCCGACACACATGAGGCACTACGCGACCTGCTTGGCCAATGGCACGGCCCGATGGTGCTCGACGCCGATGCGCTCAACATCCTGGCCCAACACCGCGAATGGCTCGACCTCGTGCCCGAGGGGGCAATCCTCACGCCCCACGTCGGCGAAATGAAGCGTCTGGGCGATGAACCGCAGGCATTGGCCGAAAAAAATCGCGTAGTGGTCGTCGTGAAGAGCCACCAGACGCGGATTTTCTGTCCCGATGGCCGATGCCTCATCAACACCGAGCGGGGCAACGCAGGAATGGCCGTGGGCGGCAGCGGCGATGTGCTGACGGGCATCATCACGGCACTCAGGGCTCAACACTACGCGCCAGAGGAGGCGGCTGCGCTCGGCGTCTGGCTGCACGCATCGGCGGGCGATATGGCATTGGCCGACAACCAAAGCATGGAGTCGCTGCTGCCATCGGACATAATCGCACACCTTGGCGCGGCGTTCGGGAATATTAAATTGTAAATAATAAATATTACATTTGCACGCACAACAAACCAATACCCCCTCCCCATTACGGGGGAGGGTTGGGGAGAGGGTCTTTTTATTTCTTAATTCATATTTCATAACTCATTTTACATCATGGAAGAAAATGTAAATCTGTTGCCCATCACCGTGAAGAGTGAGGCATTCGTGTTCGACAACGATTTGGACTGGGAACGCACACCCGACCCGGGCGAAGTCTATCGCAAAGTCATGGCCTACAACGACAACCTGATGGTCGTCAAAGTGAAGTTCAAGGCCGGTTCGTGCGGCAACATGCACAGCCATCCGCATTGCCAGATCACCTACGTAGTGAGCGGCGCGTTCGAGTTCACCATAGGCGATGAAACCCGCGTAGTGCGCGCAGGCGACATGCTGATGAAGGTGCCAAACGTGGTTCACGGCTGCAAGTGCCTTGAAGACGGCATGTTGATCGACACGTTCACGCCAATGCGCAAGACGTTCATCAAGAAATAACAGACAGACCCTAACCCCAGCCCTTCCCCGTTATGTAGGGGAAGGGAGTATATACGGGGAATTGGACCTAAAGAAAAAACTCTCAAAATTTGAGAATAAGAGAATTACACACAAAGCACACCCTTTCACACAGCAAAACACTCCCTTCCCCTACATAACGGGGTCCTCGCAGCGAATAGAACGATTATCAATCGTTCTGCGAGAAGACGAGGCTTTAGCCGAGGGGCAGGCTGGGGTTAGGGTCTGAATAAACTCATCGACCTATGCAGCAAAATATCCTGTCACCCTCCCTACGAGGGATGGCTGGGGAGAGTCCTCTCCCGACAAAAAAGGTCTATAACAGCATAGACATCGCCAAGTTCGTGGCCGCCCTGCTGGTCGTCGCCGAACACACGCACCCGTTTGGAGGCACCGCGCTCAACTACTACGTGCTCTGCCTCGCACGCATCGCCGTGCCGTTCTTCTTCGTGGCTACGGCCTATTTCTTCTTCCGCCGCGAGAAGCCCGACATCGTGGCCTACACCAAGCGTCTGGGCACACTCTACGGCCTGTGGCTGCTCATCATGTCGCACAACGTCGTCCAACGCTTTTTCATCGACTACGAGGGTACGCTCTGGCTTCAGATACGCCACTTCCTGCATTGCCTGTTCTTCGGCGCGACGTGGTGGAGCTCGTGGTACATCATGGCGTGCATCATCGGCGTCAACATCGTCTATTTCCTGTCGCGCCGCTGCCATTGGAGCAACCTGTGGCTTCTGGTGCTCGGACTGGTGGGCTTCGCCGTCTGCCTGTTCACGAGCAGCTACACCGAAATAGGCCGCTGGATGATGCCAAACGCCGAATGGGAAGAGGTGCATCACCTGATGAGCACGAAATACTACATTTTCCCGTCCAACTCGTTCGTCGTGTCGATTCTCTACATCACGATAGGCAAGATTTTTGCCGAGACCGACTGGCAGTCGTGGCGCGTCTTCGCATCGAAGCGGCTGGCGCTGACGTTGTGCGTCGCTACGCTGGTTTTGGGCATGGTCGAGGTTCACGTCATGCAATGGGCGTCGCTCAAGAACGATGTCTGGCTGTTCCTGCTGCCCTTCACGGTGCTCAACTTCGGCCTGCTGCTGATGACCGACGTCAATCTGAACCCCGACCTCGGCCGATGGCTGCGCAACCTGTCGATCCTGATCTACATCCTGCACCCTTATTTCGCGCGTTTCGTCAATCCGACGCTGTTCGGCCACAAGTCACTCGACATCTGGCAGTTCTCGGTGTCGCTCACCGAATCGCTCATCGTGGCATCGCTCATCATCTGGCTGTCGGGAAAAATTCCAGCATTGAAGAAGCTGTATTAGCAGACCCTCTCCCCGACCATTGCCCCTCGCTGAAGCTCGTCTTCTCGCTGAACGATTATCAATCGTTCTGACCGCTGCGAGGACCCCCTTAATGGGGAGGGAGTTTTTTATACTGTGATTTCTAAAAAGGTGATTTCTAAAAATTGATTGAAAAGGAGTCTCAAATTCTCAACAATTCTCATTCTCAATAAATTAGAAATTCTAAAATTCTCTAATTCTTGATTTTTAGAACATCCCAAAACTGATTGAAATGGAGTCTCAAATTCTCAACAATTCTCATTCTCAACAAATCAGAAATTCCGAAAGGCTCTAATTCTTGATCTTTGAAACAATCCATACGGATGTGACTTCGGCCGATATGCCACGGTGTCTTCAATGGTGGACAGGGCATCGGCTACGCGACTTTTTAGCTGATTTGCCATATCCGCATAGCAAAATGGGGGGGGGTAAAATCCCACCCTTTTTTGTTGCCCATGCAATCGCACAGGCATTATTTTTGAAGAGTCCGAAAAAAGCGGTATTTTTGCGACCCGAAAATGAAAAAACACATCAATCGAATGTTACACAAGGGGCATTTAACAATCCTTATCCTGAGCCTGCTCTTTACCGTCACATCGGCCCAAGTCAACCTGCGCGAGGGCATCGTCATCACCCTCGGCGGCGACACGTTACAGGGACAGATCGACTACCGCACCGACCGCATCAACTCGGAGCAGTGCCTGTTCGTGGCCGATGGTGCATCGGACGCCGTCACCTATCTGCCAGGCGAGATTGCCGGCTACCGCTTTCTGGACAACGGGCGGTATTACGTCTCGCGCGAGATACCGATGCCCGACGGCACCAACCGGATGATGTTTCTGGAGTACGTCCTCAGCGGACAGATGAGCCTCTACTACCGCAGCAGCGACAGCGACGACTTCTTCTATCTGGAGGACGGCATCGGCACATTGGCCATATTAAAGGACATACCCGACGGCTCCACACGAACCGAACGGCGCAAAAACATGGCACAGGCCATTGCCATGCTCTACCCGTGCAGGACGGCACAGGAACTCCTGTGGGAAAAAGGTACGTCATTGGCCAACGTAATCCGCGTAGTGCGAACCTACAACGATGAGGTCTGTCCCGACGGCACCTGCGAACTTTTCCAGTACAAGTCAGCAAAGACGCCGCAGGCCGACAGAATCAGATGGCATCTCACGGCTCAGATCGGCTACGGCTATTTCAGTGTCAGCGACGAGTTCGAACATTGTTCCGATAGATACGATCCAGAAGCGAACAAAGGGCGCAAAGTGGACAAGACGACGCATTGGGCAACCAACTACGCGATTCAAAGCGCGTTCGGTGCCGAATTCTATTGTCCACGTATCAGCCCGCAGCTGCTGGTCCAGTTGCGACTGTCGCTCATCCATTTAAACCTTGAGGAACGCGAGACATACACAACCGTCAGGTACTCGCTTCCCTACGAAGTCCTCCAGACAGATGTCGAAGTAAAGAGCCACAAAAAGACATTTGACATCCTTACCATCAAAGCCGGCCCAGCCTACGAGTGGCACCGCTGGCAGTATGTACGTCCACGCATCGGCGGCGGCCTGACCATGTGCAATCTCTATCCACTTGGCGTATATGCCAGCACAGGCATCTGCTTCCCCACGCGCAAGGGGGAAATCACCTGCGATGCCGACTTCAACACCTACATTCCGCCGTTTACCGTCGATAAGATAATCTACGGCTCGATTTCGTTGGGCTACCAGTTCTGAACCGATTCCTATCCGATAAAAACACAATGAAAAAAATCATCCTTTCCCTGATTCTCCTGACAGGCTGCGCCATCGCTACAGCCCAAGTCAACCTGCGCGAGGGCATCGTCATCACCCTCGGCGGCGATACCCTCAGCGGCATGATCGACTACCGCACCGACGCCATCAACGCGCAGCAATGCGTGTTCGTGGCCAATGGCGCATCGGACGCAACCACCTATAAACCCGGTGAGATCGCCGGCTACAGATTTCTGGACAATGGCCGATATTACGTCTCGCGCACAGTGCCGATGCCCGACTCGACGACGCAAACCGTCTTCCTGGAGTTCCTCGTGCGCGGACAGCTGAACGGTTACTATCTGGCCGATGCCTTTTCCAGCAACTTCTACCTTGAGGACGAGCAGGGCAACATGGCCATCGTCAAAAAGCCCGAAGAAATAAAGGCCACGGAATCGGCACGCGACAAGCACACCCGGCTTGACGATGCACTGAACATAATGCGACAGAGCGGAAAGGCGCAACAGATGTTGTGGAAAAACGACATCAACACTCACTACATCACGAAAACGGTCGTTGCCTACAACGACGAGGTCTGCCCCGACGGGAAGTGCGAAATCTTCAAATTCCGCGCCAAGAAAAGCCCCAAGGCCGAACGTCCCATACACGTGACGCTGGGCGGCGGCTATACATCGTTCGGCCTTAAGCTGGACGACAAGCTGAGCGGCAACAAGGCGACATTCAAAGCCTACAACGCGACAGCCGGCATCGACATCTATGTGCCACGCCTGTGCAAGGGGCTACAGGCACAAATCCGCCTCGACTACACCCACACCGACGGCGGCGAAATCAAGGGTGTGGAAAACATCAGTTATGAGGAAATCACTTTTGGCACGACAATCACGCACCGAATAATCAGCTACAAACATAAATTCACGATGAAGTACAAGGCCGACGAACTGGCAATCAAGGCAGGTCCGGCCTACCAACTGCCATTCTGGAAAGTGCAGCCCCGCGTCGGCACCGGAATCTCGTTCACCAAGGTGCGGGAGGAGACATCGGGCTACAACCATCCGACACCAACTCTGATGCACTTTGGCAACTATGTCCGAGCCGGAGTCGTCATTCCGCTGCACAAAGGGGCGCTGACATTGGACTGCGACTACTCCAGAACAACCTATTCCTACTGGAATACCAACAAACTTTCATTCAACCTCGGCTATCAATTCTAAAATAAATGATCAAGAATTTGAGAACTGAGAGAATTTAAACTACGCGATTTTCTGAATTGTTGAGAATTTGAGATCCAATCCAAACATAACACGATGAAAAAAATCATCCTTTCCCTGATTCTCCTGACGGGCTGCGCCATCGCATCGGCCCAAGTCAACCTGCGTGAGGGCATCGTCATAACCCTCGGCGGCGACACCCTGCACGGCATGATCGACTACCGAACCGACCGCATCAACGCCGAGCAGTGCGTGTTCATGGCCAATGGCGCATCGGCCGCAACCACCTACAAACCCGGTGAGATTGCCGGCTACAGATTTCTGGACAACGGCCGATATTACGTCTCGCGCACAGTGCCGATGCCCGACTCGACAATGCAAACCGTCTTTCTGGAGTTCCTCGTGCGCGGACAGCTGAGTGCATATTATCTGGCCGGCGACGAAACACGAATCTTCTACTTCGAGCAGGAGGATGGCACGCTGAAAATTGTCAAGTCCGTGCCCATCGAGGCACATCTCGACGTGCGGCGTGCATCATTGGCCGAAATCTACGGCACACTGGGCGGCAGCGAGAAAGCCCAGAAGAAACTGCTGAAGATTGACATGAACGCACGTGCTGTTACCGATCTCGTCGAGACCTACAACGACGATGTCTGCCCCGACGGAAAGTGCGAAATCTTCAAATACAGGCAAAAGCGACCCAAGCAGGAACGCACGTTCCACTGGTTTGTCAGTGGCGGATACACCAACTTCAGCCTGAACCATGCCGCCTACCACCTGATTGACCCCCAAAAGACCTATCTGGGCTACGAGGAGGACGGCGTCAGGTCGATTGCAGCGTTCAACGTGGCAAGTGGTCTGGACCTCTACGTGCCACGTCTGTGCAAAGGTCTTCTGGCACAGCTCTATCTGGAATATGTCCACACATCGGAATGTGACATGGAAACCAGCAGCCCGGCCTGGGTAAACAATAATTTAATCACCTACAAGGGGGCAATGACGTTCAAAGCCAATGAGCTTTCGATCAACGTCGGCCCCGCCTACCAATTGCCTTTCTGGAAAGTGCAGCCACGCATCGGCGGCGGAGTTTCGTTCGTCAAAATCTGGGACAAGACCGAGCTACCCGAAGAATTCGAGGATCTGAACACGCTGGAATGGACCGACGACCATGTCCATGTCGGCTACTACCTCAGCGCAGGCATCGTCTATCCGCTGCGCAAAGAGGCGATGACGTTCGATTGCAGATATTCGGCATATAAATACGGAAATTGGGATGTCGCGAAACTCTCGTTCAACCTCGGCTATCAATTCTAAAATAAATGATCAAGAATTTGAGAACTGAGAGATTTTAAACTACGCGATTTTCTGAATTGTTGAGAATTTGAGATCCAATCCAAACATAACACAATGAAAAAACTTATCCTTTCCCTGATTCTCCTGACGGGCTGCGCAATCGCATCGGCCCAAGTCAACCTGCGTGAGGGCATCGTCATCACCCTCGGCGGCGACACCCTGCACGGCATGATCGACTACCGAACCAAGACGATGAATGCCGAACAATGCCTCTTTGTGGAGGACGGCAAGCCCGAACCGCAGACATTCCAGCCGGGCCAGATTGCAGGCTACCGTTTTACGGACAATGGCAAATACTACGTGAGCAAGAACGTCGAACTTGGCGGCGGACAGCACAAGACCGTCTTCCTGGAGTACATCCTGAAGGGAGAACTGAGCCTCTACTATCTGGGCAACAATGCCGAATTCGACATCTTCTACATCGAAGACCAGAACGGAGAACTGGCCATGCTGAAGGAGATGCCTGTCGATGCAACAAAAATCGACCGACGCAACAACATCGAAGCCGCATACAAGATGATGGCGAAGAGCCCTCGTGCCACGAATATGCTCTGGACAAAGGAACTCGACCTGCGCAACGTGCGCCGAATCACACAGACATATCTGGACGATGCCTGCCCCGACGGCAAGTGCGAAGTGTTTGAATACAAGGCAAAGGAGACTCCGAAGGCCGAACGCACCGTACACTGGACACTGTTTGCCGGCTACGCGATGTGCGGCTTCAAGACCGAAGGATTTGACGACGATGCCACCGACTTCTACCCCGGTGTCTGCTTTGGCGGCGGCGTTGACATCTACGTGCCACGCCTCTGCAAAGGGCTGTTGGCGCAAATCTCGCTCGACTATTGCCACGCATCAGGCAGCAAGACGCACTACACCACGCAGAGCGAACTCGACATAAAAATCGGCAGCCTTGTGACGAAAAAAGTCGCCCAAAAGACCGACGTCGAGTGCAACGACCTCTCGCTGAAAGGCGGTGCAGCCTACCAGTTCCAGCAATGGAAAGCGCAGCCGCGCGCCAGCATCGGCATATTGGCCGACTTCCCCGACGGCCCGCTGAAGAAATTCTATGTCGGCGAATATGCCGGACTTGGCGTCGTCAGCCCGTTGCGCAAGGGTGCTCTGTTGGCCGATGCGCGCTTTTCGAGGTTCAACATAAGCGGAACGGACGTCAAATACCTGACTTTCACCCTCGGCTACCAGTTTTAGGACGTTTGTTTGATGGAATGAAAAAATTGGCCGTATATTTGCAATCTGATCAAGGTGGGTCCTGAAAAATGACAAGGAAGAGGTCTCCGATTCTCAAATTCTTGATTTTTAGGACTTTCACGAGCATTTTCGCCCGCACTGCAAACCCGCAATCTTCAATATGCAACAGCGCATCCTCATCTCCGGCAGCGATGCCATCGGCCAAGAACGCAAGTTCGACACGCAGCTGCTCTACTTCACATGTTCGTCGCTTTCGGCCGACGACCGCTACCTCTACCTCATGTCCGACCGCGACTTCGCATCGCCCAACGTCTTCGTGCACGACCTGCACACGGGCGAGGAACGCCGCATCACCGACAACCGCTGCGGCACGCTCAAGAGCTACGTCTATTTCGACCAGACGCCCGGCCACGGCCTCGGAAAAGCCTCCGTGTGCCTCGACCCTCAGCGCAACCGCGTCTTCTACGTGCAGGACGACAAGGTGATGACTGCCGGCCTCAACGAGGCTCCACGCGTGCTCAACACGCTGCCGGCCGACCGCGTCACCGCCTTCACCCACGTCTCAGCCTGTGGCCGATACCTCTGCGTGCCGATGACCGATGCCCGCATCCTCGACTACGACCCCGCCACCGAGGGCGCGGGGCTGGATCGTCGGCCAACCTACAACATCGACGGACGGGCGCAGCGCGAGCATCTGAACAGCTACCTGTGCGTCTATGACACGGCATCGGGCGCATTGCTCTACGAGAAACGCATCCCACACTGCTGGATCACGCACGTGCAGTTCAATCCGCAGAACCCCGACCTCATCATGTACAACAACGAGTGGCCCGAAACCAACTGCGGCATCCGTCGCATCTGGCTCTACGACCACAGCACCGACAGCTACGTGCAGGTGCGCACCATGGGCGACGGCACTTTGGGCAACCCCGCAGGCTATCCGCGCCGCGCCGAAGACTGGGTGTGCCACGAGATGTGGAGCGACGACGGCCGCATCATCATCTATCACGGCGGCTATGCCGACGGTCCGGCAATGGTGGGCCGCTACAGCCTCGACACACGCCAGTTCTGGGAGATTGCACTTCCGGCCGACTACAATGCCTACGGCCACTTCACGATGGACCACGCGCAGGTGCTGTGCTGCGACGGCTACTTCAAGTTTCCCGACGATGTGAAGCCCGTGTTCGACAACTCGACCGACAACGGCCCCGACCCACACAAGAAGGACGGCGAATACATCAGTCGCGTAGTGCCCGACTGGGAGCACGGCACCCTCCAGTGGATTCCCCTGTGCAAGCACCGCAGCGACTGGCTGGGTCAGGACGCACACCCGCACCCCATCTACAGCCATCGCGGCGACAAGATCTTCTTCAACGCCCGCAACGAACGCGACGTCAAGGTCTATTGCGTGGAGGTGGAACAGTGACATTTTCGTACTGAAACCTTCCCATTTCTACCGAATTTCCATAACTTTGCGGCCAATTCGTCGTCAGCGCCATTTTCGCCCGACGAAACAACCATAGAAAATGTTTAACCTCAAAATTTTTTCAACCGAACAGAAAAGATTGAACACAACGACAGTTCTGAAGATGTCGCTTTGAACGGCATCGGCAGAACCACACATAACACACTATAAACCATAGCGTTTGCTATTTACTCTAAGACGTTCGAAAACCTGGCAGTGGACGAATATTCGAAGATGATAAATTGCAAATGCCTGCGTGTCAAAACGTGGGCATTTCTTATCTCTTTGAATAGGTCATGCCAGGTACCTCGAACGTTGGATAAGAAATTGTCCACGTTCTTTTTGTATATAGAGGTATCCTTCGGCATGGCTTTCGTTTTTTAGACCCTGAATGGCATTCGCGCATAAAACCAAAAATTTTATGTGCGACAATATTGACGTACTCGAAGACTACATCGAGGGACGTTGGCCGGGCGTGCTCGACAAACTGCTGCTCGACCATACCAAACATCATCGCAAACTCACATCCCATGGCTCATGCAACATTGTGTGGGCTACCGATTCGTATGCCTCATTGGGCAACGATTATGCTCCCGACCGCCCCATCCTCAAACACTTGATTACAGGAAAAAACGGGCTCGTAATTCAGCCGCGCGCCGCCAAGACTCGCGCAGAACAAACCGCTCGCACCAAAGACAAGGCGGAGGTCTTCACGCCGTCGTGGGTGTGCAATGCGCAAAACAATCTTGTGGACAATGCTTGGTTCGGCGACGACCTTGCCAATCAGTTCAACATCGAGAATCCTAACCACACGTGGACCACTAATCCCAATCCCATAAAATTTCCTGAAGGTCGCACATGGCACGACTATGTGCGCTCCTCCCGTCTGGAACTCGCTTGCGGCGAAGCGCCGTATCTGTGCAGCCGCTACGATGCCGTGTCGGGCCAACAGATACCCGTCGAAGACCGCATCGGACTGCTCGACCGCAAACTGCGCGTCGTGAGTGAGAATACCACGACTTCGGGCGAGTGGCTCGAATGGGCAAAAATCGCGCTGCGCAGCACCTACGGCTACGAATTTCAGGGCGACAGCCTGCTCATTGCCCGCGAAACGGCATTCATGACATTCGTCGATTTCTATCGCCATAAATTCGGCCGCAATGTACCCAAAAACAGTATTGACGGTGTGGCCTACATCGTTTCGTGGAACATTTGGCAGATGGACGGACTGACGGGCAATGTGCCTTTCATAAAGGAATCTGAACCCGTGCAATTTGAACTCTTTGCCGATGTACAGCCGATGTGCAAGGACGTGCCGTGCATCATACGCGACTGGAGCATCAGAAACCGCGAACGCCAGCTGACAGTTTTTCAAACCAACAAACCTTTCGTCGAACCTCAAAAATCATAATCTATGGAATACGTATCAACATTCAAGAACCGCCTGATATACATCTTCCGCATCAACGACCCACAACATCTTGGCTGCGTGAAGATTGGCGAAGCCACCGCACCCGACGGACTCTCTTTTCAGCCGAACTGCAAGGAACTGAACGATGCGGCAAAGAAACGCATCAACAGCTATACACAGACTGCTGGCATCCGATATGAACTGCTGCACACCGAAATGACGCTCTACATCAAGGGCGGACAGGTGAAGAGCTTCAACGACAAGCAGGTGCACGACGTGCTGCTACGTTCAGGCGTAAAGAAAAAATCGTTCGAGATTGACGGTAAGGCCAACGAATGGTTCGTCTGCGACCTCGAAACGGCCAAGAATGCTATTGCCGCCGTGAAAAACGGACAGAGCTGTCTCGATGCAGGTCAGAAGAGTCAAGACAAGTCGCCCGTAACTTTTCGCCCCGAACAGTTGCGCGCCATCGAGCAGACGAAAAAGGTGTTCAAGAATGGAAACAAGATTCTGTGGAACGCCAAGATGCGTATGGGCAAGACACTATCGTCGCTCGAAGTGGTGAAGCAGATGAAGTTTCATCGTTCCATTATAGTGACACACCGCCCAGTGGTGGACGACGGCTGGTTCGACGACTTCGGCAAGATTTTCTATGAAAACGACACACCTTGGATTTACGGCTCGAAAAATAAAGGCGAAAGCAACTTCAGCAAACTCGAAAGGTCGGGCAAGAACTACGTTTACTTTGCCTCGATGCAGGATTTGCGTGGCTCGCGACGCGTGGGCGGCAACTTCGACAAAAACGAAGAGATATTCGACACCGATTGGGACTTGCTCATCATCGACGAGGCGCACGAGGGCACACAAACGGATCTCGGCAAGCGTGTGTTCGAAGAATTGGTGAAAGAAGGCACAAAGGTCATCAACCTAAGCGGCACACCGTTCAACCTGCTCGAAACCAACGAATTCAACGAAGAGAACACCTTCACATGGGACTACGTGATGGAGCAACGCGCCAAACAGGAGTGGGCCATCAAGCATCCGGGCGACCACAACCCGTACGAGGAGTTGCCGAAACTCAACCTGCTGACGTTCAACCTCGGAGAACTCGCCGCAAGGTATCAGGACTACGAGGACAAGGCTTTCAACTTCGCCGAATTTTTCCGCACCGACGACGACGGAAACTTCGTACATAAAAAGGACATTGCCAACTTCCTCGATATTATCTCATCGGACAAAAGCGAGACGCTCTATCCGTTCAGCAGCACGGAATATCGCGAGTTTTTCCATCACACATTCTGGATTGTGCCGGGCGTGAAGGAGGGAAAGGCGCTTGCCGATATGCTTCGCGCCCATGCGGTTTTCGGCACATACAAGATAGTGAACGTCTGCGGCGCGGAGGACGACGAAACCACGGGCGACCCGCTCGATGAGGTGCGCAACGCCATCGGCCAGAAACCCGAAGATACCTACACCATAACACTGTCGTGCGGCAAACTGACCACTGGCGTCACCGTGCGCGAATGGACGGCGGTGCTCTATCTCGCCGGCAGCAAAAGCACCTCGCCTGCATCCTACATGCAGACCATCTTCCGCGTGCAGAGCCCGGGAAACATCGGCGGCAAGATGAAGACCGACTGCTACGTGTTCGACTTCGCACCCGACCGCACTCTCAAGATGGCCGCCGCAGCAGCAAAAATCTCCGCCAAGGCTGGCGAGGGCGATAAGGAAGACCGACAGATACTCGGCGATTTCCTCAATTTCTGCCCAATCATTGCGTGCGACGGCACCGAGATGAATCCGTACAACGTCGATCAGATGATGCAGCAGCTCAAGCGCGTCTATGTGGACAAGGTGGTCAGCACGGGCTTTGAGGACGGACATCTTTACAGCAAAAAACTCTACGACCTGAGCAATGTGGAGCTGAGCAGTTTCGCCGATTTGCGCGAAATCATCGGCCAGACAAAAGCCAACAAGCAGGGCAACGAGATAAAAATCAACCAACAGGGCTTCGACAAGGAGGATATGGAAAAAGCCAAGCGCGAAGCCAAAAAGAAAGGCAAGGAACTCACGCCCGAACAACTTGAAGAATTGGCACGCCTACAAGCCCGACGCCGACAGCGCGACGCGGCAGTCTCTATCCTACGCGGCATCAGCATACGCATGCCATTGCTGCTCTACGGCGCCAAACTCGACAACGAGGAGGAGCAGATAACGCTCGACCGCTTTGTGGAGCTGGTGGACGACCAATCGTGGACGGAATTCATGCCAATGGGCGTCAGCAAAGACAAATTCGCCGAATTCAAGCAATACTACGACGAGGACATCTTCTCTGCCGCCGGCCATCAGATACGCCAATTGGCACGCGCAGCCGACCGTATGCCCATTCTGCAACGCATACAGCGTATTGCCGAGATTTTCAGCGCATTCCGCAACCCCGACAAAGAGACCGTCCTCACGCCGTGGCGCGTGGTGAATATGCACCTCGGCGACACTGTTGGCGGCTGGTGTTTTTATGATTTAGCCAATGGTACAGACGGGGCACGCGGTAGAGACGGGGCGCGCCCCGTCTCTACTACAGAACCCCATTTCATCGATCGCGGGTTGGTGTCGCAACGTCTGTTTGAAAATGCCAATGTGCGCATCCTCGAAATCAATTCAAAATCGGGATTGTATCCGCTATATATGGCCTACAGCGTGTTCCGCCACCGCTTGCGCGTACATCTTGAAGGCAAACGCGGACTATTCAAAAACGCGACGCTCGAAGACGAACAACTCGTGTGGCGCAACGTGCTACGCGAAAACATCTTCGTAATCTGCAAAACGGAAATGGCTCGCAGCATCACGCAACGCACACTCTGCGGCTTCGACACCACGATGAAGGTCAACACCCACGTCTATGACGACCTTCTAAACCAAATAACCAACAAACAACAAGAATTTATCCGCCGACTGCTTGGCGGAAACATCTTCCCACAAATCAAGAACAATATGAAATTCGACGCTATAGTAGGCAATCCGCCGTATCAGG
>DFJU01000130.1:9507-12906 GCA_002373755.1 Bacteroidales bacterium UBA3663 | reverse complement strand
ATTGCTGATTGCATCCACCTGTGCAACTTCCAAAGCAGCCACTAGTACATGTTTGCATGCACCCACCTATACAACTTAAATAACAATCATTACATTGCGTTGCCGCAAGAGTTTTAAATGGATTGAAAGGCAACAACAAGCCACCAAGAACAGGAAGCACTGTCTTGGCTGCATTTTTAAAAAATTCTCTTCTAGTTTGAAGATCATTTTTCTGGCTTTCTTTATTATCTTCCTGATTCTTCATTTCCAATAACAAAATGTTCTATATGCTTGTTACACTTCATCATTTCCATTATCGAATCAACTTTATTTACCCCACAACCAACGAGAACCTGAGTCCTAAAGCATTGGCTATAAGCATAAATGTAGAGAGTTGCATATCTGTCTGCCCTTGTTCGAGGGAAGAGATATATTCACGTTTCTTGCCGATGCGTTCGCCCAACTGCTGCTGGGTCAGTTTCTGACGTTTGCGTTCGTCTCGGAGAATCTCGGCGTAATACCACGCCTCGGCCTTGGCTTGAAATTCCTTGTGTGATGGAGAGCCTACAGCTCCATACTTTTCATCAAGCCTATCTTCAATCTTCGGCAATTTTGCCCATTTTTCATCACTAATCTTTATCATAAACTATCCTCCCATGCTTTTAATATACGTTCTGCTTTCTTTATCTCCGCGTTATATTGCTTTGAGCTTTTCTCGACGAAAGAATTGAGCATCACCATCCGTTTACACTCCATGAAATTGTCGGCATCTATCGTGAAGAGCACTGTCCGATACTGATTGTTGCCCAATGATACACGCATTTCATAAAAGTCCGTCTTTTCAAGACGTTTAACGAATTTTGTGCTGACCACATATTTCGTGAACATGATTTCGAATACAAAATCATACTTTTCCTTCACTCGTTGAGGAAGGCTTTGATAGTATTCGTCAAATTCTTCGGTGTATGTAGCACTTCTTATTCTTTCATCCATGCCGCAAATGTAATATATTTATTCCGTATTATAAAGATTTTGGAAGGAAAACATTCTTTACGAAGCTAAATTCGCCTATATTCACGCAAAAAAACCGGGCTGCCAAATCTGGCAACCCGTTTCTTGTTTTACGGTCAAATCATAGACTTTACTTCTTCTCGTTCGTGTAGTCCAGCACGGCCTTGCTCATGTCGAAGTCGGGGCCGAACATCGGGCGGTTGGGGTCGAAGACGCGCGGACGGCGGCCTGACGGCTCATCGTCACCCTTGCGCTTCTTGTCGAACGGCTTTTTGTCCGATGGCTTGTGGTCGCCCTTCTTATCCTTGTCGAAAGGTTTCTTTTCGAACGGTTTTTTGGCCGATGCCTTGCGGTCGCGGTCGAACGGCTTCTTGTGGTCTGTGCTACGCGGCTTTTCGCCGGTTGAAGCATTGGCCACAACATTGCCCTCCTTGGTCACGCGGTAGGAGCGCTCGGTGCCGCTGTCGCTGGTGCGGCGAGGCTTGCGGATCGGTTTGCCATCCTTGGCGAATGGTTTGCGGTCGCCCTTCTTCTCCTTGTCGAACGATTTCTTGTCCGATGGCTTGCGGCGCTGATGCTCGAATTTCGATTCCGACTTTTCGTCCGATGCCTTCTTGTCGAGAGACTTGCCCTCGGCGCGGAAATCGTCGAACTTGCCGCTGAAGAGCTCGTATTTGCGCAGCTGGCAGTCGATGCCGCCGTTGTTCAGGTCGATTTTCAGCGATGGTTTGAGGCCGATGAAGTCGAACGGCTCGGCCTCGGTCTTCAAGCCTGTGCGTGGATCCTTGACGGTGACTTTCTCTTCGCTTGAGATGAGCCATGCATCGGCACCCTGAAACTGCTTCTTGAGCACTGAACCGACCATGCGATAGAACGTCGGCACGTCGGTGAAGAGGCGTTTGCCGTAAGGTGGATTGGCGATGAGCATCAACGACGGAGGCTCCTGACCTTCGGCCTTTAGCTGGGCCACGTAGTCGCTCTGTGGGGCCGATTTTGTATCCTCGAAGTCGCGTACTTCAAGCGTGATGTACTTCGAGAGGCCGGCGGCACGCACGTTTTCGGCCGTGGCTTCGATGGCAACCTTCGAGATGTCGGCACCGAAGATGTGGAACTTGAATTCGCGCTCCTGCGAGTCGTCGTCGTAGAGGTTCTGCCACATCTCCTCGTCGTAGGCCATGTCGCCCACCGTCCAGCGCTGGAAGCCGAAGCCCTTGCGGTAGAGGCCGGCCGGCGTGTTGGTCGCAATCAGGGCAGCCTCGATGAGGAACGTGCCCGAGCCGCACATCGGGTCGAAGAGGTCGCGTTGGCCGTCCCAGCCTGCCTTGAGCAGGATACCTGCGGCCAATACCTCGCTGATCGGAGCATCGGTCAACTGCTCCTTGTAGCCGCGCTTGTAGAGCGGTTCGCCGCTCGAATCGAGCGAAATCTGACAGTCGCTGCGACCCTCAGCCGATGCGTCGGCCGTGTCGGCAATGTGGAGGTTGAGCTGCACATCGGCCGATGCCACAGCCACCTTGGGGCGCTTCATGCCATGCTCGACGAACCAGTCGCAGATGGCATCCTTGGCACGATAAATCGCGTAGCGCGAGTTGCGGAAGTTCTCGCTGAAGATGGTGTTGTCGATGGCGATGGTCTGACCCTCAGCGACGTATTTTGACCAGTCGATGGCCTTGACGCAGGCATAGAGCTCGTCGGGATCGGCCGCGCGGAACCGCTCGACCGGCTTCAAGACGCGCAGTGCGGTGCGCAGCCAGAGGTTGGCCTTGTAGAGCAACTCCTTGTCACCCACGAAACTTACCATGCGGGTACCTACGACGATGTTGACACCTCCCAGTGTCTCGATCTCTTTGGCCAGGATTTCCTCAAGGCCTGCCAGGGTTTTGGCAACAATCTGAAATTTTTCCATATAATAATTTTTGAATAGTTTTTAAGGGAAGAAAAAGGGGAGTAAATGTGGAGTGAAAAGGATGTTTGTTACATTTGGCAAAAGAAAGCCGTTTGGGACTGGCTTATTCTATCGTCCCTTTTTCTCCCTTTTTATAGCCCTTTCACTCCTCTTCGCAGCCTTTCTGTTTACTTCGGCTGCTTGTAGAACAGTTTTGTGTTGGCCGGCACATCGTGCGTGATCCAAAGGTTGCCGCCGATGGTCGAGTTGGTGCCGATGTGGATGCGGCCAAGGATGGTGGCGTTGGCATAGACCACCACATTGTCGCCCAGAATCGGATGGCGTGCGATGCCCTTGACGAGCGAGCCGTCCTCCTCCTGCGGGAAGTTCTTTGCACCGAGCGTCACGCCCTGATAGAGCGTCACATTGTTGCCAAGGATGGCCGTCGCACCGATGACGACACCCGTGCCGTGGTCGATGGCGAAATACTCGCCAATGGTGGCGCCGGGGTGGATGTCGATGCC
>DFJU01000130.1:389-9467 GCA_002373755.1 Bacteroidales bacterium UBA3663 | reverse complement strand
GCCGGATGGATGTCGATGCCGGTCTGACTGTGCGCCAGCTCGGTAATCATGCGCGGGATGAGCGGCACGTCAAGCAGTTCGAGGGCGTGGGCGATGCGGTAGTTCGTGATGGCGCGCATCCCGGGATAGCACAGGATGATTTCGCCCAGGTTGGTGACGGCCGGGTCGTTGCGGTACATGGCGACGACATCGGTAGCCAACAGTTTTCGCAGTTCGGGCAGCTTCTCGATGAAGGCCGTAGTGCGTCGGCGGGCAGCATCGCGGGCCACTTCCTGCTCGACGAATTCCTCGCCCTGGGTGAAGGCAAGTCCGGCCATGACCTGCTTGACCAGCTTGTCGTAGAGACGTTCGACGCTGACGCCGACGTGATATTGCAGTGCGCCATTGAGCACAAGTTTGCCGAAGTAGCCCGGAAAGAGCACGCTGCGGCACAGCTCGACGATGTCTTCCAGTTCGACGACCGACGGGAAAGGCACGCCTTCGATGCCGTAGTGGTGCAATGCGCTGTGGCTGATGTCGCTAAGCGCGGCGATGGTGTTGTCAAAGTTATGCATAGTGAATTTTTTAATTCAAGTTATAGTTATGAGTTATCAGTTATTAAACAAGAATTTTTGAGAATGAGACAAATTCTATATTTTTCTCAATCCTTCAAAATCAAGCAAGTCCTTAGTTATCAAACGCAATAATTGATAACTATTAACTGATAACTTCAAATGAACGACGCGTTGTTCATTTGATTCCGTATTTCTTGCGCAAGTCCTTGGGGATAGCGTTCTTGTTGACCACGAAGTTCATGGTCTTGGCGCGGCAGAATTCTGGCGTCATGTACCAGATGCCGTTGTATTTGCCGGTCTTGCCCCACGAATTCTTGACCATGTAATAGCGGTTGCCGTTCTGGTCCTTGGCCGTGCCGAAGATGTGCATGCCGTGGTCATCGCCCGTCTCGAAGTTGTCGTATCCGCGCTGACGGCTCTCGGCGGTTACCTCCTTCTGAGGCAGTGGGCGTTTGGTGAGTTCCTCGCCCTTGGCCTTGCGGTCGAGCTTCAGCCAGCGGGCTTGGTCCTGGCCGGGCGCATCGGGCGCAGTCAAATCGGGCCAGACGGCAAGTCCATCGCGCGTAAAGCCGTCTTCGC
This sequence comes from Bacteroidales bacterium UBA3663, assembly GCA_002373755.1. GTDB lineage: Bacteria > Bacteroidota > Bacteroidia > Bacteroidales > UBA3663 > Liminaster. The sequence goes on along the minus strand of DFJU01000130.1, from coordinate 8,334 downwards.
TCACATCGCCGCCCCACAGAACGCTGTAGCCGTTGGCCAATGCCTCGTCGATGATGCGCATCATGTCGTCAAGCTCGAGGTTGAGGCTCTCGGCCCAGCGCCAGTTGTCCTGCACCTCGATGATGAAGCCACGTCCGATGTTGTTGCCTGTCGAATATGGATGGTGGGTGAAGCTGGTCACGCTCACGTAGTCATCGGCCGAAAGCCCCGTCGATGCGGCGAACGTCAGCGGCGTGTACTGCTTACCATCGTAGGTGAACGATGCCGGAATCTTGCCAAGGTAGATTTCGTGGACGGCGCGCACGGCCTTCTTCCACAGTGCTTCGCCGTCTGGGCTGAATTGCAGTTTTGTGGCCGATGCCGCAGCCTTCACGAGCGGGTCGGTCATGGCACTCAGCTCCTTGTGGTTGGACAGCGTGTCGCCGTACATTGCGCCGGCCGGCATCTCGGCATCGGGCACAAGGCCGTAGTTGCTCAGACAGTAGAAGACATCGGCAAACGAACCGCCCTGGCTGAACGACACGTCGCCGTGCGTGCGGACGGCCTTGTCGGCGCGATCCATGTAGGTATTCTCGACGACGAACATCTCCGAAAAATCATACACCTTGCCCGTCTTGCGCAGGGCTTCGCTCTCCAGGAAACTCATGCCCGAATAGCTCCAGCACGTGCCGGCATTCTTCTGGTTCTTGACCGACGTGATGGCGACCGAATCGACCGTAGTGAAGCGGAAACCCTCGATGCTGTCGGTCTTGATGCTGTCGGCCAATGCGACGGCTTCACGGCCTTCCGCTACGCGACCTGCGATGGCCAACAATGCCAAAAAAACGATTCTTTTCATTGCAGTTCAGATTTTACAAAGTCATTTTCCCTTCTTCTTCTTTCCCTTGTCAGTTACGGCCGATGGAGCAGCCAAAATCGAACGGTAGCACGGCTCATCGGCCAAGAGCTCGACGGCATCGCGCACAAGGGGGTCGGACTTGAGGCTGCGGGCCACGTAGCCGCGACGGAAGTTGTAGCGCAGTTCGAGTTCAAGCTGGAGTTCGGTGGCGATGTCGGTGCGCAGGCTGTCGAGGTCGTGTTCGAGGTCGATTTTCATGGCCGACAGCACAGTGTCGCGCCGCGTAGCGACCACCTCGCGGCAGAACTCGGCGTAGATCGAATCATCGACCAGAGGCATCTCGGCATAGCGGCCCTGCAAGCGGTTGGCGAAGTGGAAGAAACGGTTTTCGCGCTCCAGATAGAAGGCCAGATTGCTGACGTACTGCACCTTGCGCTCCACATCGGGCTTGATGCCGCCGCCGTCGCGCACCTCGCGGCCCGCAGCGGTGTGGAACACGTGCGTTAGCGAATCGGGGATGCGTCCCAAGTCGGGCGACTCCTCGCCTGCCTCCCAGCGAGCCACGCGGCGCGCCTGATAGTCGATGGCCTGGATGCAGCGGCCGCTCGGGATGTAGTATTTTGCCGATGTGAACTTCATCATCGTGTTGTAGGGCAACGGACGCGTGCTCTGCACCAGACCCTTGCCGTAGCTGCGCTCGCCCATGATTACGGCGCGGTCGAAATCCTGCAATGCGCCGCTGGTAATCTCGCTGGCCGATGCAGAACTGCGGTCGATGAGGATGGCCAGACGCACGTCGGGGTCGATGGGCGGCGTGTTGGTGCGGTAGGTGCTGTTCCACGCGGCAATCTTGGCCTTTGTCTCGACCACCATGCTGCCCTTCGGCACGAACATTCCGACAATCTTGACGGCCTCGTCAACCAAGCCGCCCGGATTGCCGCGCAGGTCGAACACAAGGCCAGCCATAGGCTGCATACGCGACACCTCGCCGCGCAGTTTTTCGAGGGCGGCCTGCACTTCGAGGGCGGCCTTGTCGGTGAAACTGGTGAGCTGTATGTAGCCGACGCTGTCATTCAGCCAGCCGTAGTAGGGCACGGCGTCGATGACGATCTTGCGGCGCGTGACGGTGACGCTACGCGGATTTTCGTCGCCCGGACGGAGGAATGTCAGTTCGAACGATGTGGCCGGTTCGCCGCGCAGGCGCTCGCTCACGTAGCCCGTGGTGCGCTTCACCATGTTTTCGCCGTCGATGGCCAGAATGCGGTCGCCCGCGCGGAGTCCGGCCTCGGCCGCAGGCATTCCGGCATAGGGCTCGCTGATGCAGACGGTGTCGCCCATCTGCATGATGATGGCACCAACGCCGGCATATTCGCCGGTGGTCATGGTCTTGAAGTCCTCCTCGTCCTCTTCGGTGTAGAATTCGGTGTATGGGTCGAGCTCCTCGAGCATGGCGTCGATGCCGGCCGTCAGCACACGACCCCACTCCACGCTATCGACGTAGTTGGTCTGTAGCGTGCGCACGGCGGCTCCTAAAATCTCCATGTATTGTTGGGCATCCAACCGGTTGTCCGAACTCCTTTTCCGTTGTGATTGTGACTGTGCTGCGGCCTGCGTGCCCAAGCAGGTCAGCATCGAAATGCAAATACATAACAGGGCCCGTCTGCCCGAAGTCAATCTGTTCATTTTGTAAAGAAGAGTCATCGCCCAACCGCCATCCGACGGCTTTGCGGGCAATGCGTTACGTTAAAATCATGCGCGCAAAGATAGGAAAAAACTCAACGTCATAAACTTTTGCCGCGCAATTTTATGGTTTTCAACACGTTTTTTTGCGCGGGTGGTCGGAACGCACTAAATTCGCGACAATTTGCGCGGGCGACATCGGCCATAAAACGACCGTAAAATGCCGTCTGAAGGCTCTGTACAAGGGTCTTGTCCGACGATTCCCATCGGCCGCAACCCACTCGGAATACACCCAAAAACAAACGATATGAAACAGTTTTTCCTGACAATTGCAGCGACTCTCTGCACCGCCATCGGCTGGGCTCAGTCGCAAGAAGAGATGAAGGCCGTCTATGACGATGCCCGGACGCCCTACAAGTACGGCCTCGTCGTCGCGCCCAAGGACGGCGACCACATGACCGACTGCCCCACCGTGTTCCGCATCGGCGAACGCTGGTACATGACCTACGTCATCTTCGACGGCAAGGGCTACGAGACCTGGCTCTCCACGTCGGACGACCTGCTGCACTGGCGCGAGGTGGGCTGCCTGCTCCCCTTCCGCGAGGGCACTTGGGACAAGCAGCAGCGTGCCGGATTCCCCGCCCTGACGCAGTGGACGTGGGGCAGCGACGACCAGACGCTCGGTACGCTCGACGGCCGCTACTGGATGAGCTACTTCGGCGGCGAGAACAAGGGCTACGAGGCCCAGCCGCTCCACATCGGTATGGCCAATGTCGATGCCAAAGCCTTCGAACAGAAGTTGCGCGACGGCAGCCGCCAGCTGGAGTGGGACGTGCTCGACGCGCCTGTCCTGTCGCCCAAAGACAGCACCGTGCAATGGTGGGAGACCGGCACGCACTACAAGCCGCTCGTCTATCGCGACACGGCACGCACCCTCGGCCACGAATATCTGCTCTACTACAATGCCTATGGCCGACATCCCGAGACCGGCCTCGGTGCCGAACGCATCGGCCTTGCCCTGAGCGACGACCTGCGCCACTGGACACGCTACGCGGGTAATCCGGTGTTCCACCACGAGGTGAAGGGCACCATCACGGGCGATGCGCAGATCGTGAAGTTCCGCGAGGCATCGGCCAATGAACCTCCGCTCTACGTGATGTTCTACTTCCGCGCCTTCGACCCGTCGCGCCCCTACGCGGCCTACAACACCTTCTCGTGCAGCCACGACCTCATCCATTGGGAAGACTGGCAGGGCGACGACCTCATCTGGCCGACCGAGGCCTACGATGACCTCTTCTCGCACAAGACCTTCATTCTCAAGTGGCAGGGCGTGGTCTATCACTTCTTCTGCGCCGTCGATAAGGACATGCGCCGAGGCATCGCAGTGGCCACCTCGCAGGACTTCGGCAAGTCGGAGCTGCACTTCCCGCACCCGTTCCGCATGGGCAACGGCTTCACCAGCCACTGCGTGCTGCAGGCCGGCCGCGAGGTGAGCATCTGGGGCGAGGCTCCCGTGGGCGCGACGGTCGATGTCACATTGGCCAAGAAACGCTTCAAGGTTGTGGCCGATGGTCATGGCCGATGGGAAGTCCGCCTGCCCCGACAGAAACCGTCGGTCAAACCCGTCAAGATTACGGCAACGTGCAACGGCGAGACCAAAGAAATCATCGATGTGGTGTTCGGCGACGTCTGGCTGGCTGCAGGCAATGCTGCCGACACGACCAACATGCAGCGGCTGAAACTCTCGGCGGCCGACACCGAGGTGCGTATGCTGCTCACGCCCACGTCGGGCGAGTGGACTGACTGGCAACTGTCGCCCATCCGCACGCACAGCAAGGCCAAGCGCGTGGTGGGCATCATCTCGGCCACGGCTCCGGGTGCCAAGGTGAACAGTTTCGCGACCGAGAGCGGCAAGTGGCAGAAAATCCTGCTGCGGCCGATGGCTCCCTACGCCGTGCGCGGCATCCTGTGGTACAGCAACACCGCCGCGCCCTCCAATCCCGAACTGCTCCAGAAGGCTGAAAACTATCTGCGTGCGCTGATGGATTCGCCCGACGCGGAGTTCAGAAAATAACAATCAATTCACAATCCGATGAAAAACATCCTTTTACCAATATACCTTGTGGCCGCAGCGCTCTGCTGCGGCTGCAACGGTAAGCGTGAAAACACTACAATGAAGCCGGCGCAAAAAGACAGCATCGAAACTGCGGCCGATGCACCAGTCGAACAAGTTGAGAGCCTGGTGCCGCCTTCCGACTCATTGGCCAGGGAAATCTTCTGGAAGTCCGGTTTCTGCAACGCCGATACGATCTGCATCGGCCAAAATGCAGATTATTTCACGGCCAAGGCCCAAAGCATGATGAAGGAATTCGTGAAAGTGGATGCATATCGGTATTGTGAATGGCCAGAATTCTATTCGAGTCCGTTCACGCGATGGGATAGTGATAAATGTCAGATTGACAGCATTGCGGTTTCGATGCACGCAGACACGGCATTGGTCGAGGTCCAACTGACAATAAAATATTACAGAAAGGACGAAAAGGCGACTGCTGTTTTCTCGTTGTTGCCTGTGGATGGCCAATGGCGCATCGATGACTTCGGCGAAAACGGCCTGAACTTTCAGAAACGGACGCGCAGGATATTGAATGAACGGCGCACCATCTTCCGCGAGTTGGGCTTGAAGGATGATGACCGTCATCACGGCATTGATGCCTATTTTGAGCTTTATCCCGATTCAGTCACGTGGGCCGATGCGCCCGACGAGCATTTCCTCATCGACGCGTCGCCTGAACTTGCGAGCCAGATTGCAACAACCGGCTTGACCGAGCAGCGTTGCAAGGATTTGTATTTGGCGATTCCTGGCGGAAATAAAACTTGGAGTACACCATCGGATTCTTTCCCGCTATATTTCTCGCCGAAACTTGCAGCACGTCTTCAGGAGGCATTTGCAATTCCCTCAAATGATATTGATGGAGGAATCGGCTATTCGGATGAACTTTCTGAATTTAGTGGAACTGGGTGGGAAAGTAGCATGGAGAAAGTTTTTTCCGTCCATATTCATCCTGTGCGCGAAGATTCTGCCACCGTCAATGTCGGCGTCATTTATTGGGCTGAAGAACATTGCATTATGGATTTTTCAATGCAGGTGGTCCTGCTGGACGGCCAATGGCTCATCTCGGCCATGCAGACCGATTCCCGTGTGACAGATTTCATTTCCTTCATGCGCCAATACCTGCGTTCGGAAGAGTGGGAAAAAGAGGTCGCTGACTACCGGCAGCACATTGAGCAGGAAAAGGATTCGGCCAAGCAGGACTCGATGCGCATGATTTTGCAAAAATCCCTCAGCGCCGTCGATGACTACTTCCGGAAATATCCCGACTGAAAGCCATCGGCCACAAAAAAACTGCGCCCCGAAAGTCCATTGCGGATTTTCGGGGCACGTTGTAATTTGCAGGCACGTCACGACTGATTCCCATCGGCCAGCATCCGGCGCACGGCAGCGAGGTCGTCGGCCAACTGGGCTTTCAGCTGCTCCAGCGAGGCCATACGGCGTTCGTCGCGTAGCCAGCAGACGAGGTCGAGCGAGAGGCGTTGGCCGTAAATATCGCCCGCAAAGCCGTCCAGATGTGCCTCAATCGAGAGCTTTTTCCGCGTAGCATCGACCGTCGGCCTGTAGCCCACATTGACCATGGCGCGGAAGGTGCGTCCGTCGGCCAACGTAGCCCACGCGGCATAGACGCCCGAGGCAGGCAACGGCGGCAGAATCTCGCCGACATCAAGGTTGGCCGTCGGGAAACCCAAGCGCCGGCCCAGCTGCTGACCGTGCACCACGGTGCCACCCAATCGGATTGACATAGCTGATTATTTTTCGACTACTTGTTTGATGGCCAATTCGATAGCCTCGCCGCGCAGGTCACGTGCGACGATTGTGCCATCGGCCCCGATGAGCATAATCTGCGGGATGCCCATGATGCCGTATGCCTCGGCGGGCGAATTCTCGCGGCTGCCGGCGTAGATGATCGGCCAGGTGATGGGCAGTTCGCTCATGGCCTTCTGCGTGGCCTCGATGTTCTCCTCCCACACGGCGATGCCCACGAAGTTCACCTTGCCCTTGTATTTTGCGGCATAGGCCGAGAGCGAATTCGAGATTTCACGACGGCAGGGGCCGCACCACGATGCCCAAAAATCGACGACTGTGGGTTTGCCATTGCCAACGAAATCGGACAACTTCAGCTCCTTGCCGCTCTTGGCATCCACGCCGACGACGTCAACATACTGCGCGCCGGCCGATGTGGCAGCTTCATTCGCCTTGGCGTTGCGCAATTCCTTCAGGCCGGCATCGTTCCTGTAGAGCTCGCACAGGTTCATCACGCTGTCCAGTTCGGCAAGACTCATTTCGCCGGCCATCTGGCTGACGAACATGAGTCCGAGCGTGTCGCCCATGTGTTTTTCGGCCAATGCCTTTCCACGCTCGACGAAGACCTGCTCCAGGCTGTCACGATTCGCACCGGGCAAGCTGTACTGCTGCATGATCTCGTCGTTGAACTGCTTGAACGCTTCAAGGTCAGCGCGCCAGTCGGTCGTTTCTGTGGCCGATGGCTTTCCGCAACCGCACAAGAGGAGCATTGCGGCCGATGCTGCAAGAATTGTTTTTTGCATAATGCTTTTTTGTAGTTAATGGGAGTTAATAGGAGTTATCGCTTCGCTCAGGAAGTTAACAGACGATACTTATATATTGCCCAATCTTAGCCGAACAGACATCCGTCCGTTAACTCCCAATAACTACGGTCAACTCCTATAAATTTTCTCAAATTCTTGAGATTTTTTTACAGTCCCTTCATCACATTGACCATCTCGATGGCCGAGATCATGGCATCGGCGCCCTTGTTGCCGGCCTTGGTGCCGGCACGCTCGATGGCCTGCTCGATGCTGTCGGTGGTGAGGATACCGTTGGTGACTGGACGACCCGACTTGAGGCTGGCCGTAGCGATGCCCTTGGCCGATTCATTGGCCACCATATCGAAGTGAGGAGTGGCGCCACGGATGACGGCACCGAGACAGACGACGGCATCGTACTTGCCCGACTCGGCCATCTGCTGGGCAACGAGCGGAATCTCGAATGCACCCGGCACATAGACCAGAGTGAGGTCGTCGGTATTGCCGCCGTGACGCACGAAACAATCTTCTGCACCGCCGATGAGGCGATCTACAATAAAGTCATTGAAGCGCGATGCTACAATGCCGATTTTCTGACCTTGGGCGGTCAGGTTTCCTTCAATCTTTTTCATAATGTAAAATTACGACCCCCTCCTAACCTCCCCGAGGGGGAGGAAACTAATCCGAAAGGGGGTAAGTTAATACCTATATTTTAATTTCTCATTTTGTTGAATTATCCTCTGGACGGACAATCTCCTCCCCTCGGGGAGG
>DFJU01000130.1:0-339 GCA_002373755.1 Bacteroidales bacterium UBA3663 | reverse complement strand
CTCGGGGAGGTTGGGAGGGGGTCATCCTCACATGCAGCAAGTGACCCATCTTGGCGTACTTGGTGTACATGTAAAACTCGTCCTTCTCGTTGCAGGTCATCTCGATAGGTTCACGGTCAACGATGCGGATGCCGAAACCATCCAAACCGTTGATCTTGGCCGGATTGTTGGTCATCAATATGAGGTCGTGGATGCCCAAGTCGGCCAGGATAGAGGCACCTGTGCCGTACTCGCGGAGGTCGGCCGCAAAGCCGAGGGCAAGGTTCGCCTCGACTGTGTCCATGCCTTGATCCTGAAGGGCATAGGCACGCAGTTTGTTGATGAGACCGATGCCGCGGC
>DFJU01000127.1 GCA_002373755.1 Bacteroidales bacterium UBA3663 | reverse complement strand
CATCGTGCAGTCGGCCGATGGGACGATGTCGCTTGCCGCCGAAAACGGACTATACAGTTTCGACGGCTATCACCTTGTGCCACAGGCCACCACGATGACCGACGGCAGCGCGCCCGGCAACCTTGGCAGTTTCAACCGGATTGAGAACCTCGGCGACAGCCTCGTCGTCGAGTGCAACAAGGCAACGCTGTCGTTCAACCTTACCGACCGCACTTTCCGCAAGATCGGCGCGCCCGACCCCGCATCGGACACCGACTTCATGCAAAGAACCACCGCCACGCTGCACGACGGCCGACGCATCTGGCTCGGATCGGCACGATGGCTGCGCGCGCAGGAGGGCGGCCAGACAGTCGCCGAATTCGCCATGCCCGTGGTCAAATGCCTGTCCAAAGGCTTCGGCAACGACATCCTGGTGGGCACCGACGACGGCCTGTTCGTTGTGTCCGACGGAAAAATCGGCCAACACATCAGCCACGACGCCCGACGCAGCAACTCGATTGCGGGCGATGCCGTGTGGTGCATCTGCCGCACCTCATCCGACGACATCTGGTTCGGCACCAACTGCGGCGTGTCGATGATTTCCGGCTCAAAAACCATCAGCACATACGCATTGCCCGACATCACAGGCCGCAGCACCGGCAACCAGATTCACGTAGCGTTCAAGGACAGCCGTCACCGCCTCTGGCTGGGCGGCACCAACGGTCTGATCTGCATCGAAGGTCTCGGCACGCCATCGCAGCAATGCCGCTGGTATGCGATGAACGACAGCCAATATCCGTTGCCGCACAACCGAGTGCGCTGCATCTGCGAGAGCGACGGCTACGGCATCGTCATGGGCAGCGACGCCGGAATCCACATCCTCGACGAAGGCACACGGCAATTCGAGCTGCTGCGCATCGGCGAAGACAAGCACAATTGGGTGTACGACATTGCATCGGCCGACGACAACCAGCTGTGCGTCACGACGTTCGATGCAACCTACCTGCTCACCATCGACCGCACGGCACACACCGTCGGCGTCAACTCCACATTACCGAAAAAGGCCCTTGGCGACGGCGGCCGGCAGCTTGTGGCGAAGTTCGGTCTGGGCGATGAATATCTGTCGGCCTACCAATGCGACGCCGAGGGAATCGCCGTGCTGGGCGGCATCGACAAGTTCGCCATCATCGACCTCACAGCCATCGGCAACGAGCCACGTCGCGCCCCGCGTGTGACCGACATCCGCGTGAACGGAACGGATTACATCGGACACAATGCGCACTTCAACGACGGCATTTTCCACGTAGCGCCCGACAGCCGCCTCATCGAAATCATGTTTTCCGACTTCGACTTCGGCCGACAGCTGCCCACCGGCTACCAATATCGCCCCGACGACACCGAATGGCTCCCGATTGGCGGCAACGGCTGCACGCTGACGCTCACCGACCTCGACTACGGCAGCCACCGCATCGAAATCCGTCCGACCAACGGCGGCCGACAGCTCTCGTTCACGCTTACGGTCGATGCGCCATGGTTCGCCACATGGTGGGCCAAGACGCTCTACGCGACTTTTGCGCTTATGCTCATGGCCGCCGTGGCACTGCTCGTGCGCCAACGCCGCAAAATTGCCCTGCAACAGGCCGCCCACGACACCTTGAAGGCCGACGCAGAGGCCAAAGAGGAACAGCTGAAACACGAAAAGGAGCATCTGGCCACGCAATTGCGCATACAGATGCTCGGGAAAATAAACGATGGAAAAAATCTCTCGGCCGACGACGAATTCCTGCTCAGGGTGACGACCATAATCGAAGACAACCTGAGCGACGACAGCCTCGACGTGACCCGACTGGGCGAGATGTGCGGCACCAGCAGCAAGCAGCTCTACCGCAAGATAAAGGAGCTGACCGGAATGACCGCCGTGGCCTACATCCGCGACATGCGCCTGAAGAAAGCCGCGCTGCTGCTCGAAAAGGGCGACCTTTCAGTCACCGAAGTGATGTACAGCGTCGGCTTCTCGAATCCGAGCTACTTCACGCGATGCTTCCAGGAGGCTCACGGCACAACGCCGTCGGACTACAAGTCGGCGCACAGCTGACGTCAGCGTTCGAGGAACTCGCGCACAAAGGCGTTAGACGCCACACGCTCCGCTGGCTTGAAGCCGTGACCTGCGCCCGGAATGATGCCCAGATGGCCATCCTTGTAGAGCTTCATGGCACGCTCCGAATCGCGCACCGCGACGACGGCATCCTTGCTGCCCTGCACTATCTGCACGGGACCTTCGAAGCGGAAAATTGTGTTCCAGACATCCATCGAACGCAACTCGTCGAAGAAACGTCGGCCAAGCGGCACACCCCAAATCCGCGTAGTGTCCGGAATGTCGCTGGCGTTGGGATAGCGGCTGTTCCAGTTATCGGGAATACACAGCGCCGGATAGATGAGCACAAGCCGGCTGATGTCGTCTTTCAAATCGGCCGCAGCCAGAGCCGAGACAAGTCCGCCCTGACTTTCGCCGATGAGCACGATGCCGTTGCGGTCAACGTCGGGCTGCTGCTGGAAGTGGCGCACGATGGCCTTCACGTCCTCCTTTTCGTCGATCACCGACATGTTCATCGTGTTGTTGTCGCTCCGGCTGTGTACACTGCCGCACGGGAAATCCATGGCATAGACGATGTAGCCCAGCTCGTTGAGCGTGCGGAAGTAGTCGCGGGCAAAATCGCACGTGCCGTTGAAGCCGTGGCTCACGATTGCGACCTTCTTTTTCGCCACATTCTGCGGCACGCTCTGGATGCCGTAGATGCGGCGGTTTCCGTTTTCAATCCAAAGTTCGCTCTCAACGGCGGCGCTTTCGGCGACGACATTCTGCGCCACGGCCGTCACTGCTGCCATTGCCGATAGGGCGACTGTCAAAATGATGTGTTTCATCTCTTTTTTGTGTTAAGTTTGTTTTATGATATTTTGAATGGTTGGTCAACGTAGGCAAATCCATCGGAAAAAAGAGGCTTTGAAGCTGCATCGGCATCACGCCGTCTTCACTCCAAAACCTCAAACCTTAAAAAAACCTGCAAATCTAATCGAATCTATTTTATGAATAACTTACAATCTACTTACCGATTTTAATTACCGTATCTTATCCGATGTATTATTTTTCGGCCGCAAAATTATGCCTCGCCACAATCATCGGCTTTCTCTTTTCCGTCGAAGTCTGACACATTTTCCCCGATGTCCGAAATGTGCTACAGATTTTTCATTTTGTGTCAATGTAACAAAGTTTTTTGGGCGATGTAACAAACATCGCCCTCAGCCGTCGATGGCCTCGATGTAGAAGCTGAACGGGCGGAAACCGTCGTTGCAACTGATCATGGCACTCATCGGATTCTGCATCCAGCCGTCGTAGAAGTTGCCCTCGCCGCGTGCAAGCGACTCGACGAACTCGCGCATCGACTCCCATGCCGACGGGCACATTCCTTCGGGACATCGGCCATCGACCGAAACCCACTGCTGACCCACGCGCACGTCGCACGTGTGCTGGATCGGATTTTCAAACTTTGCCATCAGGTCGGCATAGACCGTCTGGCGCATCGCCGTAATTCTGACTTTCTTCATTTTTTAAAGGTAGTTAAAGGGAAGTAAAAAAGGAGAAAAAGGGAGTAAAAGGGACGATACATACATTGATTAAAGAGCGTTCAAAATAAATCGAGAAATCTCAAATTCTCCAATTCTTGAGTTTTGCAATTCTCAACAATTCAATGAAAAATTCTTGAGTTATCGGACTTCATTAACCTCAAATCGGGACGAAGATACGAAATCGTACACATTTTTTAGTATCTTTGCGCGCACAAATTTAATATACAATGAAAACAAACCTTATTTTGACGACGCTGCTCACTGCGGCGGCGATGCTGACGGGCAATGCTTCCGCAGCCGAGAAAAACCAAACAATCCAACGTAAACAACTGTTCAACTCCGACTGGCAATTCGTCGAAAACGACAGCGACTTCACCAAAGCCGTGCCCGTGACGTTGCCCCACGACTGGAGCATCGGCCACAACTTCGACGCACAGGCTCCGGCCGGCGGCGCAGGCGGCTATCTGCCGACGGGCAAAGGCTGGTACCGCCGCACTCTGACGCTCGACAAGGGCTACGACGGCAAGAAAATCCGCCTCTACTTCGAGGGCATCTACATGAATTCGCACGTCTATGTGAACGGCAAACTGGCCGGCGGCTGGCCCTACGGCTACTCGTCATTCTGGGTTGATGCGACTCCGTTCCTGAACGTGGGCGACAACGAAATCGTGGTCAGCGTCGATAATTCAAAACAGGGCAACTGCCGATGGTACTCCGGCTCGGGCATCTACCGCAACGTGTGGCTCGTGACGACCGACAAGACCTACATCGACGACTGGAGCATCGCCGTCAGCACGCCCGACACGCACCACGTCAACATCTCGGCCACGGTGGTCATGTCCGATGGCACTACGCGACCTTTGCAGCAGACAATCAAGGTCGATGAACCACGACTCTGGTCGCCCGACGACCCATACCTCTACACAACCGAACTGTCGATTCCCGAGGGCGACCGCATCGCCGTCACCTACGGCATCCGCACCATCGACTACAGCGCCGAAAAAGGCTTCATGCTGAACGGCAAGCCGCTGCTGCTCAACGGTGCCTGCGTGCATCACGACAACGGAATCATTGGCGCTGCTGCCTTCGACGACGCCGAATACCGCAAGGCGCGCCTGATGAAGGAGGCCGGATTCAACGCCGTCCGCACATCGCACAACCCGCCGTCGGAGGCCTTCCTGCGCGCCTGCGACGAGCTGGGACTGCTGGTCATCGACGAGGTGCTCGACGGCTGGCGCGAAAAGAAGAACAGAAACGACTACGACTATGCCTCGATCTTCGACGAATGGTGGCAGCGCGACGTCGATGCAATGGTGCTACGCGACCGCCTGCACCCGAGCATCTTCTGCTGGAGCACCGGCAACGAGGTCATCGAACGCAAAAAGATTGAAATCATCAAGACCGCACACCTACTCGCCAACCGCGTGCGCGCCAACGACCCGCAGAAACGGCCTGTCACCTCTGCCCTCGCCGCCTGGGACCGCGACTGGGACATCTACGACCCATTGGCCGCCGAACACGACATTGTGGGCTACAACTACATGATTTTCAAGCACAGCAGCGACCACGAGCGCGTGCCCAACCGCGTGATGATGCAGACCGAAAGCTATCCGCGCGACGCATGGCGCAACTTCCGCACGGTCGCAGACAACGACTACGTTGTGGGCGACTTCGTCTGGACCGGACTCGACTACATCGGCGAATCGGGCATCGGCCGCTACTACTACGAGGGCGACGTGCCGGGCGAATCGTGGGAGCGACCGCTCTACCCGTGGCACGCTGCCTATTGCGGCGACGTTGACCTCGTCGGCCAGCGCAAACCAATCAGCTACTACCGCTCAATGCTCTGGAACGGCGGCAAGACCGTCATCGCCGTGCGCGAACCCGACGGCTACCTCGGCAAAGTCAAGACCTCGATGTGGAGCACCTGGCCGACGCAACAGAGCTGGACATGGCCAGGATGGGAGGGCAAGCCGATCGAAGTCGAGGTCTATAGCCAGCAGCCGAAAGTGAAGCTCTACCTGAACGACCAGCCCGTCGGCGAACAGGAGACGAAAGAGATGAAGGCCACGTTCAAGCTCACCTACCAGCCGGGCACATTGCGCGTCGAGGCCGGCGACGAGAGCGATGAAATCCAGACCGCCGGCGCACCAGCCGCCATCCGTCTGACGGCCGACCGCAACAGCCTTGTGGCCGACGGACAGTCGCTCGCCTTCGTCACCGTCGAGGTGGTCGATGCCAAAGGTCGCGTAGTGCCGACTGCCGACGTCCGGATGACCTTCACCGTGAGCGGAGCTGCCACGATGCTGGCCGCCGGCAATGCCGACATCAAGGACGAAGACCCATACTTCGACGCAAGCCATCGGACATGGCACGGACGCGCCCTCGTCGTGATGCGCAACAACGGCAAGCGCGGCAAGTCGGTGCTCACCGTGGCTGCCGACGGACTGCCCACGGCACGGCTGACACTGAAATAGTCGGGCCTCACAGACGGCTCACATCGGCCGCAAAATCCGCGTAGCACACCATAAACACTCAAAAAACAGAGATATGGATCGCAGTTCACAAATCATCCGCACAAGCATGGTCGGCATCGTGGCCAACGTGCTTCTGGCATCGTTCAAGGCGGTGGTCGGCCTTGTGGCCGGCAGTGTCGCCATCGTGATGGATGCCGTCAACAACCTGAGCGATGCGCTGTCGAGCGTAATCACCATTGTTGGCACAAAGCTGTCGCAACGTCCGGCCGACCGCGAACATCCGTATGGCCACGGACGCATCGAATATTTCAGCGCCATCACCATCGCCGTGATCATCATCTCGACGGGTGTCACGTCGCTCATCGAGTCGGCCAGAAAGATTTTCAACCCAAGCGAACCGAGCTACACCACAATCACGCTCATCGTCATCGTGACGGCCATCGTGGTCAAGCTGGTGTTGGGGCAATATGTGAAGCGCAAGGGCGAGCAGCTGAAGAGCGACGCGCTGATTGCATCGGGCTCGGATGCCTTGTTCGATGCGGCAATCACGCTCGCTACGTTGATTTCGGCCGGCATCATGCTGCTGTGGGAGGTGTCGATCGACGGTATTCTGGGCGTGCTCATCTCGGTGGTCATCATCAAGGCAGGCGTCGAGATGCTGGCATCGCCCGTCAATGAGCTGCTCGGAGCCAAGGTGTCGGCCGAACTGACGCGGCAGATCAAGCAGGAGATTCTCGAAATCGACGGCGTGCTTGGCGTTTTCGACCTGATTCTGCACAACTACGGCCCCAGCGTCCAGATCGGTTCGCTGCACATTGCGGTTTACGACACGATGTCGGCGCACGAAATCCACGGACTGACGCGCCGCATCTCCACGCTGATGTACGAACGGCACGGCATCGTCATGACGGTCGGCGTCTATGCCGTGGCGACGGGCAACAACCGGCGTGCCGAACTCCAGTCGATGGTGCAGCAGAGGCTCATCGGACATAAAGAGATCGTGCAGGTGCATGGCTTCTATTGCGACGAGGCCAACAGGAAGCTGTCGGTCGATGTGGTGCCCGACGTGAGTGTACACGACGAGGCGGCACTGATGCACTCGCTGACGGCCGAAATCCAGCAGCTCGTGCCGGACATGGAGGTGTCGATTGTCGTTGACCACAACTACAGCGACTGAGAGGACGGCCACTGCGGAATCGTAACAGTTTTGTAACAGCAGTTTTTTTGCACTACGTCATTTTCGGACTATCTTTGCATCGAACAAAAAGAGTTAAGAAAGAAAAAAGAATTGTAAGGACAAGTAAAGAAAAAAGACGTAAGACACATGACATTCAGTATTGCATTAAAACTACTCGGTTCGCTTGCACTGCTCATCTTCGGCATGAAAATGATGAGCGAGTCGCTTCAGAAAATGGCAGGTTCCGGCCTGCGTCACATCCTTGCACGAATGACGTCCAACCGATTTTCGGGGATGCTCACCGGAACGTTCGTGACTTGTGCGGTACAGTCTTCATCGGCTACAACGGTGATGACTGTATCTTTTGTTTCGGCCGGACTGCTCACGCTAAGCCAGGCAATTTCGGTCATCATGGGCGCCAACATCGGCACCACGCTCACGGCCTGGATAATGTCGTTGGGCTACAGCGTTGACCTGACGAACGTGGTGTTTCCGGCCTTCATGCTGGGCATGGTGCTCATCTACAAGAAGCGGCATCGCGTAGTGGGCGACTTCCTGTTCGGACTGGCCTTCATGTTCTGGTCGCTTGTCATGTTGAGCAACGTGGGCAAGAGCATGGATCTGGAACACAATGCCGACGTGGTGGCCTTCTTCGCCTCGTTCGACACGAGCAGCTACCTCACCATAATCATCTTCCTCGCCGTGGGCACGCTCATCACCTGCATCGTGCAATCGTCGGCCGCAGTGATGGCCATCACCATCCTGCTGTGTTCGACGGGAGTGCTGCCTATCTACCTCGGCATCGCGCTCGTGATGGGCGAAAACATCGGCACCACGGCTACGGCCAACCTCGCAGCCCTCGGCGCCGGCACAACGGCACGGCGTGCGGCACTGGCGCATCTGCTGTTCAACGTGTTCGGCGTGTGCTGGGTGCTGTGCGTGTTCTATCCCTTTGTCGATATTGTCTGCTCGGCCGTCGGCTACGACCCTGCCCAAGGCGGACAGACGGAGCTGCTTCCCGTGGTGCTTGCCACGTTCCACACCAGCTTCAACGTGCTCAACACCGCAGTGCTCCTCCCCTTCGTGCCGCAGATGGAACACATCGTCTGCCGGCTGATGCCCGAGGGCAAGCAAGTGGACAAGAAGCCCGTCACGCTGCACTTCATCAATGGTGGACTGATGGCGACGCCGGAAATCTCGGTGCTGCAGGCCCAGAAGGAGACCGTCCACTTCGCAGAACGTATGCAGCGAATGTTCGGCATGACCGAGGCTCTGCTCGACGAGAAAGACAAGAAGCAGTTCGCCAGCCAGTTTGAGCGAATCTGCAAATACGAGGACATTGCCGACAACATGGAAATCGAAATCGCAACCTATCTGGAGAAGCTGGGCAACGAACACCTGTCGGACGACACGAAAGCCAAAGTGCGCTCCATGATGCGGCAAATCGGCGAACTGGAGTCAATCGGCGATGCCTGCTACAAGATGGCGCGCACCATCAACGACTGGCACGACGGCCGCGAGGACTTCACTCCGCAACAGTACAGCAACCTGCGCGATATGCTCAGCCTCGTCAACGAATCGCTCACCCAGATGATGGTGGTGGTTGCCGGCCGCCGCGAGAACGTCAGCATCGAACCGTCGCTCGAAATCGAGGCCGACATCAATGCACTACGCGACCGCCTGAAGGCCGAAAACGCCCGCGACGTCAACGCCCGCGAATACACCTACGGCATCGGCTCGCTCTACATGGAAATCATTGCCGACTGCGAAAAACTCGGCGATTACGTGATGAATGTGGTCGAGGCCCGACTCGGCAAAAACAACATCGTCTTCCAAGGCATCCGCATCAGCATCGACAAGAAGGAGGTCACCATCGACGGCGCTCCTGTCGCACTGACGCTCACCGAATTCAACCTGCTGTGTACGCTGCTGACCAACAAGGGCCGCATCCTGAACCGCCAGCAGCTGATGCAGAGCGTCTGGCCAGGCGTCGTCGTCACCGACCGCACCGTCGATGTCAACATCGCCCGCCTGCGCAAAAAGATCGGCCGCTATGCCGCCAACATCGCCAACCGCCAAGGCTTCGGCTACTATTTCAGCGACTGACTTCAGTGCTGACTTCAGACATAATCCACGTAGCGAATCCCCGACCAGCACTCGTCATGCAGGCCGGGGATTTTTCTGTCTGTCGTCAATTGCCGGATGGCGTCACTTGCCGTTCACCTCCGACGGAAGCATTCCGAACTCGTGCTTGAAAATCTCGCGGAAATGCGCCATCTGGTTGAATCCGGTCATCATGGCCGCCTGGCTGACATTGTATTCGCCGCTGCGGAGCAGGTTGTAGCAGTGCAGCAGACGGCGTTTGCGGATATATTCATTGGCCGTCAGTCCGGTCAGAGCCTTCACCTTGCGGTAGAACGTGCTGTGGCTCATCGCCATCTTGTCGGTCACGAAGGCCATGTCGATGCTCTCCTTCATGATGTTTTCTTCGATGAGGCTGTTCAGACGTTCGATGAATTCGCGGTCGATGCGGCTCAACGACAGTTCGATGCCTGTGGCCGACGCTGCCGGCTGGGCTGACGATGGTCCGGCCTCGGTTGCCTCATCGTTCGTCACATCGTTCACCACTGTGGTCGATGAACCTCCATTGGCCACGAATTCGGCCAAACGGCGGCGGCTTGCCAACAGGTTGCGGATGCGGCTTGCCAACAGCTTGACGGTGAACGGCTTGGTGAGGTAGGAATCGGCACCGCTGTCGTAGCCGACCTCCTTGTCGTCGTCGGTATTCTTGGCCGTCAGCAGGATGATCGGGATGTGGCTGGTGCGGATGTCCTCCTTCAAGTGGCGGGTCAGCTCGATGCCGTCCATGCGCGGCATCATGATGTCGCTCACGATGATGTCGGGCATCTGTTCGCGTGCCATCCGCAGGCCCTCCTCGCCATTTTCGGCCTGGATGATGCGGTAATCGTCGCAGAACGAGTCGTAGATGTACTGGCGGATGTCGGCATTGTCTTCAACCACAAGCAGTTGAGGCAAGACCTCTTCGGCATTGGCGGTGTCGCCGTCGGTGGCCTCGTCGGCCTCTTCGGGCTTAGGCTCTTCGGCAACGTCCTCCTTGTGAAGTGCGTTCGGATAGTTGTTGGCTATGTCCAATGCGAGCGCAAATGTCGAACCTTCGCCCTCGCGGCTCTCGACTCCGACTTGACCCTCGTGCAGGTCGGCCAACGACTTGACCAAAGCGAGTCCGATGCCCGTGCCCGATGCTTGGTGGATGCCCTTCGCCTGATAGTAGCGCTCGAAGATGTGAGGCAAGGCATCGCGCGAAATGCCGCAACCTGTGTCGGCCACGCGGATGACGATGTGGCCACGATCGTCGGTCATGACGCTGGTCGTAATGTTGCCCTGCTCGGTGTACTTCACTGCGTTCGACAGGAAGTTGTTGAGCACCGTGGTGATGACCTCCGAGTCAAACCACACTTCTGGCAGGTTGTCGGCCACGTAGCAGGCGAATTCCACCTTCGGGTTGCGGTTCAACGCCTTATAGTTCAAGAAGATGTCTTTCACGAAATGGCCGATGTCGCCGCGCGCCACGATGAGCTGGCGGTTCTGCGTCTCCGTCTTGCGGAACTCCAGAAGCTCGCTGATGAGGCTGCGCAGACGCTCCGCACTCTTGTGAATCATTGCTACGCGACGACGGCTCGTCTGCGGCAACTGGGTGTCGTTCATAAGGTCGTCGAGCGGCCCGAGGATGAGCGTGAGCGGCGTGCGCAGCTCGTGTGCGACGTTGGTGAAGAAGCGCAGACGCTCTTCGTTGAGATGCCGCATCTGGAGGTTTTCGCGCCGTTCGATTTCGAGGGCGTTGCGCTGTGTCAGCTTGCGCTTGTACAGATAGGCACCGGCAATCAGAATGAACACTCCAAGCACAAAGTAGATGACCTTTGCCCACCACGTCTGCCAGAATGGAGGCGCGATGTCGATGTCAAGGCGCGTGTGCTTCGACTGCAACCAGTCCTGACTGCGCAGTTTTGCCCTCAGCACCAGAGTGTAGTGACCCGGGCGCAATGCACGGAACACGATGTCGTTGTCGCGTCCCACATCGTACCACTTGTCGTCCGAGCCTTCCAGCTTGTACGAATAGTCAACCTGTTCCGTCTGGGCGAAGTTGCGCACCGTGAAGGCAATGCGCAACGTGTTGTTGCGGTATGTGCTATGGATGCAACCGTGCAGGTCGGGCGTAATCAGGCGGCTCGCGGCACGTCCCTCAATCTGGTTGTAAGCCTCGGTCGAGATTATCTGCACGTCCGAGAGCGCACTTCGGCTGCCCATCAGCTGCGGGTTGATCCTAATTACACCCGTTGCTGTTCCGAAACAGATTGTGCCGTCGTTGGCCGTGACTGCCGCACCTGCCGAGAATCCGCCCAGCTGGCGTGTCTCAATCGGATCGTAGTTGTAGAAGCGGCCCGTATTCTTCACAAAGCATGAGATGCCGGAATAGGTGCTCATCCAGATGCGGCCCTCGTCGTCTTGCTGCAAGGCGACTATGTGGCCATCGGCCAGTCCCTGCTCCTTTCCGTACACGCTGAGGCCAGTCAGTCCGACAGGATCGGCCACGTAGGCCAGTCCAGCATCGGTGGCGAGCCAGACACCCGCAGCGTTGGCCGCAGTCGCATTGGCCGAACGACCGCCGCGCACCACATGGTTGATCTTGCCCGACGGCAATCCTTCGTTGACGCTCAGGAAGCGGCACGTCTTGGTCAGCAGGTCGAACGAATGTATGCCGTCGCCGTAAGTGGCAATGAACAGGCGCTGTTCGCCTATCGGGATGATGCTCGATGCAGGCGCGTGCAGGTTGCGGTTGATGAAATCCTGCGACGTCACTTCGCCGTTCGCGTAGCGGAACACGCCATACTCCGTGCCAATCCAGATGCTGCCGTCGCTCATCTCGGTGAACGAATGGATGTCGGCCACATCGGGCTCAATCGGGATGTGGGTGAACTTGCCGGTTTTGCGGTCGAAGCGATAGACACCCTGATCGTCGAGGCCGAGCCAGACGCTGCCGTCGCTCGCCACCATCATGCAGCGCGGCGAGGCATATTCGCGTCGGGTGCCTTCAAGGTTGTTCCAACGCCCCTTCAGGTCGTCACCGTCCCACAGCGTCAGCTCGCTCTCGGTAGCCAGCCAGATTCCGCTGGCATCGTCGTCGGCCATGGCGTAGATTGGGGCACGGCGGCCGTCGGCCAACCTGTAGTCCAGAAAACTGAAATCCTGCTTTGCCGAACTTATGAAGTCTATGCCGGCACTGTAGCTGCCGACCCAGATGTTGCCGTATTCGTCTTCGATGACACTACGCGAATTTAGCGATGAAAGTCGTGCCACATCGTCGTCAAAATACAGGCCACCGTCGGCCGACACCTTGTCCGGATTGAACATCTTGACACCGCCGATGTCGTTAGCGATCCAGATGCGGCCGTCCCTCATCAGGCTGACGTTGAACACATTGTCATCATACTTCTTCGACGCGTCGGTCACCTTGGCGAATGTGCCGGTTTCAAGGTCGAAACGTGCCACTCCGTTGTCGGTACCGACCCAAACGCGCTGTTCGTTGTCGATGCAGATGCTGCGCACATTGTTGCCCGGCAGGCTACTGGCATCGCCCTTCCGCTCAACGTAGTTCTTCGATTTGCCGTCGGCCAGATTGACCACCGTCATGCCGTTCTGGCTATGGCCGATGTAGAGATGGCCACGGGCATCGGCTGCGACACAGCGGTTGCGGAACTTATTGTCGAGCTTCAGGTCCTGCACCTGAAACGTTCTGCAATCGAGCATCTGCACCGAGCCGTTGCCATAGGCAATCCAGACTCCGCCGTCGCCATCCGCAATGCTGTTGACGCTGGACTTGACCAGTCCGTCGCTTTGCGAGAGGTGGCGTATCCGGCCGTCGCTCGGGCGGTAGGCGACCATTCCCTGTTCCATGCCGATGAGCATAAGCCCGCCCTCGTCGTACCAATGTAGCGACATGATGCTGCGGTTGTCAATCAAGGCATCAAGTTCTGGCAGCGGCCTGCACGTCTTTCCAGCAATACGGCTGACACCCGATCTTGTACCGACCCACACATAACCATCACCGTCGATGGCCATGCAGACCACAAAATTGTTCGACAGGCCGTCGGCCGAACTGATGTTGCGGGAAACGCGATATTCTCGCGCTGTGCCGGCCGCAATGCCCAGCAAGGCAGCCAGCAGGATTAGTGACAATCGTTTAATATCCATATATTTCCATATTATCATTTTCAGTTTTTTTACACGTCCTCGCCAGGAGGCAATTTCTTGGAGTCAATGGGTGTTATCTGGAGTTAACAGACGCAAGTAATGCCTCTTTCAAAAACCGATTCACTTGTACCTTTCAATCAGATGCTGCGGCAGACGGACGATGCAGATGTTCATCGAGCGGCCGTCGTCGCTCAGCATGGCCGACTGGATTTCAATCTCGGTGCCGTCGGGCTTGAACGTCGGATGCACGTGGTCGCGCGCCGTAGTCTTGTGGCCGGCAGTGAGCAGGATGCGCTCTTTGGTGTGACGGTCAATGAGCCAGAGCTCGCGTGCAAAATCGTCGCCAGCCACCCAGTTGCCGTCCTGCGAACCGGCCACGTGCCAGAAATTGTCGCCATCCACCTGCCCCTCCATCGTCAGCTGACGGTGCGCATATTCACCACGGCGATGCCTGTCGGATACTCTTTCGTGCCGCACGGTCCCCAGTCGTCGGACATGGCGAACTTTTCAAGTCCGTCAATGCTCCTGCGCTCGCTGTTGTCAATCGGGCGGTGCCCGATGATGGCAATCACAAGCTCGTCGGCACTGATTACGGCCTCGTGCGTCACCCAATCGTGCTCCGTCTCGCGGTAGATTGGCCGTAGGCTTGTGCCGTCGGCATTGACCATCCATGTGCGCTGCGGGGCCTTGCCGCCCGTCTCCCAACAGAAGATGACCTCGCCCGGATGCCACGGATTGCCCTGAATGTGCCCCACCTTGAAGTGGACAGCGACCACCGGCTCGGCCTTGCCTGTCTGCAGGTCCATCTTGCCGATGCCGCCCGGGCCGGCTCCCATGTGGCGCGGACCGAAGTTCGGGGCTATTGGCTCAGCGATGGGCATCTGCGCGGCGAAAGCCTTGTCAAGGCGGAAATAGACGAAGGTCTCGCTGCCGTCGAGTGCCATGTCGCCCTCGCTGCACATCT
>DFJU01000052.1:522-24050 GCA_002373755.1 Bacteroidales bacterium UBA3663 | reverse complement strand
TAGGGCGACACGTCGATGAAGTTCATTCCGCCGTCGATGGCTGCAAATACGGCGTCGATGGCGTCGCTCTCTTTGATGCTGTGGAACACGCCGCCCAGCGACGATGCGCCGAACGAGAGGCTTGACACCTTCATGCCGGTTTTGCCTATTTCATGAAATTGCATAGTAAAAATGTGTTTTTAATTGGTTTAAAATCCATTCGCATCGGCACAACTGCACCTTAGCAAAACGGTTGCAAAGATAGTCATTTTTCGGCCGATGTGACTTCTCTGCCTTTCCCTATTGCAGAAAATAAAGTGGAATTTTTTGGTGGAAATATGTTTTTTCACTCTTTTTTTGAGTGTCCCCTATGTAAATGGCTTATATTTGCACGAAAATCAATCACGCAATGAATAGAATAATGTGTTTGTTCGCATCTGTGGCTTTGGTTTTGTCTCTGACGACGGCCGCATTTGCGCGTGAGGTGAGCAATAGTGATATTGTTATCCTCTACGACAATGATGTGCATGGCCGTATGGAAGGCTATTCGAAAATGTCTCAGTTGCGCAA
The DNA here is from genome assembly GCA_002373755.1 of Bacteroidales bacterium UBA3663. GTDB lineage: Bacteria > Bacteroidota > Bacteroidia > Bacteroidales > UBA3663 > Liminaster. The sequence goes on along the minus strand of DFJU01000052.1, from coordinate 23,501 downwards.
AGAAATGCTTCGCAAGACTCCCAATGTTTGTGTCGTGTCGTTAGGCGATTTCGCCCAGGGTGGTCCACTATGCTCTGTGTCGCACGGACAATATGCCATCGACCTTATGAATCGTGCAGGCTACGATTTCATCACACTTGGTAATCACGAGTATGACTTCGGATTGGAGCAGCTCGCGCAGTTGACCAATTCGCTCCACGCCAAGACCTTGGTGTGCAACTACGTGTCGCTTGAAACCAACAAGGCAGTCTATCCGACGTGTGCCGTCCGCAAGTTCGGCGACGTCTGTGTCGGATTTGTCGGCGTCGTCACGCCGGTCACCAAGACGAGCGATTCCCCGATGAGTTTCATCGACGAAAACGGCAACGACATCTATACGTTCTGTCCGAACAACCTGAGCAAAGTGGTGCAGCAGAGCGTCGATGAATGTCGCTCGCTGGGCGCCGACTACGTGGTTCTGCTGGCCCATTTGGGCGACAAGGACTACGGCTGTAGTGCATCGTCCGAAGACGTGATCCACAACACGACGGGCATCGACCTCGTGCTCGACGGACATGCCCACCTCTGTTGGCCGGGCAGCAAGGTGGCCAATGCGAAGGGCGATTCGGTGCTGCTCTGCTCGTCGGGCTACTATTTCCAGAACATCGGCCGCGTAGTGATCAAGACCGACGGCAAGATGGAGTCCGACCTCATTTCTTTGAAGGACTACGACCGCAAGGATGCCTACGTCGAACAACTTTATGCGTCGTTCCAGTCGGCTTTCGACAAGTTGCCGACGCTCGCCACGAGTGCCTTCGATCTGGCCGGATTTGACGAGCAGCACGACACTTGGGACCGCAACTGCCAGACCAACCTTGGCACGCTCTGCGCCGACGCTTTCCGCGTGATGAGCCGTGCCGACATCGGCTGGATCAACGCCGGCGGCATCCGTGGCTCGATTGCGGCGGGCAACATCTCATTCAAGGACTTGTTGAACGCCTTCCCGTTTGAAAATCAGGTGTGCGTGTGCGAATACACCGGCCAGCAGCTGCTCGATGCGCTTGAATTCGGTGTGCGCGACGCTCCGGCCGACAATGGCGGCTATCCGCAGGTGTCGGGCATCGTGTTCGACCTGGATCTGTCGGTCAAGGCCAAATTCGTCAATCCCGAAAGCGAAAACTTCAGCGGTGTGATTGGCAGTACGCGGCGGTTGTCGAACGTGCGCGTGCTCAACCAGCAGACGAAGCAGTATGAGCCTATCAGACCCGACGGCCGCTACACGGTGGCCTCCATCGACTATATGCTGAAAAACCACGGCTGCAACGGGATGTTGGACGGCGGTACGCTGATTGGCGACGACCGCATGATTGACACGCAACTGATTGAGGAATATATCACGCAGAAGCTCAACGGTGTCATCAGCGAGGACTATCGGAAAGTGAAGCGTTGACCGTTTGTCGGACAATAAAAAATCGCGTAGCAATGTGTTTGTGACGTTGCTACGCGATTTTTTTACTTGCTCCTCACCGTGATGCTCTTCGACAATCCGTCGGCCGACACCGTGAGCGTCGTCTTCCCTGCCTTGTGCCCGCTGCGGACGACGGCGATGGCGCGTCCGTGCCAGAGCCGGTGCTGCGCTACGCGACTTCCGTCGGCCAGATGTGCGGCGTAGGAGTCCATGTCGGTCATGTCGGCATTGCCAACGGCGGCCAATGTGCCGTTGCCCGTCACGCGGAAGGTCAGCTTTTCGTCGGCCAACGGGAGTGGATTGCCGTCGGCATCGACCATTTCGACCACCACGAAGGCGAGGTCTTGCCCGTCGGCCGAGAGCTGGGACTTGTCGGCCGAGAGACGCAGCGCGGCGGCTTTTCCGGCAGTGCGGATGGTCTGCGGTGCGACTTCTGAGCCATCGGACATGACACCGACGGCGCGCAATGTGCCTGGCTGATAGGGCAGGGTGAAGGTCGCTTTGAAACGCTCGGCTCGCGTAGTCGGTTTTTCGCCGATGAGCCTGTCGTTCAAATATAGACGCACGCGCGGGAAGCGGGAATAGACCTCAACGTCGATGGGTTTGCCATCGTGTCCGGGCCAGTTCCATGAGCGGGTAGTGGGCCATGTTGACCAACGGGTGACGATGATTGAATCGACGTAGCAGTCGGGCTCGCGCACGCCGATCGAGAGGCTTGCGGTGTCGCTCCAGAGCATCTGCCGATAGTGCGAAATTGGTTTGCGCAGGCCGGTGAGGTCGATGTCGCCGCAATATGAGCCGTGCCAAGGCCACTTCGAGCCTTCCCAGTGTTCGCCACGGTCGGCCGGGTCGGAGGCATAATGTGCGCGGCCGATGCCCGACTCGCCGAGGTAGTCGATGGCCGTCCAGACGAAATCTCCGATGACGTAGGGCAGGTCGTTGACAGCCGACCAGCTCTGGAATGCCGAATCGGGATAGCTTTCGGTCTGCCAGATGATGCGTTCGGGGCATCGTGCGTGGTCGCGTTCGGCGAACTGAATCAGGTAGTTATAGCCGACAAGGTCGAGCGTTTCGGCCAACGGATCGAAGATGGAATCGACCTCGCAAAGAGCCTGTGTGACGGGGCGTGACGGGTCGAGTTGCCGCATCCTTTTGGCCAATTTGCGCGATGTGGTGATGATTTCGATCTTCTTGCGCTCGAAGACCTCGTTGCCGTTGCTCCAGGCAATGACGCAAGGGTGATTGCGGTCGCGTAGCACGAGGGCATCAACGTCGGCCTGCCAATAACGGTCGATGAGTTCGTGGTAGTCGTGGGCATTCTTCTTGGCGCGTAAGCCGTCGAACGCTTCATCGATGACGAGCAGTCCGAGGTGGTCGCAGGCGCGCAGGAATTCCTCGCTCGGCGAGTTGTGCGATGTGCGGACGGCGTTGAATCCGGCCTCTTTAATCTGACGGGCCTTGCGCCATTCGGCGGCATCGAAGGCGGCAGCACCGAGGCATCCGTTGTCGTGGTGCACGCAACCTCCGAACAGCGTGTAGGGCTGGCCGTTCAAGCGGAAACCGTCGGCAGAAAAATCGAGCGAGCGGAAGCCGTGTTCGATGCTGAACCCGTCAAGTTCGATGTTGTAGAGCGACGGCTGTTCTGGACTCCAGAGGGCGACGTCGCGGAATGTGCGGCGTTCGTCGGGCATATTCTTGCGGGCGATGCAGACCGTCGCGCTGTCGGCTCGTCGGCCGTCGCTGCTGATGCCGAAAATCTGTTCCGTGCGTACGTAGGTCTGCCACGGGTCGTCGCTCCCGTCGGCCTTCATCGAGCAAAGCCAGACGTGGCGGTAAATGCCTGAGCCAGAGTACCATCGGCAGTTTTTCTGAGCCGAATTGTCAACGCGTACGGCAATCACGTTTTCGCCCTCGTGCAGGCAGTCGGTCACATCGACCCAGAATGCGCTGTAGCCGTAGGGATGACCGCCGACGGCCTTGCCGTTCACGAAGACGGTGCTGTTCATGTAAACACCCTCGAAATAGAGTTTCGTGACGTGGCCATCCTGCGGCAAAAAGTCGCGTAGCGGATTGATTTTCAGTCTGTACCAGCCGATTCCCGTCGGCAGGTAGGCGCCATCGTTGCCGGCCGGCGTCTCGCGGTCGAAATTGCCTTCGATGCTCCAGTCGTGCGGCAGGTCGAGCTGTCGCCATTTTGTGTCGTCGAACGAGGCAGCGGCAAAAGTGCTGTCGTCGGCCAGACGGAATCGCCATCCGTCGTCGATGCGTTGGCGCTGGAAGCCGAAAAGATGGCTACAGGCGATTGCAGAGAGGAAAAACAGGGCAGAAATGGTTCTCATACGGTTTGTGGATATGTTTTGTTTTTTAATGGAACGCGAAGATAGATAGAAAAAGCGAGAAAAGCCGTGGCCGACGGAAAAAAGCAAGCGAATGTTTTTTGTTTACCGCAAAAAGCACTAACTTTGCGTCCATTCATAAATCAACGAAATGGATGCCATTTGCCCAATGTGACATCTTTTTTTTGAAGTTTCAAACGTATTTGCCGATGTACAATTTGAGCCAGATATCTGCCATACTCAATTGCAGATTGCATGGAAATCGTCAGGCAACGGCCAACACACAGCCGCAGGTGGCTACGCTGCTAACCGACAGCCGCAGCCTCTCTTATGCCAATCAGACACTTTTTTTCGCCCTCGTCACCGCCAAGGGTGACGGACATAAATACATCCCGAGCCTTTACCAAAAAGGGGTTCGGGCTTTTGTCGTGAGCCGTCGGCCGGATGAGTTCGACGCGCTTTGTCCCGAAGCATGGTTCATGGTCGTGCCCGACACGTTGGCCGCCCTCCAGACCCTCGCCGCGTGGCACCGCCAGCAGTTCGATTTGCCAGTTGTGGGCATCACCGGTTCCAACGGCAAGACCATCGTCAAGGAGTGGCTCTACCAGCTTTTGCACGATGTGCGTAGCGTGGTCCGTTCGCCGCGTAGCTACAACAGCCAGGTGGGCGTGCCGCTCAGCGTGTGGCAGCTCGACAAGGCGCACGACCTTGCCCTCTTCGAGGCCGGCATCAGCCAGCCCGGCGAGATGGAACGGCTGGAGCGCATCATCCGACCCAACATCGGCATCCTGACCAATATCGGTACGGCCCACGCCGCCGGTTTCGAGAGCCGTGCGCAGAAGTTGCAGGAGAAGTTGCAGCTCTTCCGCCACTGCGACGTCATAATCTACAATGCCGACATCGAGGGCGTGTCCGATGCGCTTGAACAGGTCGGCATCGAGGCCCGAAGCTTGGCCTGGACTCGCCACCGCAACGATGCGCAGATCAACGTCTATCAGGTTGAGCGCGACGAATCATCGACCACAGTCCACTACACTGCGCTTGGGGTCGATGGCACATTCACCATTCCGATGACCGACGACGCATCGCTCGAAAATGCCCTGAACTGTCTCGCGCTGATGCTCTACCTGCACATCGAGCCCGAAGAAACTGCCCGTCGGATGGCACGGCTCACACCGTTGGCCATGCGACTCGAAGTGGTCGAGGGCAAGCGCGGCTGCCTGCTCATCAACGATGCCTACAACTGCGACCTGACATCGCTCGAGACGGCTCTGGAGTTCCAGAAACGCAGGTCGTCGGCCGCACTGAAGAACACGTTGGTCTTGTCCGACATTCTTCAGGCCGATATGTCCGACCGCGCCCGCTGTGCCCGTCTGGCGCAGCTGTGCCGCCTCTACGACATCCGCAAGCTGTTCTGCATCGGCCCGCAGTCGGTCAAGAGCGCGCGCACCGTTGTCGAGGAACTGAACAACATCGGCGTCAATGTGATTTTCGACGTTTTTGCATCGACCGACGACTTCCTTGCGAGCGACGAAATCGGCCGTATGCAGAATGAACTCGTGCTGCTAAAGGGCGCGCGCGATTTCCAGTTCGAGCGCATCGGCGAGGCGTTGCAGCTGCGTCGGCATGAGACGATTCTGGAGGTCAATCTGGATGCCATCGTCCACAACTTGAACCAGTACCGCAGCCACTTGGCATCGAACACGAAACTCACCTGCATGGTCAAGGCATTCGGCTATGGCACAGGTAGTTATGAACTGGCCAAGACACTTCAGGACCAGAACGTCGATTATCTGGCTGTGGCTGTGGCCGATGAGGGAGCCGACCTGCGCCGACAGGGCATCCGCGTGCCGATCATCGTGATGAACCCCGAGATGTCGGCCTTCCGTACCATCATCGAAAACCGCCTCGAACCCGAAATCTACAGTTTCCGCCTGATGGATGCCTTTATGGACGAGACGCAGCGCATGGGTGTGACGAACTATCCCGTCCACGTCAAGATCGACTCCGGAATGCACCGTCTGGGCTTCCAGCCGCACGAAATCGACGAACTCATCGGCCGGCTGAAACGTCAGACTTCGCTCACCGTGCGCAGCGTGTTCAGTCATTTTGCTACGGCCGATGACCCTGCGCAGGAGGCATTCGTCCACGAGCAGAAACGCCGCTTCGACGACTGCGCCGACCGCATCCGCGCCGCCTTCCCGTATCCGATTTTGCGCCACATCTGCAACTCGGCCGGCATTGAGAAATATCCGCAATATCAGATGGAAATGTGCCGTCTGGGCATCGGCCTGTACGGATTTGAGGCATCGGAAATAAAGATGGACCTCGAACCAGTTGCCGCGCTGAAGAGCACCATCCTGCAAATCAAGGACATTCCGTCCACCGAGACCGTCGGCTATATGCGCAACGGCCGTCTGACGCGCGACTCACGCATCGCCATGGTTCCGATTGGCTATGCCGACGGCTATGACCGACGTCTAGGCAACGGCCACGCCGAGATGCTTGTCTGCGGCCGACGCTGTCCGACGGTGGGCAACGTCTGCATGGATGTGACCTTCCTCGACGTGACCGACTGTCCGGAGGCGCGCGAGGGCGACACGGTCGAGATTTTCGGCCCGAACCTGCCGCTCAACGAACTCAGCGACCGGTTGGGTACGATTACCTACGAGGTGCTCAGCACGGTCAGCACGCGCGTCAAGCGTGTCTATTTTAAGGAATAAAGACCCTCTCCCCAGTCCTCCCCCTTAATGGGGAGGGTGCATGGGTTACCATCAATCGCCAATGTAGGGCTGTTACATCGTGGCAGCCGATAAATTAGGAAATCACATTGTGTTTTTCTGAAGTCTGAATAATTATAGCCGAATGAAATCCATCTTTTCCATCGTCGCCATCATTGGCCTGTGTCCGTTCCTCGCGTGGGGAAGGGGCGTATCGGCCGAAAATCGCGTAGCGCAGACGACGGAAACGGTGTTGGAGCAATTTCTGGCCGATAGGGCAATCCCGCGCTACGACGTCGATTCGGTGCAGTTCTTCCAGTCGGGTGCCGATAAGTTCGAGTCGTTGCTACGCGACATGGCATCGGCCAAACACCACATCCATTGCGAATATTTCATTTTCGCCAACGACAGCATCGGCCACCGCATCATCGACATGATGAAGCTGAAGGCGCGTCAGGGCGTTGAGTGCCGCCTGTTGGTCGATGGCTACTACGACAAGAAGCGCGGCTACCGCTACGACAAGCGCATCAAGCTGCTGCGAAACCACGGCATCGAGGTCTGCGTCTATGCGCCCTACGAGTTCCCGTATGCCCACCGCGTGCTACGCGACCACCGCAAGATTGTCGTCATCGACGGGCGCATCAGCTACACCGGCGGCTTCAATGTGGCCGACTACAACATCAAGGGCAAGCCCGGCATCTATGGCGGCTACGTCGATACGCACGTGCGGCTCGAAGGTCAGGTCGTCGAGGGGCTGCAATTTCTCTTTGCCAACCACTTCGAGCGGTCTGGCGGCAGCCGTTTTGAGGGCAATGCTTACTATCCGTACACCGCAGCGCACTACGCGCATCGTCGCGGGTCGGCCGAGGCCTGCATCGTCGAACGCAGCCACCACATTTATCCGAAGAAGATGGAAATGCGCCGCACTGTGGTCAAACTGATTGACGAAGCGCGCGACAGCCTGCACATCACATCGCCCTACCTGTTGCCCATCCCGAGCGTCCGTCGCGCCATCCGCCGAGCCCAAAAACGTGGCGTGCATGTCGAAATCCTCTTCAGCGAGGAGGGCGACACGCCGCTTTTCGACGTCGGCAACCTCAACTACGCGCATCGTCTGCACCGACGTGGGGCCGAAGTGTGGCTCTATCGCGGTGCCTTCCAGCACAGCAAGATTCTTACGGTCGATGGCCGCTGCTCGCTGGTCGGTTCGGTCAATCTGGACAGCCGTGCGATGCGATGGAACGAGGAGGTCGCGGCGCTCATCTTTGATGAGGCATCGGCTCATTGGCTCGACTCGACATTCGTTGAAAATCAGCGGAAAGCGCATCGTTTGACCGATGAATACTATGAAAATTTGCCATTTTCAAAGCGCATGAAAGGCTTTTTTGCCAACTATTTCCTGTCGTGGTGTCTTTAGCCGACAGATTGTTTGCCTGTCTGCCCGATTTTCGCTATTTTCGCGGGCAATTTGCGCTTGCCGAGTCGCATCGGCCGAAAGTTGACAATGTTTCCCGATGGCATCCGCATCGGCCGTGAACAGAAAAAAAATAATGTGTAATCATTTGAAAATTAAATAAAAGACTATGAAGAAAAAATCAACTCCAGCATGGCTGACTACGTTCCTGCTCCGTGTGGCGGGCGGCATCAACTACCGCAAGTTGGTCAAGGCGAGCAAGAATCCGAAACAGGCCAGCGAACAGACGTTGCGCAACATCCTGGAATATGCCAAGGACACTGAATTCGGTCGTACCCACCGTTTCGACTATATTCTGGCTGCGGCAAATGGCGATGAGCTCTACAAGCGCTACACCGAGGTGATTGCCCCGAGCGACTACGAGGACTATCGCCCGTACATCGACCGCCACAAGAACGGTGAGGCCAACGTGCTCGTGCCCGGCAAGCCTGTGATGTATGCCACCACATCGGGCACAACCAAAGAGCCGAAGTGGATTCCCATCACCGACGTCTATCTGAAGACCGTCTATGGCAAGATGACCAAGGTGTGGCTCTACAACTACATCCAGAACCGTCCGAAGGCGTTCTACGGCTATCTCGTCACCATCGTCGGCAAGGATGTCGAAGGCTATGCGCCCGATGGCACTGTGGCCGGATCCGTGTCGGGTGTGACGCGCCGCGATGCGCCGTCGTTCGTCAAGGAGATGTATGCCGTGCCCGGTGGAGTCTATGGAATCAAGGACTACAACGCGCGCTACTACACCATCATGCGCCTCTCAATCGAGTGCGACGCCACGATTTTCATTACGGCCAATCCATCTACGCTCGTCGAGGTGCAGAAGAACGTCGATAAGTATTATGACCAATACTGCGACGACATCGAAAAGGGCACTTTGAGCCACGATTTCGACATTCCGGACGACATCCGCAAGGAGGTAGAGGCTCAGATTTCGCCCAATCCGAAGCGCGCCGCCGAACTACGCGAGTTGAAGAAGAAATATGGCCGCGTCCTGCCCAAGCACTATTGGCCTAACCTCCAGATTCTCAACACCTGGAAGTGCGGCAACACCCATGTCTATCTTGACAAGATCAAGGGATTCTTCCCCGACACCTGCCTGCATCAGGAGTTCGGCTACTTCTCGTCGGAGTGCCGTTTCGGTCTGGTTATGGACGAGACGAACAACAGCACCCTCTTCCCGCACTACCATTTCTACGAGTTCATGGCCGAAGAGGATGTTGACAAGCTCAACGACCCGGAGGCGCTCAAGTCGGCCAAGTTCTACCAGTTGCATGAGTTGGAGCAGGGCAAGCGCTATTGCCCGTTTGTGACGACCTGCTCTGGCCTGTACCGCTACAACATGAACGATCTGGTCGAGGTCGGAACGCCGTTCTACAACACCCCACGCGTGTTCATGTTGCAGAAGGTGAACGGCATCGTCACCATGACAGGCGAAAAGCTGCACGAGCGTCAGTTCATCGAAGCTGTCAACCAGGCTGCTGCCGAAAGCGGACAGAAAGTGAAGTTCTTCGTCGGATTTGCCGACCTAGAATCATCGCTCTACCGTTTCTATTACGAGTTTGAGAATCAGGACACTACGCAGCAGCAGTGCGACGAGTTCACAAAGCTCGTTGACAAATATCTGCGCCAACAGAACGTCGAATATGTCGCCAAGCGCGATTCGATGCGCGTACATGACCCTGTTGGCTACTGCCTTGTCGAAAACAGTTTCGAGAAGTTCAAGGCAGCCTGCATCGCTGAGGGTGCGCGCGATGGCCAGTTCAAGATGAACCTCCTGATGCAGGACGAAAAGCGTCACGCCAAGTTCAAGGCATTGGTCAAGTAATGAACAATAAAGGTCTCAAGGATTAGGGAATTGGAAGAATTTTTTCTTTTGATTCTCGAATTCTTGAGAAAAATTGAAAGAAAATGTTCAAGGATTGGGGAATTGGAAGAATTATTTTTCTTTTGATTCTCGAATTCTTGAGAAAAACAGAAAGAAAATGTTCAAGGATTGGGGAATTGGAAGAATTATTTCTTTTGATTCTCGAATTCTTGAGAAAAATTGAAAGAAAATGTTCAAGGATTGGAGATTGTGAGAATCGTATTTCTCTCAATTCTCAAATTCTTGAGATTTTTTTGCTTAAATTCTTGTGAAAGAGTGATATGAATATTGAGAAATACAAGGCTGTCATTTTTGACCTCGACGGCACGCTCTACGACAACAAGGGCCTGCCGCTGAAGCTGGTGTTGGCCGACATTCCGAACATGTGGGTTCTGGGAGCCGAACGACGTGCCCGCAAGAACATCAAGGGGCATGACTATGGCGATGCGGCCGGTGTCTATGATGCGCTGTTTGCCGAAATGGCCCGCGTTAAGCGCAGCCTGACCGTCGAGAAGGTCCGCCGCTGGTATCAGGAGCGGTACATGCCGTTGCAGGTCTCGCTGTTGCACCTTTATTTCCTGCTGCGCCCGTTGACCAAAGAGTTGCTTGAGGCAATGCGTGCGCGCGGACTGAAAATCATCCTCTACAGCGACTACGGCCATGAGGTCGAGAAGATAGAGGCACTCGGTCTGTCGCGCGACATGTTCGACGGCATCGTGTCGGCCGCAAAGATGGGCGGATTGAAGCCGTGCCGGCAGTCAATGCAGCGTCTGATGGAGCAATTCGGGCTCGATGCCGCCACGACGCTCTACGTGGGCGACCGCGAGGATACCGACGGCGAAAGTGCCCGTCCGCTGGGAATCGATTTCTTCAATGTGAAGGAAAATCCGTCGGCTTGGGACAATCTGCTCAAAATGTTCCTTTGATACATTTGTTTGCAAAAAGTGGCAAAATAAAAGAAAAAAGTAAGCGCAAAGTGCAAAATTGTGGAAAAAGATTGGCACTTTGCGCCTTTTTTTGCTATATTTGCGGCGCTTTAAACGAAAGCTGAGGCCGTGAAAGCCGTCTGCCGTTCCATCGGACATAATGTTTGCAATGTGGTAGCAGAAGGGCGTTTCGGCCTTACAAAATGCGATAAAATCATCCAAATATACAATGAGTCAATTGATTATTCCAGAGCACTATAAGTCGGCGCTGAACTTGAAACAGACAGAGCAGGCCATCAAGTGCATCAAGGATTTTTTCTTGGAAAGCCTCACCACCGAACTCCGTCTGCGCCGCGTCACGGCACCTCTTTTCGTGCTACGCGGATTGGGCATGAACGATGACCTGAACGGCGTCGAACGTGCGGTGTCGTTCCCCATCAAGGACATGAACGAGGCGCGCGCCGAGGTTGTCCATTCGCTGGCAAAATGGAAGCGCTACACGTTGGCCGAATATGAAATCGAGCCTGGCTTCGGCATTGTGGCCGACATGAACGCCATCCGCGCAGATGAGGAATTGGACAACATCCATTCGCTCTACGTCGATCAGTGGGACTGGTGCCGCGTGATGACGGCCGAAGAGCGCAACATCGCTTTCCTCAAAAAGATTGTCAACAAGATTTACGGCGCAATTCTGCGCACCGAATTCAAGATTTGCGAGACATATCCGGATATTCCTCACTTCCTGCCCGAAGAGGTCTTCTTCGTCCACAGCGAGGAGTTGCTCCAGATGTACCCGAACCTCACTCCGAAGGAGCGCGAGGATGCCATCTGCAAGAAGTATGGCGCTGTGTTCATCATGGGCATCGGCGGCAAGTTGAGCAACGGAGAGGAGCATGACCTGCGTGCGCCGGACTACGACGACTGGACAACGCCTAACGAAGAGGGCTACAAGGGTCTGAACGGCGATTTGCTGATCTGGTATCCGATTCTGAACCGCAGCATCGAGCTTTCGTCGATGGGCATCCGCGTCGATAAGGAGGCGTTGTTGCGTCAGCTCAAGTTGACGGGCAAGGAGGACCGCAAGGAACTCTTCTTCCACAAGTGCCTGCTGGAGGGCAAGCTTCCGCTCACCATCGGCGGCGGCATCGGTCAGTCGCGCCTTTGTCTGGTGTTGCTCCACAAGGCTCACATCGGCGAAACACAGTGCAGCATCTGGCCCGAAGACATGCGCCGGAAGTGCCACGAGTTGGGCATGAACTTGATTTGATGCGGCGCGGAAATCCGCGTAGTTGGAAATAAAAACACAGGCAAGTATCGCAATTGATGCTTGCCTGAATTTTTTTGTGTGCGATGAGGTTCGCCTCGCCTACAGATTGTCGTCGGCCGCGGACTGCTTCGGGGCTTCGGGGCATCGGACAACATCGACTACGTGACTTCCGGCGCCGATGAGGTCGGGTCGCTCGGAGATGCACTTCTGGTATTCGATGAAGTGGGCGAACGTCTCGTCGCTCATCTGGTTGAGGCGTGTTCGCATATAGTCGGCTGCGCCGTCGGGCGAGAAGATCGTGACGCGTTCCAGACCGGCTTTCGCGTTGAGGCGGTCGATGTCTTCCAGTCGGACATAGTCGTAAAGTTCGCCCTCCTGGACGTGTAGATGGTAGTCTTTATCGACGATGCCGCGAGCCAGGAAGTCGCCGATTCTTTCCTCGTCGAAACAGTAGGTGAGGATGCTGTATTCGTTCATCAGATAGGCCACGAAGATGATTCCGCCGGGCTTGGTCACGCGCCGGGCCTCGTTCAGAGCCTTCAGTTTCTCGCCGTCGCCAATCAGGTGGTACAGAGGTCCCAGCAGCAGGGTTACGTCGGCCGATGCAGTCGGAATGAACGGCATGTTGCGCGCGTCGCCCTGCACCACGTCGGCAGTTGGCTCGCGCTTCAGGAACACGTCAATGTTGCGTCGCACGAGCTCCACGGCCTTCACGCTGTAGCCCTCGGCCATGAGTGCGGAAGTGTAGCGTCCGGTGCCGGCTCCGATGTCGAGCATTGTCTGTCCCGTTTGCAGGAACCGGTGCAGATGGTGCATCGTCGTTTCAAACTCGACAATTCCGTGTCTGCGAAGCAATCGCAGGTCTTCCGGATGCTTGTTGTAGTGCTTCTCTATGTTGGAAAGTGCCATAAAAGTGAAAAAGTTTGAGCGCCGAAATCGGTTTTAGTCTCGTTCGATGTCGGTTTCGGCCCTGCAAAGAAATAGCATTTTTGCGGTCGTCGCAAGAAAGCTCGGCATTTCGTCCAACAAAAAATTCATCGGCCACCGCTTTCGTCGCTCGTTTCGGATTTCGGCCATTGTTTTCGGCCTGCCGTATCGACCTCACCCTGGGCTTTCCGCGTCTGGGAAGATTACGTCCGATGCTATCGCGTAATTGCAGTATTACACCACGGAGCCTGTCCTTATTCAAATTTTACATCAAAAAAGTCAAATTGCTCGGAATTTTCTATAATTTTACATCCATTTGGCTGGAAATGCCACGCAGATGATTGTGTGCGGCGAGGACCTCGGTATGGTGCCGGAATGTGTGCCGTGGGTGATGAAGCAGCTCAACATCCTGACGCTCGAAATCCAGCGTATGCCGAAGAGCCTCGAATCGCGTTTCGGCCACGTGGCGGACTATCCGGAACTGAGCGTCTGCACGACGGGCAGCCACGACACCGAGACGCTGCGCCAATGGTGGGCGATGGACCGCGAGCAGACGCAGGCCTACTGGACTGACGAACTGGGAATGACGGGCAATGCGCCGCTCGAAGCCACGCCGGAGGTGTGCGGGAAAATCATCGGCCAACATCTCGAATGTCCGTCGCTGCTGTGCATCCTGCCGCTACAGGACTGGCTTGCATTGGACGGCACGCTGCGCCACCCCGATGCCGACGCCGAACGCATCAACATTCCGGCCAATCCGCGTCACTACTGGCGCTACCGTATGCACCTGAACATCGAGCAGCTGGCATCGGCCAATGACTTCAACCGGAAGGTCAAGGCGATGATCGAGGAGAGCGGACGATGAAAAATCCATCCGCCAAGAAAAACCGATTTTGTCCAAATGTGGGCGAAAAAGTGAGATTTGGACGAAAATGGTCAGTGGTTTTGTCCAAATGTTGGTGAAAAAGCGAGATTTGGACGAAAAAGGGTTGGCCGTCGCAAAAAAGTCTTTAATTTTGTGCCATAAAAATAAGGCTTATTTATGGACAAACTCATTGGAAGACAAAACGAATGCCAAGAACTGCAACGTGCATTGACATCGTCCCGCTCGGAGTTCATTGTGCTTTATGGCCGACGACGCGTGGGAAAAACGTTTCTGGTCAGGAGGTTTTTTGATGACACCTACACTTTCCGCTACGTAGGGTCGCATCGGCAGAGCCAGTCCTACCAGCTGCAGAATTTCCGCGAAACTCTGATTGCATATTCTGGAAACACAGATATGCCTCAGATTAAAGACTGGCATACGGCGTTTGTCCAGTTACAGCGGTATTTGGAAAAGTCCCCCGACAAGCGTAAAGTGATTTTCTTCGATGAAATACCCTGGATGGATACACAAGGCAGCGGTTTCACGGCCGAACTGGAGTATTTTTGGGCCAATTGGGTACAGAACCGCGATGATATTGTCTTCATAGCTTGTGGAAGTGCGACTACGTGGATGAAAGACAAGTTGGAGGACAATCAAGGCGGTCTTCATAACCGCATTACACTCAGAATTTATCTGCGTCCGTTCTATCTTGATGAATGTAAGGCATATTTGATTGAACATGGATTCGATTGGGACGAATATCAGATTATCCAATGCTACATGATTTTTGGAGGAGTGCCGTTTTATCTGAGCCTACTGCAACCTGAATTAAGTCTGCCGCAAAATGTTGATAATTTGATTTTCAAGAAAGGTGGAGAGTTGAGCAATGAGTTCAGCGAACTGTACAATGCCCTGTTCAACAAGGCTGACCGCTACATTGCTGTGGTGAAGTTGTTGGCCACAAAAAGACAAGGTTTTACACGCGGTGAAATTGAACAGGCAACAGGATTCAGTGGAGGCGGTCTCTCAAAAATCATCGACAATCTGGAGCGTTGTGACTTTGTCGTCTCGTATGCCCAATTCGGCAACAAGACAAAACTGTCACTCTACAAATTGGCCGATTTCTATACAATATTCTATTTCCGCTACGTGGATGGCAACCGCACTCTTGACACCAAATATTGGCAGCACAACTACGCGAGCCGCAGTGTCGAGTCGTGGGAAGGATTCGCATTTGAAGAGGTCTGCATGAGGCATTTGCCCCAAATCAAGCGTGGACTTGGCATTTCCGGTATGGCAACCGAGAGTTCTGCGTGGCGTTTTGTGCCTGCCAAGGATGACGACCGGAAGGGGACGCAGATTGACCTCGTCATCAAGCGCGCCGACAAGATTGTCCATCTGGTGGAGATGAAGTTCTGTGAAACTGCCTACACCATCACCAAAGATTATGAACAGAAGCTTCAGGAACGGAAGCGTATCTTCATGGAGGTCACTGGAACAAAACGAGGCGTCGTATTTACATTTGTAACGCCGTACGGCCTTTCAAACGGGTTGAATTCGGGATCTGTGCATAGCCAGATTACTGCAAAGGATTTGATCGCCGAAGAGTAGGAAGACTATTGTTCGTCGAACGTGTCGCAGATGACGCCATCGGCCAAGAGAAAACCGATTTTATCCAAATGTGGGCGAAAAAGCGAGATTTGGACGGAAATGGTCAGTGATTTTGTCCAAATGTGTGAGAAACTTTATTCCATAAATGAGTTCACTTTAAAAAGTCGGTTGCCCGACCGTTATTAATATTACGTTAGTTTAAGGGAGTTCCTATAAATTGACTCCACTTTTACAAGTGGAGTTAAATATGTTTAACCAAAAAATGTTTGTACAATGAAAAGACTGTTATTTCAACTGTTGCTGCTCGTTGCGACGATTCCGCTGACGGCACAAACATATTGGAACGGCACAGCCGACAAGAACTTCCCCGGAGAGGGAACAGAGGCAAATCCGTATCTTATCAGCACACCCGAACAATTGGCGGGCTTGGCTGAGCGAACAAACGTCGATAAGGAAGACTTTGCCGGCAAGTACATCAAATTGACAGCAGACATCTATCTGACGGACCTCTCTCAAGATGAGGAAAGCAGGAAGCAATGGACGCCTATCGGCGCTGTGTTCTACAGCAATTATTCCACAGACCCGGAAAGTGGCGAGATTATAGGTTCTGGGCGCACCGAAAGCTCTTTTTGCGGTCATTTTGACGGTAACGGTCATATCATCTACAATTTATACTATGTGCCGATCGATGACTGGGGAGGAGAAAACTTCGAGCCGTCTGTCGATGAACTGACCGATGTTGACTTCTCATCATATGATAAGGCTCTTTTTGGAAACATCGTTGGAGGAAGCGTCAAAAATCTGACACTTAGCAACGCGAATATCGCTGGTATAGGTTATATTGCCTTACTTGCCTGTAATGTTAAACAGGGCAGTACAATCAGCAATTGCCACGTACAGGGCAAACTGCTTAGTTTGTCGGCAAGCATGGGTGGCATTGCAGGAGAAAATGGAGGACTGATAGAACAATGCAGCGCAAACGTAGAACTGACGCAAGGACGAATAGGCGGCCTTGTCCACACCAATCAGGAGACGGGCGTCATACGTGACTGTTCCGTAAGCGGAAAGGCTTACACTACATCAGGTGACGCAGGCGGATTTGTACACACAAACCTCGGACTCATCGAACGATGTTCCGCAAACGTGGATATACAGGCATTATACGGAAAACTTCAAGGTGCTACGGGGCGGCTGCATACAGGGGGCGTTGGGCAGGCGGATTCGTAATGTCCAACATGTACGCTGTTGAAGACGGACGTATATCCCATCAGGGCGTAATTCGTGAATGTTATGCTACAGGCAGCCTGCAGAGCAATAATGGCGGAAAGTTAGGAGGCTTTGGCATCTGGAATTACGGACTCATCGAATCATGCTATACCACCAGCCAAATGAGCCTTGCCGATACCGATGATGGTGCAAGGACCTATATGTCGTTGTTCCTTCAGGAAAATGGATGTTATTTCCAGGGCGAGGCTCTGCCGGGTGACTGCATCAACTGTTTTGCAGCAAGCACTTTTGTCTTGCCCGATGCCGACCGTTATGCTTGCGCTCCGTTTACAGAACAGTTCAACCACAGTTGGGAGGATGAAGCAACCGGGTTCGTACATTCCCGTGAGATAGGTTGCTATTGGAACAAAGATGCCTTTACTACAACCGGCGTAGGACATTCGGTTGCCTATCTGGGGACAGAAAAGACACTCAGTTACATGAAGAGCCAGGCATTTGTTGACGACCTGAACAGGATGGCTGCCC
Organism: Bacteroidales bacterium UBA3663; assembly: GCA_002373755.1. GTDB lineage: Bacteria > Bacteroidota > Bacteroidia > Bacteroidales > UBA3663 > Liminaster. Next base: position 6,312 of record DFJU01000052.1, on the reverse strand, counting down.
TGTGTGGAACCAGCACATGGGAGTATCGTTCCGGTGACGTTCCACGGACAACAGGGGTGAAGGCTGCCAACCTGACTGACTACGTTGGAGGCGGCGATGGAACACAGGCTAATCCGTACCTTGTAAACAATAAGGAGCAACTGGCTAATATAGGATGGTATGTGGATCATGGCTACAACTTTAAGCATCAGTATCTGAAGCAGACAGCAGACATAGCCTTGAACCTTCCGATGGAGAACTGGGGGCAGGAAATGCCTACGGAGTGGCAACCCATTGGAGGCACTCACCATTTTGGTGATGAGATGGTGGTGGACGTCGACTATCCGTTTAGTGGCAACTACGATGGCGACTTCCACGAGGTTCAAAATATGTACATTGACAATTCCTTGAAAGCGCAAGGGCTCTTTGGTATCATCGCAGATGGATGTACGTTCAGAAATTTGGGCGTTACAGGTGCTTATGTCCGTGCTGGCGGTTGTGGCCTGATTGTCGGTAAAGGTGGAGAAGACAATCATTTCATCCAGTGTTGGACATCGGGCGACGTTGAGTATCAGGGTACAGAATATGGCCATTTTGCAGGTATTGCAGGAGAACTGTCGGGACGTTCATTCATTCTCAACTGCTTCTCATCGGCACGTGTTGCAGGACCTGTAGCCAGTTCGTTAGCTAATACCCCCGGAAATTGGGGCGACACTTACGTTAACTGCATCTTTACAGGTGATGTGCCTTGGGCTAAGAATTGGACGGGATATTCTTCTGCCGCCATGTCTGGTGGACAGTATAACGAAAACGTTTTCTGCAATGACGACATTATGCACTATGATAATACCGATGAGTTCAGTTTTGATTCAAAGACAACCGCATGGCTACAGTCGAAGGAATGTGCAAACGTGCTGAACGATGCCGTCATCCGTTGGAATGCTGCGCACGATGAAAGTCTGCAGCTGAACTGCTGGCAGTGGCAGGAGGGGCAATATCCTCATGTGTCAACATCTGCAGACTATCAGCCGTCTGTTAAAATCACCTTTGTAAGCAATGGCGGTACGGATGTGATTAGCAAAGTCTTGGAAGAGGGCAGTTCTGTCACAGCACCCAGACGTCCCACACGTGATGGCTACTACTTCGCCGGATGGTATAAGGACGAGGCACTCACAAAGTTCTTCGACTGGAAGAATACGGTGCTTACGGAAAGCCAGACACTCTATGCAAAATGGATAGAAGACCACAGCAATGACATAGATGTGACTCCGTTCAATAATAAATTTACTAAGGTTTACCACATCAAGACTGCTGCCCAGTTGCGCGGATTGGCACAGGTGGTGAATGGAAAGTGGGACTGGAGCAACTTCGATAAGGAACACCCTGACTTTACAAATTATGAACCTACGCTACTGGTTGCCCCACGCACGCTGGAGGGCTGCACCGTCATTTTGGACAACGACCTCGTGCTCAACGACATTACCGACTGGCAGCATTGGGGACATGATGGTTATGCAGAGCCTTGGAGGCCTATTGGCGTGATTGATTGGTTGGGTTCTCAATCACGTACTTCATTCCAAGGAACTTTTGACGGACAGGGACACACCATCAGCGGCATGTATATTGAGATGAGCGCCGTGAAGGTTTATGACCCACAGCGATACTATTGGGGACTTTTCAGCGAACTTGGCGAGAAGGCCGTTATCAAGAACCTTGGCATCGAGGCCTCGGTAATCAATGGAAAAAAATACGACGACGTTGAGCATTACATCGGCCAACGCATGGATGCTGCCGGACTTCTGGCCGGCTATGCCTTTGGGTCTTCTTTCGAACAATGTTATGCCGTCGGACGCATTATCGAAGATGGCCTCTACCAAAATATGTGCAAAAACATAGGAGGTCTTATAGGTATAGGTGATGACTGGGGAGACTACTCTGTCTCTATATCCGATTGCTTTGCACGTGTGGATATGGAGGCCGACCTCTCAAGCAAGTCTTATCTGACCGGCTGCGGTCTGATTGGTTCGTACGAACCGCGTGGCACCATCACCAACTGCTATAGCGGCGGCAATTCTTACAGAGGGCTTTCATCACGGAGTTCATCTATGACTGTCAAAGGCAGTTATTACGACAAAGAACTGGTCGTTGTGGAAAACGGCACAGGTACAGCAAAGACCACCGCCGAGATGAAGACGAAGGCCACCTACGAGGGCTGGGACTTCGAGACCGTCTGGGGCATCAGCGCCGCCATCAATGACGGCTATCCCTTCCTGCGCCAATTCCATCCCGACTTCAAGGAGGATGCTGTGCTGACGACGGCTCCTGCTGCCGTTGCCGGCCTCATCTACACGGGCGAGGCGCAGACATTGGTCAACGCAGGTTCGGCCAATGGCGGCATGTTGCAGTATTCGCTTGACGGCGAAAGCTTTACGGCAGACGTTCCGTCGGCCACGAATGTCGGCGAATACACGGTCTATTATCGCGTAGTTGGCGACGAGAACCACCTCGACGTTGCGGCTCAGACGGTGAACGTGACCATAGCCAAGGCCGAAGTGGCATTGACCGCTCCGTCGGCCATCGAAAACCTCATCTACACGGGCGAGGCGCAGGCGTTGGTCGCAGCAGGCTCGGCCAATGGCGGCACGTTGCAGTATTCGCTTGACGGCGAAAGCTTCTCGACCGACGTTCCATCGGCCACGAATGCTGGCGAATACACGGTCTATTATCGCGTAGTTGGCGACGAGAACCACCTCGACGTTGCGGCTCAGACGGTGAACGTGACCATAGCCAAGGCCGAAGTGGCATTGACCGCACCATCGGCCATCGAAAACCTCATCTATTCGGGCGAGGCGCAGACATTGGTCGCAGCAGGCTCGGCCAATGGCGGCGTAGTCCAGTATTCGCTTGACGGCGAAAGCTTCTCGACAGACGTTCCATCGGCCACGAATGTCGGCGAATATACGGTCTATTATCGCGTAGTTGGCGACGAGAACCACTTCGATGTTGCGGCTCAGTCGGTGAACGTGACCATAGCAGTCAACTTTGCGGCACTCGAATCGGCCATCAGCGAGGCAACGGCCTATGCCGAAAGCATCGCCAATGACTATGCTGAGATTGCCACGGCGCTCAACGACGCCATCGCAACGGCTCAGGCAGTTCTGACCAAGGCCGATGCCACGCAGAGCGAGGTCGATGACGCTGCTAATAATCTGCAAACAGCTGTAAATCAGGCCAAGGACGATGTGGCTGCAATCATTGCAGGAATTGATGTCGTGTCTGCTGACGGCATGGTGGACAGGATTTTCGACTTGAACGGACGTGTTAAGTCACAGAACGGTGGCTTCAACATCAGCAACCGCAAAATCATCTTGTTGAAGAAGTAATCCACATACACCTTTAAATACGAAGCCTCACGGCCGAAATTCTCATCGGTCGTGAGGCTTTTTTGTGTCTTCAAATTGTCGATTTTCTTCCCGCTACGCGAGTTTTACGCGCCTTCCTCGACCTCGAATCCGATCGATTCGACGGCCTTGCGGATGTCGTCCATCGAGGCATTGCCCGTCACGCGCGCCTCACGGCTGTCGAGGTCAACGCTCACCGATTCGACGCCCGGCACGCTGTCGATGGCCTTTTCGGCGTTCATGCGGCAGTGGTTGCAGTTCATGCCGACGATGTGGAAGTGCATTTCGTTCTGATTCATAGCAGTTTGGTTTTGGTGTTGATGTTCGTGGTGATGATGGTGGTCATGGCGGTGGAAGATGAGCGCATTGGCCAACAGCGCAGCCAGCAAGCCCGTGCAGAGCCATGTGAACCAAGATGTTTCCTCGTGGCAGCAGTCGGCATCGGCCACAAGCGCCGAGGTGAACCATTCGCGGGGCAGGAGGTGGTCAATGGCCAGTCCGAAGCCCACGGCGCCGATGATGATCGAGGCCAGATAGACGATGAGCGTGCGTCGGCCGAGCACCTTGTTGATGACGAGGATCGATGCGATGTTCGATGCGGGTCCGGCCATCAGCATGACGAGTCCGGCACCGGGCGTCAGCCCCTTCATCATCAGGGCCACCGCAATCGGGATGCTGCCCGTCGCGCAGAGGTACATCGGCACGGCCATGCAGAGCACAAGTAGCATCGAGAGCAGGCTGTTGTCGGCAAAAATGTGGAAGAAGCTGTCGGGCACAAACACGGTGATGAGTCCGGCCACGATGAGGCCGATGACGAGCCACTTGCCGATGTCGGCCATCATATCGACGAAGGCGTAGTCCAATGCCTCGCGCATCTTGCCCCAGAAGGTCTTGGCGTGGCCGTCGTGGTTGTGTCCGCAGCCGCAGTCGCAATGGTCGTCGTGGCAACATTCGTCGTTGTGATGTTCGTGGTTATGGCCGATGCCGTTGTCGTCGCTGTCGAACCAGTTGACCATCTGGCCGCCGAAGATGGCGGTGAAGAGCGCTGCGATGGGGCGGACGACGGCGAAGGGCAGACCCATGAGCGAGTAGGTCGCGATGATGCTGTCAACGCCCGTCTGCGGTGTGGCGATGAGGAACGACACGGCCGAACCCTTCGATGCTCCCTCGCGGCGCAGCGACATCGCCGTCGGAATCACGCCGCACGAACAGAGCGGCAGCGGTATGCCGAGCAATGCGGCGTTGAACACGGAGCGGAATGTGGGTCGAGCCAGATAGCGGCTGTACATCTGTCCGGGCACGAAGGCGTGCATCAGTCCGGCCAGCAGGAAGCCCAACAGCAGGTAGGGCGACATCTCGTTGATGATGTGTAGAATCTGTTCCATATCTTTAAATGGTTTTTAATTGGCGTTTAAATGTCGTTTGCGGCAAGTCGGTCCGCATCGCTCATCAGGCAAGTTATAAAACTCAAGAATTGGAGAATTAGAGAAAATCACAAATCTCTGATATTTAGAATTGTTGAGAATTTGAGATTCCATGCAAAAGTATTTTTTATGGAAACAACCTTTACTCATCACTCATCACTCTCTCATTCACGCCGCAAAGGTAGCGGAGGCCTTTTGCAATCGGGTTGCAAAAAAAGAGTTGCTGCTACGCGAGTTTTTAATGTCCGATGCCGTATTTCGTTTCTTGGCGCATTTATGTGATGTCGGCCGACGGGATTCGACAATGTGCGCGATTCCGAAGGAGGCCGTAATCGACGATGTCTTGTTCGACTGACATCTTGCAGAATTATGCTTAATTATAGAAATACATAAATTGAAGACAACGACGGACTACCTAAATCCTGCCATCAGCAACGTGGCGCATCGTCCATAAATCCCCAAAATGTGGTATTGGAGAGGCATTGGCCGCAACCTAACTTTGCACCCGCAAATTTCTAATATTGTATAACAATGAAGATTGAAAAGATTCATGCAAGGGAAATCCTTGATTCGAGAGGCAATCCTACCGTCGAGGTGGAAGTAACGTTGGAAAACGGCGTAATGGGCCGCGCAAGTGTGCCATCGGGCGCATCGACAGGCGAAAATGAGGCTCTGGAACTGCGCGACGGCGACAAGGGCCGCTATTTGGGCAAGGGCGTGCTGAAGGCCGTCGAGAATGTGAACAACGTGATTGCGCCTGCACTGAAGGGCGACGACGTGCTCAACCAGCGTGCGCTCGACGAGAAGATGCTCGCCCTCGACGGCACACCGACAAAGTCGAAATTGGGCGCAAACGCCATCCTCGGCGTATCGTTGGCCGCAGCCCACACAGCTGCCAAGGCTCTGAGCATCCCGCTCTACCGCTACATCGGCGGCACAAATACCTACACTTTGCCAGTCCCGATGATGAACATCATCAACGGCGG
>DFJU01000052.1:0-374 GCA_002373755.1 Bacteroidales bacterium UBA3663 | reverse complement strand
GCCGAGGTGTTCCACAACCTGGCCAAGCTGCTCAAGAAGCGCGGCCTCTCGACGGCTGTGGGCGATGAGGGCGGTTTCGCACCTGCACTGGACGGCATCGAGGACGCATTGCAGATCATCTGCGACGCCATCAAGGCCGCCGGCTACGAGCCTGGCAAGGACGTCAAGATTGCGATGGACTGCGCAGCAAGCGAGTTCGCCGTGGTCGAAAACGGCCAATATTTTTACGACTACAAGCAGCTGAAGGACGGCAAGCAGAAGGATCCGAACGGCAAGAAACTGTCGGCCGACGAGCAGATTGACTTCCTTGAGCACCTCATCACGACCTATCCGATCGACTCAATCGAGGACGGCCTCGACGAGAACGACTGGGA
>DFJU01000108.1:22949-49656 GCA_002373755.1 Bacteroidales bacterium UBA3663 | reverse complement strand
CAATGGCAAGCAGGCCGAACACGACTTCCTCTACTGGGAATTCCACGAACAGCAGGGCAAGCAGGCCGTTCGCCTCGGCAACTGGAAGGGCATCCGCCTCAAGGTGGGCACCGACGAGCCTGTCTTCGAGCTCTACGACCTGAGCAACGACATCCACGAGGACAACAATGTGGCCGATGCGCATCCCGACATCGTGGCGCGTCTGCAGGCCATCATCGACAGCTGCCACACCGAATCCGAACTATTCAACTTCGGGCGGAAGTGAGGCATCGGACGATGAACAAGCATCGATAGCGTGTTTTGAGCATGGCTTCTTGATTGCTTTTATGGATTGTTTCTTCGTTTCGTTTTATGTACATCTCATGCACTCATATGTTGGGAATTGAGATATAACAATGTAAAAATATGGGCTTCTTTGATTTCCTTTTTGGCAAAAAAACTCCTTTAGAAAAGAGAGTTTGTGAAACTGATGCACGTAAATATGTTGATTCGAAATGCAGTGATAATAATTGCTGTACAGAATCGAATGAGTGTAGTACTCCATTCCCTGACAGACGTAAATTGATAAAATGGACAATTGATAAAATAAAAGTGTCCATCAACAATGGGGATGTAGAACTTGTGAATAAGCAGTATGCTAATTTGATAGAATTGGTAAGACAGCAAAATATAAACGAAAATGGAGCCTTGGATGATTTCCTGAATTCCATTAGAGGTGAGTATGATTCTTTTAGGGAAAAATTTCTTTGTGAATATCCACAAGAATTATTACCTCCGCAAGAACGTAATAATAACGAAGTAAAGATTAATGATGATGAAAGAATTGAGTTGCATAATTTGCAAAAGGAAGAAGTTTCAAACCTGAAGATGGATGCTCGTTCTCAAGAGGCTATTGAGGAACTAAAAAATGCTATGAGCAGAGAATTCCCATATAATAATCACTCTTATTATTGGCAAAAAATAAGTTCTTTGTACTTTAAGAATAAAGATATGGAGAATTATTTATATGCCATAACAATGTCTGTTTTTTATTGTGTAATACACTACTACACAATAATTGGAGATAAAAGATTGGTGAACGACTTTTATAAGACGCAATCAGTGGAATATGTTGGTTTGACCAATATGTCGCGATTTGTGAAGCAAATTCATCAACCAAACTTTATTGATAAATACAATTCTGTTCTAATGCCTTTTTTCAATGAAATTAAACCATTGGTATTAGAGACCTGTAAATTTAGAGCTAATGATAAATTTACAAAAAAGGAAATGGATTTCTTCAACAAGTACACGTTGGAATTTTTTGATAATTTCTATAATGAGAAAATTAAATGTCTTTTGAAAAATTAAGAAATTTATGAAGAAGTTCATTCCTTCTTATCGTCCGTTGTCATTGCCATTTGTGTCTTGCTCTATTTTGGTTTAGCTAAGCCCTCTAATGCCAAGGAAAAAATAAAAATGGCATCCTCCACTGTCGATGTCCCACAATTGTATTTGTCAGATTTTTATTGTGTTGAAAATGAACTTGCTGTAATCGATTGTAAATTGTAAAAAGAACTGGAGAATATATAAAAAGAATTTGGTGTAGAGGCGGTGGAAACGTACCTTTGCGCCGTGATTTTAGTTTAGGTTATAACTTTGTTTACATAGAACGGTGGATGCAGTGATTGCATCCACCGATTCCTTTTTGTTTTCTTGTCCAATGTCCTTATGCCCGCTTCCGTTGCAGGAGCGTCGAGACCACCACAGCCAGGCCGATGCCCATCGGATAGAAAAGGTACGGAATGACGCAGACGGTGCTGAACGGCTGTCCGGTGAGCTGCGAGACGAGGTTGGCTGCAAAGAGCAGCTGCACGCTGTAGGGCAGCAGACCTTGCGTGAAGCACGATGCCGTGTCGAGAATCGAGGCTGCGCGTGTGGCAGGAATCGCGTAGCGTTCGGCAATCGGCCGTGCGATTGGTCCCGCCGTGAGGATGGCGACCGTATTGTTGGCCGTGCAGATGTTGACGAGGCAGACCAGTGCCGCAATTCCGAATTCCGCGCCGCGTCGGCTACCGATGCCGCGGGTGACGTGGCGTAGCAGGTAGTCGATGCCGCCGTTTACGCGAATCATCTCCAGCAGGCCGGCGGCGAGCATCGCCATCAGCATCAGTTCGCCCATGCCGATCATGCCGGTGCCGATCTGGTCAGCCCATCCGAACAGCGTGAACGAGCCGCGCCACAGGCCGATGATACCCGTCATTGCAAGTCCGAGCAGGAGCACGAGCATCACATCGACGCCCAACAGGGCCGTGACGATGACAGCCAGATAGGGCGCAACCAGTAGCAGGTCGATGTCGTGCGGCTGTTGCAGCACTCGCGCGTCGCGTCCCATGAAATAATAGACCACGAGCATGAGCAGCGCGACGGGAAGTACCATTCGGAGGTTCGCGCGGAACTTGTCGCGCATCCGGCAGCCCTGCGTCTGCGTGGCGGCGATTGTCGTGTCGCTGATGAACGACAGGTTGTCGCCGAAGTATGCGCCGCCCACCACGATGGCCACCATGAGCGGCAGCTGCACGTCGGTCTTGAGCGCGATGCCGACGGCAATCGGGACGAGCTGGATAATCGTTCCGCACGATGTGCCTATGGCCAACGACACGAAACATGCCGCCAGAAAAATGCCCGGTAGCAGCAGCGACGGCGGCAGCAGGTGCAGGGTCAGATCGACCGTAGCCTCGATGCAGCCCATCTGCTTGGCGCAATAGGCGAAGGCGCCGGCCAGCACGTAGATCCACACCATGAGCAGCACCGTGGGATGTCCGGCACCGCGCGAAAATGTCGTCACGCGGTCGGCAATCTTTCCGCTGCCTATGGCCAATGCGTAGATTGACGCGAGCAGGAAGGCCACCAGCGCAATCGACGAGTGCGAAAAATCGTTGCCCATGACGCACAGTGCGACGTATGAACCCAGAAAAACGAAAAGCGGTGAAAGGGAGAGTAATTTCATTTGTGGCGCGTACTACGCGGATTTTTTGTGGTCAGGCCTCCATCACGGCGATGAGGAGGTCGTATGTCTGTTCGTGGAAAAGCTCGAAACATTCGTTCATGCGCCGGTTGAGCAGGTCGGCGGCATCGTCCGTGAAAAGTCCGAAGGTCGAGAAGTCGTCATCGGCCGTAAAATTGAGCTGAACATCGTGCCACAGGTAGCGCATGAAGGCCTTTGCCTGCTGTTTGTTCTTGATTGGCGATGCGCATTGCGGCGCGTTCAGAATCTGTTGCGAAAGATTTTCGTCCATAGTAGTGTTGATAAATGTGAGTTGCAAAGATAGCCACAAATTTTTGGTTGGCCAATGGAAATTCTCCGATTGCCGGTGAGAATGGAAAAATTGTCCTAATTTCGCGGTTTGGCAGTTGAAAAATTCTATGGCCGATGTTTCAGCACCAGTCGCTTTTGACGATTCGTGTGCGATGAAAATCCGCGTAGCAATTGCCTTTCCTGTCCACCCCAAAAATCGTCTGTAAAGATATGAGAAAAATCTGGAATTTTGTGCGCAACTGGACCTTGCCGCTGGCGATGCTGGCGGGTGTGGCCGAGTATTTCGTCTTCGTGGCTTTGCCATTGGACGGCGATGCGCATCGTGTGACGTATGTAACTGTGACTCAGTATATTCAGCCGATACTTATCTTCCTGATGCTGTTCCTGTCGTTCCTCAAGGTCAGCCCGAAGGAGATGCGTCCGCACCGCTGGCAGGCAAAGACGCTGGCGGCGCAGGCGGGCGTGTTCGCTGCGGCATCGGCATTGGCCATGATGATGCCCGACGAGGGTTCGCGCGTGCTGTGCGAGGGGGCGATGTTGAGCTTTATCTGTCCGACGGCGACGGCATCGGCCGTGGTGACCGGCAAGCTGGGCGGCTCGGTGTCGGGCGTGGTCACCTACCTGATGCTGTGCAACCTGCTGACAAGCCTCCTTGCGCCGATGTTCTTCCCGTTGGTCGAGCCGTCGGACGTGCACTTTTTCGACGCTTTCCTGACCATCTTGGGCAAGGTCTTCCCGCTGCTGGTTTGTCCGCTGGCATTGGCCATGACGGTGCGCTTCCTTATGCGGCCGCTGCACCGTTGGCTGTTGCAGTTCAAGGACTTGTCGTTCTACCTGTGGGCGGTGTCGCTGTCGTTGGCCATAGCCGTCACGGTGAGGAGCATCGTGCACAGTTCGGTGGGTGTGTGGCACTTGGTCGGACTGGCGGTGGTGTCGGGCGTGTGCTGCCTGTTGCAGTTCCGCATCGGCCGCAGCATCGGAGCGAAATATGGCGCATCGGAGAAAATCACGGCGGGGCAGGCGTTCGGGCAGAAGAACACCGTCTTCATCATCTGGATGGGGCAGATGTTCCTCAATCCGGTCACGTCGGTGGTTGGCGGATTCTATTCCGTGTGGCACAATGTGGTCAATTCCTACCAGCTCTACGAGGCGCGCAAGCGTGGCGAATAGCATTGTGTACAGTGTACGATGCATCGGCAGACGGGCAGATTCGGTTGAATTTGCCCGTTTTGTTTGTCAATGTCGGCGAAAATGGCTATCTTCGCGCGCTCTGTTGAAGGGCTTTCTTTTACCTTCGACGGCATCTTGCAACACTTAACTACCTAAACGAAAAGAGATATGCATCTTTCACCGGCACTCGAAAAACGATATACCCGCGAGCAACATTCGGCGCGCGAGGCACAGCGTCTGGCCGAGTTCATCGCTTGGGGTCCGATGATTTTCCAGGTTTCGCGGCTGATGCTGAAGTTCGGCATCCTTGAACTGCTGCGCGACAGCGACGAGGGTCTGACTCGCGCCGAAATCGTCCAGCAGACCCAGTTGAGCGACTACGCGGCCAAAATCCTGCTCGAAGGTTCGCTCTGCATCGGCACCGTCCTGGTCAACACCGAGACGGAACGCTACACGCTGTCGAAGACCGGCTGGTTCCTGCTGACCGACCCCGCTACGCGAGTAAACGTCGATTTCAACCACGACGTGAACTATGAAGGACTGTTCCACCTTGAGGAGGCGCTGCGCGAAGGTCGTCCGGCCGGACTGGAGCATTTCGGAGCATGGCCGACGGTCTATGAGGGCCTGTCGTCGCTCCCCGAACAGGTGCAGAAGAGCTGGTTCGGCTTCGACCATTTCTACAGTGATTCTGCATTCCCGTCGGCCCTGAAAATTGTCTTTGGTTATCGGCCGATGACCCTGCTCGACGTGGGCGGCAACACGGGCAAGTGGGCGATGCAATGCGTCGGCCATGACCCCGATGTCGAAGTGACGATTGTCGATTTGCCACAGCAGTTGGCCATGATGCGCCGCCAGACGCAGGGCAAGCCCGGTGCAGAACGCATCAGCGGCTATGGGATGAACCTGCTTGACCCGTCGGCCGACTTTCCGACCGACCGCCACTACGACATCATCTGGATGAGCCAGTTCCTCGACTGTTTCAGCATGGAGGAAATCACCTCAATCCTGAGCCGCGCCGCCCGCATTATGGACGACGACAGCCGCCTCTGCATCATGGAGACGCTGTGGGACCGCCAGAAGTACGAGCCGGCCGCGCTGTGCCTCACCATGACGAGCGTCTATTTCACCGACATCGCCAACGGCAACAGCAAGATGTACAACACCGAAGACATGACCGCCTGTGTCGAGGCTGCCGGATTGCGCGTCGAGACCATCCACGATGGCGTGGGCGAGCAGGGTCACAGCATTATGGTTTGTCGCCGATGAGCCTGGAACACAACGATTGGCACGGCCAGACCGATGGAATGCCGTGGATGCAGCGCACGCTCATCAAGTGGCTCTCGGTGGTCGATCAGCGCGTCATTTACGGCGTGATGGCGGTGGTCATCTGCTTCTACATGCTGTTCTGCCATCGCAGCTACATCGCCATGTACCATTTTTTCCGCCGATGCCGTGGCGAACGTCCACTACGCGCTTTCTGTCACGTCTATGCCAACCATTTCCGCTTCGGGCAGGTCGTCATTGACCGTTTTGCTGCCTTCGGTGGCCGACGTTTCAAGTTCGTGTTCGACAATCGCGCCGCCTACGAGTCGCTCTGCCGCGAGGCCGACGGATTCGTGCAGGTGAGCTGCCACATGGGCAACTACGAAATGGCCGGCTACATGCTCCGGCAGGAGCAGAAATGGCTCTATCCGTTGGTGTTCCGCGACGAGAAGGAGGTCATCATGCTCAACCGCCAGCGTCTGTTTCAGGCCAACCATATCGAGATGGTGCCCGTCATGGCCGACATGAGCCACATCTTCACGCTCAACAACGCATTGCGCGACGGCAATATCATCTCGATGCCGGCCGACCGCGTGTTCGGTTCGACCAAGGCATTGGCCGTAAACTTCATGGGCGGTGTGGCCGACTTGCCGATCGGTCCGTTCCAGATGGCTGTGACGCGCGACGTGCGCCTCGTGCCGATTTTCGTCATGAAGGAGCGTTGGGACACCTACCGCATCATCTCGCGCATCTTCGAGCCCGACGCTACGCTGCCCAAACGTGAACGGATGCAGCAGCTGGCCCAGCAGTTCGCCGACATGATGGCCGAAGTCATTGGCCGTTATCCCACCCAGTGGTTCAACTATTTTGAGTTTGTGAGATGAGGTTGATTGAGGTTGCTTCGCTTGTAAGGTTATAAGGGTTGGTAATCCCCCTCAAAACCTCATAACCTTAAAACCTCAAAACCTAAGAAAGAATATTTTCCCAAATGTGTTATTAAATGTATTGTGTTATGGAAGAAACAGTTATGGAAAAAGTCAGCATCGAGGAACTCCTGCCGCAGGCGCGGCCGTTCATCATGGTCGATGAGCTGACAGAGTATGAGCCGGAGGAGGCCGAGACCTCCTTCACCGTGCGCGAAGACAGTCCGTTGGTGTGCGACGGCGTCTTGAGCACCGGCGGCTTGGTCGAGAACATTGCGCAGACAAGCGCCGCCCGCATCGGCTACTACTACAAGTACGTGTTGCGGCAGCCCGTCAAGGTGGGCTTCATCGGAGCCATGCGCAGTTTTCAGGTGAAACGCCATCCGCGTGTGGGCGAGACCATCCACACACGCATCCACGTCATCGCCGAGGCTTTCGGCATGGTCGCCTTCGCCGCCACAGTCCACGATGCCGACGGTGTCCAGATTGCCCGCGCCGAGATGAAGACGGCGGAGTAGGACCCACCCCCGACCCCTCCACAAGGGAGGGGAGTAGATACTCTGGCGGTGGCGAGCTGAGTCTAAAAATGTCCAAAATAAATGGTACATTGTAAATGTCAAAATGGTAAATATCATTGCCGATAACATCCTTTCGCCGTTGGGCGAGACCACTGCGGACAACCTGCGGGCTGTGCGCGATGGCCGCAGCGCGCTACGCGAACATCGGCTGGAGGGTGTGCCCGAGCCGTGCGTGGCATCGCTTTTTGAGCCGCCAATCCCGTTCGAGGAGGGGCTGGAACGCACCATCCGTGCGTCGTTGGCCGATGCCGCAAGCCGTGGCATTTTGGTCGATGCAGCCTCGTCGGACGTGATTTTCATCGTGTCGAGCACGAAGGGCAACGTGGCGCAGTTCGAGCGCATTGGGGCATCGGCCGAAAAGGTGGCACGCAGGTTCGGCAACCAGAACCGACCGATTGTCGTGTCCAACGCCTGCATCAGCGGACTGTCGGCTCAGATTCTGGCCATGCGCCTGCTGCGTGCCAGACTGTACCGCACCGCCATCGTGGCCGGAATGGACGTGCAGGGCAAGTTCATCGTGAGCGGATTCCAGTCGTTCAAGGCACTCTCGCCAGAGCCGTGTCGTCCGTTCGACGGCGACCGCTGCGGTCTGAACCTCGGCGAGGCGGCCGCCAGCATGATTCTGTCGAGCGATGAATCATTGGCCGCAAACGCACTCTGGACGATGGCCGATGGGGCAGTGCGCAACGATGCTGTCCACATCTCCAACCCGTCGCGTACGGGCGAGGGAAGCCTCCGCGCCATCAGTCGGTTGGGAGTTTCGGCCGATGCATTGGCCTGCATCAGCGCACACGGCACGGCTACGCTCTTCAACGACGAGATGGAGGCCGCCGCCATCGACCGCGCAGGTCTGGCCAATGTGCCGACGTTCAGCTTGAAGGGCTACTACGGCCACACGATGGGCGCGGCCGGCATTCTGGAGACCATCATCACGCTCCATGCCGTGCAGGAGGGCTGGATTCCCGCCACGCGCGGATATGCCGAGGCCGGAACGTCGCACGAAATCCGCGTAACGGCCAATGAGGTGGCTGCAAATCCGCGTAGCGAGGTGCTGAAACTACTTTCGGGCTTCGGCGGATGTAATGCGGCGGTGAGGTTTACCCCCTCCCGACCTCCACGAGGGGAGGAGACTGTCCCCGCCGATGGTAACTTTACCATCTCCCTCCCTTGGGAGGGTCGGGGTGGGGTCGCAGGGCAGTGTGTGTGTGTGCTTACTCCTGCCGATGCGCCAGACGGACTGACCGCACTCTATCGCAGCGAGGTGGGCGACTATCCGAAGTTCTACAAGATGGATCCGCTGTGCAAGCTCGGCCTGTTGGCCACGGAACGGCTGCTGAATGCCGAGAATCCTGACCGCCGTGCATCATTGGCCGACATCACACCGAGCGACGACCGCGCCGTGGTCATCTTTACGCGCTGTGGGTCATTGGCCGACGACCGCGCCTACAACGAGACCATCTGCGATGCGGAGAACTATTTCCCGTCGCCGTCGGTGTTCGTCTATACGTTGGCCAACATCGTGACGGGCGAAATCGCTATCCGCAACCGCTACATGGGCGAGACGTCGTGCTACATCCTGGAGGAAAAGGACTGGCCGCTGATGGAACAGATCATCGCCACGACGTTCCAGGACAAGGGAATCCGCTCCGTCATCGGCGGCTGGCTCGACATCGAGGACGAAAAGCACTTCGAGGCGGAACTGAGGATATGGAGCAAGTGACCTGAGACCCCCACGACCCCCACCCGACCTCCCCGAGGGGAGGTGACTGTCGCCGCCGATGGTAACTTCTCTATTTCCTCCCCTCGGGGAGGCTGGGAGGGGGTAAAATAGACAACATTCAATCAAATATTAAAAACTATGGAAACTTTAAAACTGAAGGAACAAATCATTGATGCCCTCAATCTGGAGGACCTCAAACCTGAAGACATTGACGACAATGCGCCACTTTTCGGCGAAGGTCTCGGCCTTGATTCAATCGACGCACTGGAGTTCATCGTCCTGCTCGAAAAATACTACGGCATCAAGTTGTCCAATCCGGCAGAAGGCAAGGAAATCTTCAAGTCGGTGGCCTGCATGGCCGACTACATCGAGAAGCATCGGACGAAATAAGCCTAGACCCACCCCCTTTGCCCCCTCCCGTTAGATAGGGAGGGGGAGTAGAATGAATCGGAGGGTAGGGTCTGGTAATTTGTAATTCGTAATTCGTAATTTGAAATTTTTTTCGTATGTCAAGCATCGTCATCACCGGCATGGGCGTCGTCTCGGCTATCGGCATCGGCAAACGGGAAAACCTCGACAGTCTGCGGTCGATGCGCGGCGGCGTGGCACCTGTGCACTATCTGGCGACCGAACATCGCGAGTGCATGGTCGGCGAGGTCAAACTCACGAACGACGAGATGCGCGTGCGATTGGGTATTGCGGCCGATGAAGCCAGCGTTCGCACCTCGCTGTTGGGCATGTTGGCCTTGGACGAGGCGTTGGCCGATGCCGGATTGACGGCCGATGACCTTCGGCAGACAGCCTTCGTGAACGGCACGACGGTGGGCGGCATGGACATGTCGGAGCAGCATTACCTCGACTTCTTGTCGGTGGCCGATGCCACATCGCTCAAGCACGACGGCGCGGTCAATCCCATCGACTATATCCGCACGCACGACTGCGGCGCCTCGACCGACCTGATTGCCGACCATTTCGGCCGGTTCGCCATGACGACCACGATTTCGACCGCCTGTTCATCGGCCGCAAATGCCTTCATCTTGGGCGCGCGGCTGATTGCGAGCGGCGAATTCAGTCGCGTAGTGGTGGGCGGTGCGGAAAGTCTGTCGAAGTTCCACCTGAACGGCTTCAACACGCTGATGATTCTCGACCAGAAGCCTTGTCGGCCGATGGATGCCACGCGCGCAGGACTGAACCTGGGCGAGGGTGCGGCCTATCTGGTGCTCGAAAGTGAGGCATCGGCCAATGCCCGAGGTGCGCACATCGTGGGCAGGCTGGCGGGCTACGGCAATGCGTGCGATGCGTTCCACCAGACGGCATCGTCGGCCGACGGCGAGGGTGCTTTCCGCGCCATGCGGCAGGCGTTGCAGCGTGCGGGAATTGAGCCATCGGCCATCGACTACGTGAATTGTCACGGCACGGGTACGCCCAACAACGACCCGAGTGAACTGGAGGCGATGCATCGGCTGTTCGGCGATGGAAAACTGCCGTCGTTCAGTTCGACGAAAGGTTTTACAGGGCACACGACTTCGGCATCGGGCAGCATCGAGGCGGTCTTCTGTCTGCTGGCCATGCAGCACGGTTTCGTGCCGGCCAACCTCAACTTCTCTGCGCCGATCGAGCCGTGGGCGGTTCCCATCGGCCAAACTGTTGAAAAACCGTTGCGCTACGTGCTCTGCAATGCGTTCGGATTCGGCGGGAATGATACGGCAATCGTTTTGGAAGCCGGACCCCAGCCTGCGACCCCCTCCCGTTAAGTAGGGAGGGGGAGTAGAATGTTTTTGCCGGCAACAGATGTATAATCACTTCAAACCACTCCCTTCCCCTATGTAACGTGGAAGGGTTGGGGTTAGGGTCTTTTTTTCTATGAATATCTACGTTCAAGCAGCCAATCAGATTTCCATCCAGCAGCCGCTCTGCGAGAGTTGGCTGACGGAGCCTGTCGAACACCGCGAACCGTTCGTGCGTGCCATCGACCCCGACTTCCGCGACTATGTGTCGCCGGTTGAAGGCCGTCGCATGGGCAAACTGATGAAAAGGGCATTGGCCACATCGCTCAAGACGTTGCGCGAGTGCGGAATCGACCAGCCGGATGCCATCGTGACGGGCACGGGATTGGGCAGCGTGGAGAGCACCGAGGCGTTCCTGCTCGACCTCTGCCAGAACGGCGAACAGCTCCTGAAGCCGACCCATTTCATGCAATCGACGCACAACACCATCGGATCGCTCGTGGCCATCCAGACCAAGACGCACGGCTACAACGCGACCTACAGCCACGGCACAATCAGCTTCGAGAGTGCTTTGGCCGATGCTTATCTGCAACTGCGTGCGGGCGACATCGGCAACGCGCTGGTGCTGGGTCAGGACGTGACGACCGAACGCTATTTCCACCTGCTCGAACTCATCGACTATGTGGGCAACGGCATGGACGGCGCGTGCGGCGAGGCATCGGTGGCGGCTATGCTTATGGCCGATGCATCGGACGAAAAGACCCTGTGCGAACTGGCCGGCGTGAAGTTGCTGCATCGGCCGACGACCGACGACTGGCAGCGCGCCCTGGAGCAGCTCGGCGTCTTGTCCGATGGGGCATTGGCCGACGACATTGTGGTGATGAGCGGCGAGAACGGCCATCCGAAAAATGATGAACTTTATGGCCAATGGCTCAGCCGTTTCGCACCGAAAAACCGCGTAGTGAGCTACAAACGATGGTTCGGCGAGTGTTTTTCGGCCTCGGCGCTCGGATTCTACGCCGCAGCGCACTGGATTCACGCCAACCGCGCACGCTACGTGATTTTGTTGAACATCGGTCGCGAAGGTTCGTCGGCCATAACCCTCTTGAAACGATGAAGCTGCTTTTGCTCTGCCTCCTTCAGTCGATGCTGCTGGCCGTCGGACAAGTCTTCCTGAAGCTGGCCACGCACGAACTGCTGCCCTTCGGGTGGCATTGGACGTTCTGGCGCAGCGTGCTGCTGAATGTGCCGTTGGCCATGATGGGCTTGTGCTACGGCGCGGCCGGCCTCCTGTGGCTGTGGATCGTGAAGCACTATCCGCTCAGCCAGGCCTATCCGCTCACGAGCCTGAGTTTCGTGTTCGGCATCCTGTTGGCCATCATCCTGCTGGGCGAACGCGTCTCGGTGTGGGGCTGGCTCGGCGTGGCCTGCATCGTGGCCGGCTGTATGTTGATTACGTTGAAATAATCGAAACTTTATAATTTAACTACCTATGAACAAACGCTTTTTGATTACAGCTTGTGCGCTGTCGGCCGTTGCGTTGGCAGGTGCGCAGAATTGGCAGGTTCCGGTCTCTGAGGCCGATGAACCAATGGCAACCGGACAGTTCACTCCCGATTGGGAATCGTTGTGCAAATATGAGGTGCCGGAATGGTTCCGCGATGCAAAATTCGGCATTTGGGCGCACTGGGGACCACAATGCGTGGAGGGTAGCGGCGACTGGATGGCACGCAAGATGTATATTGAGGGCGATGCGAAGTACAAGTACCACTGCGAGCACTATGGACATCCGTCGGAGTTCGGCTTCAAGGACGTTCTGCCGCTCTTCAAGGCCGAAAACTGGACGCCGGAGAAGTTGGTCAAGTTCTACAAGGAGGAGGTCGGCGCCGAATATTTCTTCGCGTTGGGCAACCATCATGACAACTTCGACCTGTGGGACAGCAAATATCAGGAGTGGAACTCGATGAACATCGGCCCGCACAAAGACCTTTTGGACGGCTGGGCAAAGGCTGCAAAGAAGGTCGGTCTGCCGTTCGGCATTTCGTTCCACGCCGACCATGCCTGGATCTGGTATGAGCCGAGCCGCCGCTTTGACCTCAAGGGCGAACGCATCGGCCAGAAATATGACGGCTGGCTGACCAAGGAGGACGGATACATGCCGAACGCCGACGGCACTGAAAAGTGGTGGAAAGGGCTTGACCCGCAGAAGCTCTATGCGCAGACCCACGACTTCAGCCGCGACACATGGACAGAAAGGAGCATTCACAATCAGTGGGGCTGGAACAATGGCGCAAATGTGCCGACGCAGGACTACATCACGAATTTCTACAACCGCACGCTCGATGCCATCAACCGCTACAATCCCGACCTCATCTACTTCGATGTCACGGTGTTGCCGTTCTATCCGGTGAGCGATGCCGGCATGAAAATCGTCGCCCACATGTACAACCACAGTGCCGCCATGCACAAGGGTCGGAACGAGGCTGTCGTGTTCGGCAAAATCCTGAACGACGAGCAGAAGAAAGCCCTCGTCTGGGATGTGGAGCGTGGTGCGCCCAACCAGATTGTCGATAGGCCATGGCAGTGCTGCAATTGCCTCGGCGATTGGCACTACAACAACGACATCTATCAGAAGGGCAGCTACAAGAGCGCATCGACCGTGGCAAAATTGTTGGTCGATATTGTGAGCAAGAACGGCTGTATGCTGCTCAGTGTGCCGTTGCGCGCCGATGGAACACCCGACGAAAAGGAGTTGGCCATCCTCAAGGAGTTCGGCGCATGGATGAAGGTCAACAAAGAGAGCATCGTCAAGACGCGTCCGTGGTCGATTTTCGGCGAGGGTCCTATCGCCAATGCCAAGATCAACATCAATGCGCAGGGCTTCAACGATGGCAACTACGTCAAGGCCGGCAGCGATGAGATTCGTTTCACGCAGACCGACAAACATCTCTACGTCAGCGCATTGGCTTGGCCGGCCGACCATCAGGTCACGGTGCGCAGCCTGTCGGAAGGCAACGAACTTTTCCCTAACCGCATCAAGTCTGTCGAACTGCTCGGCTACGGCAAGGTCAAGTTCACGCGCACGGCCGATGCGCTCGTCGTCACGTTGCCCGAACAGCCACTCAACAACATTATGCCAGTGCTTAAAATAGCAAAATAAATGAAAGATTTCTATCAGATTGAACAGTCAGAAACGGTCGATGGTATGACACGCGCGACCGTCTGCATCAATGTCGAACATCCGTTCTGCAAGGCCCATTTCCCTTCAAAACCGATCACGCCAGGCGCGATGCTGATTTCCATCGCCATCGACATCGTGACCAGCGAAAAGGGTGTCATGACCGATGTGGACGAGTTGAAGAACGTCAAGTTCCTCAGTCCGCACAATCCAGTCGCGCAGCCCCGCCTCACGTTCGTGTTCGATGCCGCAAAATCGCCCGTCGATGTGTCCGTCATGGCCGATGAGACTGCCATCGCCAAGATGACATTGGTCATATAAAAAAGTAAAGAAATGTCCGACTGCCTCGCATTTTTCCGCCGCACGCGCACGTGTGTCATCGTTCCGACCTACAACAATGCCGGGACGGTGCTCGACGTGATTGGCCGGTTGCGTCCGTTTGTGGCCGATGTCATTGTCGTCAACGACGGTTCGACCGACGACACCGCGCGGCTGTTGGCTACGTTGGCCGATGACGCATCGGTCACGGTGGTCAGCTACGCGAAAAATCGGGGCAAGGGACACGCGCTGAAGGTCGGTTTCCGCACCGCCATCGAACGCGGCTTCGACTACGCGATTACCATCGACAGCGACGGCCAGCACTTCCCCGAAGACCTGCCGCTCTTTGCCGATGCGATGGCCAAGAATCCGGGTGCGCTGCTCGTCGGCCGACGCACATTGGCCGCAACCAACATGCCCGGCAAGAACACCTTCGCCAACTATTTCTCGAACTTCTGGTTCATGGTACAGACGTGGCAGTATCTGCCCGACACGCAGACGGGCTACCGCGTCTATCCGTTGCATCGGCTGTGCGGATTGCGTTGGCTCACAAGCCGTTATGAGGCCGAACTGGAACTGCTCGTGCTCGCTGCGTGGAGGGGAGTGGCATTGGCCAATGTCCCGATCCGCGTCTATTATGCACCGCGCGGCGAACGCGTGAGCCACTTCCGGCCGGTGTGGGATTTCGCGCGCATCTCGTTGCTCAACTGCGTGCTGTGCGTGCTCTGCATCTGCTTCGGCTGGTGGTCGATCGTGTGGCATCGCGTGTGGGACAGTCGCATCGGCCGTAAAATCCTCACTTTCAGTTTCTTGGCCTATGCGCTTATCTCCGCGCTCCTGTGGCCGCTGCTCATCCTGAACGCGATGCGGCTGATGCGCCTTGAGAGCGAAGGTGCGAAAATGTGGTACCGACGCCGTCTGAGCCGCTATTTCGGCCACTTGCTGCACGCCATCCCGCGCGTCGATGTGACGGTCGAGAATCCCCACGGCGAGACTTTCGAGCGACCCTGCATTATTGTGGCCAACCATCAGTCGCACATCGACCTGCTCTCGATTCTGTCGCTCTCGCCGCGCATCGTCGCCCTGACCAACCTCTGGGTCTGGAACTTCCCGATCTACAAGCCCGTGCTGCGCTATCTGGAGTACTACCCCGCGACCGAGGGGCTTGAAAGCAGCGTCGAACATCTCGCCACGCTCACGGCGCGCAACTACTCGATTGTGATTTTCCCCGAGGGCACGCGTTCGGCCGACTGCACGATTCTGAAGTTCCATCGCGGCGCGTTCTATCTGGCCGAGAAACTGGGCTGCGACATCGTTCCCGTCTATCTCGATGGCCCTGGCCGCGTCCTGCCCAAGACCGACCTGACGCTGCGTCCCGGCCGCGTGACGATCCGCATTGGCCAACGCATTTCGGCCGATGACACTTCGATGGGCACGAACTACCGCGAGAAGACGCGTGCATGGCACAGGCATTACGTCGAGAAATTCGACGTAATGAGTTAAAAAATAAGAATTAAGAAATAAGAGTTGTGAGTTTGCGACCGATGTATAAAAGAAAGATGAAGATATGGCCAATGCGATTCCTTGCCGACATGGGCAGGAAACTTTCCACCTCCCCTCGGGGAGGCCGGGTGGGGGTCTTCCTTCTGTCCTTGCTTTGGACCGTTTCGTCGGCCGCTACCCCGATGCCGCGCCGTCTGACCGCCTATCCCGCAGGTCGCGTAGCGGTGGTGGTCTGTCCTGGCGGCAGCTACAGCTGGCTCGACAAGCAGACCGAAGGGCACGACGTGGCACGCTGGCTGCAAAGTGAAGGCATTTCGGCCTATGTGCTCCGCTACCGCGTGCAGGGCGGATTCGCCTTCGCGTCGGGCATCCGTCACATCGTGCGCGGACACCAATATCCCGATGCGCAAGAGGATCTGCAGCAGGTCATCCGTTGGTTGCGCGACAATGCAGACAGCCTCGGCATCGACCCGAACCGCATCGGCGCGATGGGCTTTTCGGCGGGCGGTCATCTGGTGGCCTCGGTCGGGGCATTGGCCGATAGCGCAAGCCGTCCCGACTTTGTCGTGCCGATCTATCCCGTGGTGACGTTGCGGCAGCGCGATTACGTGCACCGACGCAGCCGACGTGCCCTGTTGGGTGAATACCGCCGATGGAGCCAGCGTTGGCGCGACAGCCTTTCGCTCGAAAATCATGTGCCGGACGACATGCCGCCCGTGTTTTTGGCCAACTGCAAGGACGACCCCATCGTCCACTATCACAACAGCGAACTGCTCGATTCGGCCTTGACGGCGAGGGGCATCGGCCATAAATATCTGCAATTTGAGCATGGCGGACATGGGTTCGGAGCCGACAGTGCAAAGGCCGGTGCGGAGGCCATCGTCTGGAAAAAAGAATTCTTAAACTGGTTGAAAGATGTGCAAATTCGATGATATACGTCCCTATCGCGAGGACGAGATTCCCGCTGCGATGCAACGCATTGCGGCCCATGAATTGTTCCCGAAGCTGGCCGATTTCGTCTTTCCCGGCCGCGATGTGGCCGATGTGCGCCGCATGGTCGCCTCGTTGACCACGGTGGCCGACTTCCAGCACCGCGTGATGAACGAGTTCAACCATCAGGTCATCCGACGCAGCATCAGCGAGTTCTCGTTCGACGGACTGAACCGCATCGACCGCAACGAGGCATACCTCTACGTGAGCAACCACCGCGACATCGTGCTCGACAGCAGCCTGTTGCAGACGGTGCTGCACGAAAACGGCTTCGACACGACCGAAATCACCTTCGGCGCGAACCTCATGCAGGGGCAGCTGGTCATCGACATCGGCAAGTCGAACAAGATGTTCCGTGTGGAGCGCGGAGCCACGCCCAAGGAGTTCTACCGCCTTTCGTCGCACCTGTCGGACTACATCCGCGAGACCATCCGCGAGGGGCGCAGCGTGTGGATTGCGCAACGCAACGGCCGTACCAAAGACGGCAACGACCGCACCGACCAGGGCATCATCAAGATGTTCTCGATGAGCGGGTCGGACGACAAGATCGAGTCATTGGCCGAACTCCACATCCTGCCCGTCAGCGTGTCGTACGAGTGGGAGTCGTGCGACGTCGAGAAGGCCATCGAACGCTATTGCCGCGAACGCGACGGCCGCTACGTGAAGCAGCCCGGCGAGGACATCCGCAGCATCCTGAAGGGCATCATGCAGCCGAAGGGACGCGTGCATTTCGAGATTTGTCCGCCCATCGAGCCGCCCGAACTGATGGCCTTCCAGAACCGCACGCAGAACGAATATCACCTGCAGGTGGCGCGCCTTATCGACCGCCGCATCTGCGCGCACTACAAGCTGTGGCCGAACAACTACATCGCGCACGACCGGCTCTATGGCCAGACGACCTACCGCCGCCAGTACGACGACGTGCAGAAGGCTGCGTTCGATGCCCGCGTAGAGGCTCTGCTGGAGCGCGCAAGGCAGTTGTTGGCCGATGATTTCGATGCAGATCGCTTGGTCGAGATGTTCCTCGAAATTTACGCTAACCCGGTGAATAACAAGCAGTATTAGACCCTAACCCCGCCCCTTCCCCTTAATGGGAAGGGAGGTGTGGTTTGCTGTGGCGACGCAGGGCTACTCTTATTTCTTACTTCTTATTTCATAACTTTCAATGAAATTTTTCCTCCTTTTCCACGATTGGGTCCAATGTCACCGACGAATGGCATTGGCCGCGCTCACGCTCTTTCTGGCCGTGTGCGTCATGCTCGTCGCGCGGCTCGATTTCAAGGAGGATATCACCGATTTCCTGCCCGTCGATGAGCATTACCGCCGCTCGATGCAGGTCTATCAGGAGGTAGCATCGGCCAACAAGATAGTGCTCCAGTTCCGCTCGGACGAGGGCATGGACAGCATCATTGCGGGCGTCGAGCGTTTCGGCGCAGAATTGCCAAAACATGACACAATCGGTTGGGTGCGAGCCTTCGAGCCGCAGATGGATATGACTGTCGCATTGGACGTGGCCGAGTTCGTTTACAGCCATTTGCCCTACCTGCTCGACGAGGCTGACTACGTCCGCATGGATTCGCTTTTGGCCGATGCCGATTTCGCGCCGCGCCGTCTCGCGTGGATCCAGCAGCAGCTCACCTCGATGACGGGCTCGTTCTTGCAGCCGATGTTGCAGCTCGACCCGATGGGTATGGGAAATCGCGTAGCGGCGCATCTGCGTGATTTTCAGCCGGAAATGTCGTGGGTACAGCACGACGGTTATCTCTTTACGGCCGATAGCGCGTGCTGTCTCGTCACCATCGACAGCCCCTTCGGCAGCAGCGAATCGGACATGAACGGGCGGCTCGTCGAAATGCTCAACAGTGTGGCCGATGCCTCTCTGCCCGACGGCGTTACGATGCGGCCGACGGGTGCGCCGGTGATTGCTGCCGGCAACGCCACGCAGATTCGCCTAGACACGGTTTTGTCGCTTTCCGTCTCGGTCGTGCTGATTCTTGCCCTGCTGCTCTGGGCGTTCCGGAGTCTGCGTTCTTTGTGGTACATTGTGCTCTCCACCTCGTTCGGATTCCTCGTCGCATTGGCCGCCATCTCGCTCATGGGACAGAGCCTGTCGCTCATCGTGCTCGGCATCGCGTCCATCATTGTCGGTATCGCGGTGAACTATCCGCTGCACTTCGCGTGCCACAGCCAGGAGGTGGGTGAGGGGCGACGCACATTGGCCGAACTCATCAAACCGCTGCTCGTGGGCAACGTGACGACGGTGGCCGCCTTCCTGACGCTCGTTCCGCTCAAGGCCGATGCCATCCGCCAACTCGGCCTTTTCAGCGCGCTGATGCTGGTCGGCACTATCCTTTTCGTGCTCGTCGTGATGCCGCATCTGCGGCCGGTGAAGGGTCGGGTTATGGCCGATGGAGCTGCATTGGCCGACACCCGGAAAAGAATCGTCGGTGAGGCTGTCGTGAAAAGTCCGTTCTCGCTGATAATCATCGCGTTGCTGACCGCATTCTTCGGCTGGTTCAGCCTACAGACGACGTTCGACAGCGATGTGTCGCACCTCAATTTTATGACCGATGAGCAGCGCGCGGACATGTCGCAGCTCGCCTCCATGCAGGGACAGAGCGACGGCGTGACGGTCTATCTGCCAGCCACCCAGACCGCGATGGAGGCGATGCGGCCGACGCTCGACAGCCTGTGGCGCGCGGGTGAGATATTAGCCGAAAAGAACGCCTCGTTCCTCTTCCCGTCGGCCGAAAAACAGCGCGAACGGCTGCAACTCTGGCACGACTTCTGGCAGACGCACAACTACCACATCTTCCTTTCGCAGGCGCGCGATGCCGGCTTCAGCGAAGAGGCGTTCGAGCCGTTCCAGCTGATGGTCGAGATGGAGCACAAGCCATTGGCCTACAGCGACTTCGAGCCGCTCACATCGACCGTGCTGACCGGCTACATCTCGCCCGACGCACTCGTGACGCGTCTCATTGTGGCCGATGCCGATGCCGCCGCCCGCGTGGAATCCGTCCTGCCCGGCAGCTTCGACCTCACGTCGCTCAACAGTCGCGTAGCGAACGCCTTGACCGACAATTTCAACTTCATCGGCCTCGCGTGCGCGTGCATCGTGTTCCTTTTCTTGTGGCTCTCTTTTGGCCGATGGCAATTGGCCGTCATCGCCTTCACACCGATGGCTGTGGGCTGGATTTGGATTCTCGGGCTGATGCAACTGCTTGGCATCCAATTCAATATCGTGAAC
Organism: Bacteroidales bacterium UBA3663; assembly: GCA_002373755.1. Taxonomy (GTDB): domain Bacteria; phylum Bacteroidota; class Bacteroidia; order Bacteroidales; family UBA3663; genus Liminaster. The sequence goes on along the minus strand of DFJU01000108.1, from coordinate 29,741 downwards.
ATCATTCTGGCGACGTTCATCTTCGGACAGGGCGACGACTACACGATTTTCATCACCGAGGGGCTGCTACGCGACTATCGTGAGGGCACCGGACGGCGCACGCTCATCGGCTACCAGCGTTCGATTCTGCTGTCGGCCGCCATCATGCTGGTCGGCATCGGCTCGCTCATTCTGGCCAAGCATCCCGCGATGCACTCATTGGCCGAAGTCACCATCATCGGTATGGGCGTCGTCGTCCTGATGGCGTGGTTGCTGCCACCCATGATTTTCCATTGGCTATTGAAAATCAAAATATTAAATATTAAATATTAAATAAAATATTAACTCTAATTCTCAACAATTCTGAATGTCAAGAGATTGAATTCTCTAAATTCTCAAATTCTTGAGATATTCACTAAATTCCGACTTAAATCATTGATAGATAATATGAAACAAAAAATCAAAAAACTGCTCGAAGACCAGCTTCCGTTGGTCGATTTGGATTCCGAACGCCTCTACGACGACCTCGATTCGCTCGGCGTGACCACCATCCTGATGACCTTGTCCGAGGAATTTGACATCGAACTCGACACGCGCGATGCCACGCCGAAGAACCTCCGCAACCTGGATGCGCTTGTGGCATTGGTCGAGAAAAAACTGGCCGCAAAATGAGAATCATCGACTGCCTCGAACGGCATGCCACGGCCTCGCCCGACAAGCTTTTCGCCACGCAATCCGACGGCACGAGCGTGACCTATGGCGCGTTCATGGCCGATGTCCGTCGTCGGGCTGGGGGGGTGTCCGATGAGCATCGGCCGCACACCGCCCGCGTATTGCGTACATCACAGACAATCAGCTATTTGGCCGACTATTTTGCCTGCCATTTGGCCGATGTCATTGCTGTCCCCGTCGAACATGACCTTCCCGCCGAGAAATTGGCCGAAATCGAGCGTATGGTGGCCGATGTGACCTTCCCCGACGAGGCCGCCGACGTGCTTTTCACGACCGGAACGACGGGTGCGCCGAAGGGCGTCGTGCTGAGCCACAAGGCACTTATGGCCGATGCCGAAAATCTGGCGCAAATGCTTGGTTTCCATGCTAATCTGACATTCATCATCAACGGCCCGCTGAACCATTTCGGCAGCCATTCGAAGGTGCTTCCCGTGGTGCTGACAGGCGGCTCGCTCTACGTGATGGAGGGCATGAAACGGCTCGACGACTTCTACTGCGCCATCGACCACATCGAAGGTCACGTAGCGACGTTCCTCGTGCCGGCCAGCATCCGTATGCTCGTCCAGTTCACGGCCGACCGCCTTGCCGCCAACGCTACGCGGATTGAGATGATCGAGACCGGCGCCGCGCCCATCACGCAGGCCGACATGCGCCGAATGTCCGAACTGCTGCCTGCTACGCGACTTTTCAACACCTATGCCGGCAGCGAATCGGGCGTCGTCTGCACCTACAACTATAATGACGGCCAATGTCTCCAGGGCTGCGTCGGCCGACCTTATCCGTTGTCGCACATTGAGTTACGCGACGGCTTGGTGGTCTGCTCGGGCGACGGCTTGATGATGGGGTACTTGGGGCAGGATTTGACATCGCCTCCCACAGAAATCGAGACTTCCGACCTGGGACGTATTGACAACGAGGGGCGGCTGTTTCTCGTTGGCCGACAAAGCGACATCATCAACGTGGGTGGCTTGAAGGTCTCGCCAGTCGAGGTCGAGGATGCCGCGGCCGCCGTCATCACGGGGCTGAAGGATTGCATCTGCATTGCTCGCCCGCACGCCGTGATGGGTAGCGTACCAAAGTTGCTTGTGGTTGTGGCCGATGCTGCATCGTTCGACAAACGTGCCGTGGCGCGTGCCTTGCGTGAGCGGTTGGAATCGTACAAGATGCCAGTCGATATTGAGGTCGTTGAGCACATTGAACGCACCTACAATGGCAAGTTGAACAGAAAATTTTACGCGAACATATAATAAAATACGCTTTTGTCCGTTGAAACGTAGTGTTTATATTCAAAGTATAAGGGGTTGAAATATGAAAAATTTTTGTATATTGGTAATTGTATTTATGGCCTTTTCGCTAATGCCCAGCAGCCTTTATGGTGCTGAGGTGTTGGATAGTATTGTGTCGTATTATTCGGATAATACTCCTAAAGAAAAAATTGAATATAGGTATGATGATAATGGCTATCATTCTGCCACTATTATTTATACTCATACAGAAAAGGAGGGATGGAAAGAAAATACGAAAAATGAGTATGTAAATGATTCTAAAGGGAATGTCATAAGTGATGTCGCATATAGTGTCGTCGTAAGTGGTGGCAAGTTGTTTTTGTCTGGAAAAAAAGAATATGTGTATGACACAGAGGGAAGAATAGATACTATGAAACACTACACTAAGTCTGGTAATTTGTCATATATAACAAGATATTTTTATTATGAAAACGGCAATATCAAATGGACTATTGATTATAGTTTGAAGAATGGTGTGTTTGAATCTGGATCTAGAATCGAATATTGTTATAAAAATGGTTTGCTGACAAGTAAGATTTGCTACGGTAATGATAAGACTGTTGCTGTTGACTGTCGTTGGAAATATGAGTATTCATATGATTCTGGAAATTTGACACTTTCTAGATATTTCACCTATTCAAATAATGCATGGAAATGGACAAAATCGATAAAATATGAGTACGATAAATTGAATAGATTGTATTGTCAAACACAAACTCAATCTCAATCTAGCGTTTTATATTCTGGTAGCATGATTAAATACAAATATGATACAAATGATGCTGTTGTTTCTGAAGAACAATATATAGGTTCTTACGATGGCAGTGAATGGAAATTTCTAGCGAATGCAATATATTATTATCATAATTCTGACCAGATTTCCCAGTTGAAAGAGATTGAGATTTCAGAGGTAGATGGGCATTTGTCATATAAGCGTCTTTCTTGTGGTCAATTTTTTATTATAGATGGAGATAAGTCTTTTGATTTATGTGGCAGAGAAGTTAAGAAGCCTTAATTTGAAAGACAATGATACAAGACAAATGTGAAAACTAATTTTATTCTTATCGTATGAAATTGCAAAAGACACTACTTCTTCTGTCGTTGGCGCTGTTGCCTGCAATGGCATTGGCCGACATGACTGACCAGCAAATCATCAAATACGTCAGCGAGGCATCGGCCAAGGGTACCAGCCAAGCCGAAATGGTGCAATATCTGCTCAGCCAAGGCGTCAGTCCACAGCGTTTGCAGCAGCTCAAAGATAAGTTCAAGTCATCGCAGTCGGGCAGCAAGTCAACTTCGACCTCGACCGACCGCCGCCGCACCAACAACGGCGAGGGGCGCGCCTCTGTCGCCCAGAAGACCAACGGACGTCTGATGGGCACATCGGCCAAAGGTGGCAAGTTCGACGAGACATCGGCCGACTACCTCTCGATGCAGGACGCACTCACCGGTCTCGTGCCCGATTCGACCAACCAGACGATGCTCATGCCGCTGGAGCCTGAAAAACCGAAAATCTTCGGCCACGAGATGTTCAACAACGAGAACATCAGCTTCGAGCCGAACATGAACATCGCCACGCCGTCCAACTACGTCTTGGGTGCTGGCGACGTCGTCTATATCGACATCTACGGCGCATCTCAGCTCACCATCGAAGGCACCATCTCGCCCGACGGCTGCATCGTCATCGAGGACTATGGTCCGTTGCAGTTGGGCGGACTCACCGTCGAGGAGGCCAACCGCCGCGCCCGTGCCAAGCTGAGTACCTGCTACGCGGATTCCAAGATCAAGCTGACCGTCGGCCAGACGCGCACCATCCAGGTCAATGTGATGGGCGAGGTCGCTGTGCCGGGCACCTATACGCTGTCGGCCTTCGCGACCGTCTTCCATGCACTCTACTACGCGGGTGGCGTGAGCGAAATCGGTTCGTTGCGCAGTGCCAAATTGTTCAGAGACAATAAGTTGGTGGCCGATGTGGATGTCTATGACTACATCTTGAACGGCCAACTTTCGGGCGACATCCGCTTGCAGGACAACGACGTGCTCGTGGTCGCGCCCTACGCCGTGATGGTCAACATTTCGGGCAAGGCCAAGCGTCCGATGCTCTACGAAATGAAGCCCGGCGAAAGCATCGGAAAGGCGCTCGAATATGCGGGCGGTTTTGCGGCCGATGCCTACACCAAGTCGATGCGTCTGGTGCGCACCTCGGGCGGAATGCAGGTGTTCAACATCTCACCCGACAACATGAACGATTTCACGGTGGCCGATGGCGACTCGCTCTTCATCGACTCGGTGCTGATGCGCTACGAGAACATGGTCGAACTGAAGGGTGCCGTGTTCCGCCCCGGAATGTACCAGCTGAACGAACAGACACGCACCGTGCGCCAGCTTCTGGCCTATGCCGACGGCCTGACCGAGACCGCATTCACCTCGCGCGCCGTGCTGCAACGTATGCGTAAAGACCGTCAGATGGAGGTCATCCCGCTCAATCTGGAGGCCATCGTCAGCGGAAAAGCGGCCGATGTGACCCTTCAGAACGAAGATGTCATTTTCGTGCCCGACACCAAGGAACAGAAAGAAAACCAGACGCTTACCATCCGTGGCGAAGTGTTCGAGCCGGGCATCTACCAGTTTGCCCACAACACCACCGTCGAAGACCTCGTGCTCCAGGCCGGCGGCTTGAAGGAATCGGCATCGGCCAACAAGGTAAGCATCGCCCGCCGCGACAAGACAGGCCGCATCAAGACCTTCACCATCGACTTGAACCAGAACCTTTCGGCCGACGGGAAGTCGTTCGTGCTCGAACCCAACGACGAGGTGCTCGTGAAGCGCATCGAGGGCTATGCCGAAAAGCAAACAGTGACCATAATGGGCGAAGTAAACTTTCAGGGTGATTTCAGCTTGCCGCACGAGAAAACGCGTATCAGCGAACTGATTCAGATGGCCGGTGGGCTGACAGAATCTGCTGCTGAAAACGGTGTTTTTGTGTTGCGTCAGATGGACGAAGAGGAGTTGCGCTTGCGTCGCAACCGTCTGGATGCTGATCGTTTCAGTAATACGAATTTCGCTATCCAGAGAACGTCGCAGATGCAGGGTGTCACTAAGTTGCCAATTTCCGACTCGTTAATGGTCGTGCGCGATACTCGAGAAGATATATACAAGGTAGCGGTCGATGTGCGTAAGGTTCAGAAGAAACCAGGCTGTCCTGATGACCTTGTCTTGCGCGATGGCGACATCATCGTCGTTGAAAAGGTGAAGAATACGGTCTATCTGACCGGCACTGTGCCCTACAAGGGTGCCGTGCCATACGTCAAGGGCAAGACGTTGAAATATTATCTGCGTCAGGGCGGTATCCGACCCACACACCGCAACCTGAAAATGGCATATACCATTTCACAGAACGGTCAAGCTATGTCCTACCGCCGTTGGCGCAAGGTCGAGCCAGGCAGTGAAATCTACCTGCGTGAAACAACATCGGAAATGACTACGGCTCAGAAGATTACCATCTTCACCTCGGTGGCCAGCACATTTGCCACAGCCGCCGCCGTCGTGATTGCGGTGTTGAAGTAAGGAACATTGGCCAATAAAAATTATTTTTTATGGAGAAGGAAAGAAAAACCATAGACTTAAAAGTCATATTCCCAATTTTGTGGAGTCGCCGCAAATTGTTTTTCAAGGTTATTCCTGTCGTTTTTATTTTGTCGGTCTTATATATTTTTCCGCAACCGCGCTATTATAGGGCCGAAGTCTCATTGGCACCAGAAGCATCTGGTACTGAAATTGGTGGAGGATTGGCATCAATAGCCTCTTCATTCGGCTTCAATTTGGGCAGTATGGCTGGTTCCGATGCGATTTATCCAATGCTTTATCCCGAGTTATTCGAATCACCAGAATTTTTGGTAAGCTTGTTAGGTATACAGATTCGCACCTTGGATGGCGAAATCGAATGTGATTATTACACCTATTTAAAAAAATATCAAGAAAAAAATCCATACACAAAACCATTAAAAAGTGTTAGCAGATGGATAAAAAATTTATTTACACCCAAGAAACAAGAAGGAGGAGATGGTGCAATCAATGCATTTCACATGTCAGAAGATGATTATGGTCTTGTCATGGGAATGCAGGATAAAATAGTGTGTACCAATGATAAGCGTACCGATGTTACGACAATAAAAGTCGAGGCACAGGATGCATTGGTTTGTGCTCTCTTGGCAGATTCGATAAGTTCAAGATTGCAGAATTATATCATCAAATATAGGACAAGCAAAGCTCGTCTTGATCTTGAATACTATCAGCAGTTGTCCGATTCCGCATTGGCTGAATATGTAACGGCTGCGGCATTGTACAGCAATTATTGCGACGCTAACAAGAATATGACAAAACAGTCAATATTAACGCGTAAGGATCAATTGCAAACCGATATGGAGCTTAAATCGGCTACATATCAAGCATATCAGGCGCAGGTGCAAGCCATGAAGTCAAAGGTGCAAGAAAAGACACCTGCTTTTACAGTTCTAAAAAGTTCAACAGTACCTGTCAAGCCTGCCGGCCCTAAGCGTGTTTTGTTCGTTTTAGCCATGTGTTTCTTGTCTTGTGTTGTCCTTTCACTATGGCTTTGTCGGAAGGAACTGCATTTGACATTCTAATGGTATCTATAACGTGAGCGGTAATATATCGAAAAACATAATTTGGTCTGTAGTTGGCAAGATAGCCAATTTGTTCAGTGCTTTGGTTGTTGGCATTTTTGTTGCCAGATACCTTGGCCCGGAACAATATGGCTTGATGAACTATGTCA
>DFJU01000108.1:571-22896 GCA_002373755.1 Bacteroidales bacterium UBA3663 | reverse complement strand
TGATGAACTATGTCATCAGTTATGTTGTTTTATTTCAAGTTATTTCATCTTTTGGACTTGATTCGATCGAAATACGTGAAATATCAAAAGGAGAAGTTCCTTATCAGGTTGTTATTGGAACTTCATTTATTATTCGACTCGTTCTTTCATGTTTCTTTATATTTCTTGCCATTTTTACATCTTGGCAAATTGGCGAAGATGTATTTACAACCTTATTAGTGATAATTTATTCGTTGAGCATTCCACTGAACTGCTTCATGGTAATTCGCAATTATTTTACGGCGATTGTTCAAAATGAATATGTTGTAAAGGTTGAAATCGGTCGAACTGTGATTGGAATGCTGCTCAAATTGATTTTGTTGTGGTTCGATTCGACATTGGTTTGGTTCGTGTGTGTGTCGATGTTCGATTTTATGCTCACTGCTTCCGGTTATATTGCCGCATATCGGGCAAAAGTGGGAAATTTGAAAGATTGGCAGTTTGATGGCCAATGTGCTAGATTCCTTTTAAAAGAATCTTGGCCGTTACTCCTTACCAATGCGGCCGTCATTCTTTATCAGCGAATTGATCAAGTAATGGTTGGCCAATTCATAGACGATGACAAGCAATCGGTAGGTTTTTTTTCAGTAGCGTCACGGTTTGTTGAGGTTCTGATTTATATTCCAATGATTCTGTCGCAGACAATTATGCCAGTATTGGTGAAGGAAAAAAAACGAGGTCAAGCATACTATGAACGTAATTCTCAACGATTTATGAATGTGTCGGTTTGGCTTTCGTTGGTGGCTTCCTTTGGAACTTCGTTTGTCGCCTATTGGCTGATTCTGTTATTGTTCGGGGAAGCATATCTTCCAGCTGTAGCGATTCTTCAGGTCATGTCATTCAAGGCTGCAAGCGTCGCTTTAAGCAATTCAGCTGGAGCAATGTTGGTAGCCGAAGGTTTGCAGCGATATGCTTTTTATCGTGATATTTTGGGATGCTTTGTTTGCATTGCATTGAATTGTATCTTTTTGCCGAGATATGGTGTCATTGCTGCGGCCTATATTACAATTGCCAGTAATGTGACCGCAGGTTTTTTGGCAGATGCCATTATTCCTGCATATAGGCATCTTTTTGTTCGTCAATGTAAGGCCATAGCGTATGGTTGGATTGAGTTGGGGAATATTCGGCAGCTAATAAAGTTCTGAAAATGATTGCTATACCATTGATTTATTTTTTGTTGCTGTCTGGATTCTTCTATCGCAGAAATGGCTGGGGGCTTGATGTCGCTTCCTGCATTCTTTTGGTTGCCATATCATTTTTCGCCGTTGTAATTGATATAAAGGATTTGTATGGCATCTATGGTATCAATAGAATGTCATATAACATATGGACGCTTCTGCTTTTTTGTGTCCAATGGACGTTGACACTTTTGCCTTTACATGAAATATCGGCCGTGAAAATAGAGAAGATTGACGATGTCAAGTTGCCTTCGTTGAAAGTTCTCTGTGTCACACTATTTGTATGTTCCCTTTTTCTTATTTATTATAATATGGAAGATTTAAAGGATGCTATGATAATGGATTTGGCTGATGTTCGCGACCAGCATTACAGTGATTTGGAAAAAGGGGGAAAATCATCGACATTCAATCCGTTGCTGATTATACCAAACATATTGACATCTACGCCGTTCCCTACGATAGCCCTTGTGCTTTGGTTCTATATGAATTCGATGGTCGAAGACTCTTTCCTTTTTAAGACGTTACTTTTGTTGGCATCAATTGTACAGGCTGTGCTTTCCATTGTCATTGCCGGCCGTGCAGCTATGATATATTGGGCTTTCGATTTTTTCTTATGCTACAGCCTGTTTTACAGGTTCTTGATGCCAGCGGTGCGTCGGATTTTAAATATTGTGGCGATTGCATTCGGAACGCTCTTTGTTGTTGTTTTTGTCGCAATTACAATTTCTCGTTTTGATGGAGAGACCAGCGATCGAGATCCATTAGATTCTTTATATGGCTATGCGGGACAGCATATTAACAATTTTTCAATCATGATGCAGGAGGGGCATTCTGCTCCATTGCTGTTTGACCGAGAATTTCCGTTCGTCTCCAAATATTTTCTAAACAAGTCTTTTGATTTGAAGGATCATTATGCGGAACTGGCCGAAAGTGTTAAGGCAACAATGAACGTTTTTGATACGTATGGAGCGGAAGTTTATCTTGATTTAGGGTGGCTTGCCTATCTGCTTTCTATGTTTTTATTGTGGTTTGTAGCTTTTTATATCAAGACACATTGGGATGTTCTGTCTTTCGACCGTTTGCTGCTTGTCGGAATAATGGTTTCTTTCTTTAGCCATGGATTATTTGCGTGGCCGTTCATTGGCCATTATGCCAGTATGGCTATTGTTTTTGTCATTTTTTTGGTCTATTATTTCCGTTTTCGTTTTGAAATATGAAGAAGATATTTGCAGTTATCGTTACATACAATGCCATGCAGTGGATAGACAAGTGCTTGCAGTGCCTTCGCGAGAGTACTGTGCCCCTTGTCCCTGTCCTGATAGACAATTGTTCTAATGATGGGACGAGGGAATATGTGCCGATACATTATCCTGAAGTGGTTTGGTTTCCACAAGCAAAGAATTTGGGCTTTGGTCAAGGTAATAATGTGGGGATTCGATATGCGTTGCATGAGAATGCCGATTATGTATTGCTCTTGAACCAGGATGCTTTTTTGGAGAAAAACGCTCTTCAAAATTTGTTGGATGCAGATGATGGGATGTCAGTTCTTTCTCCGTTGCATTTTTCGGGCGATGGCGTACGCTTGGATATCAGTTTTAAATCCTATCTGTATCGTGCAGACAAAATCATGTTGTTGGATGATTTGTTGGTAAAATCGTCATTGTCAGAGAAATATCCAGTGCCTTCGGTGCCGGCAGCGTGTTGGTTCATCCCTAAAATCGTATTGCAGAAAATTGGAGGGTTTAATCCGATTTTTTTTCACTATTGTGAGGATGGAAATTATGCACATCGCCTTGAATATCATAAAGTTCGCTTTTTTATTGTCCCTAAAGCATCTATGTGTCATGATCGTGCCGAGCATGGCAATATGGTTGTTTTTAATCGGAATCGGTTGCGACGGGAGATGCTTTGCGAATGCTGCAACATCAATAATGGTGTCGTTGGCATTTCTGTACGCTTGTTTCGTCTCTTGGCATTGTGCTATTTGAGTGATTTGCCGCGTCAACAGTACAGAATTGGAACATTCTCGCTTGGTTTGTTTTGGATAATAGCTCATATACGTGAGATTTTTTATTCACGGAAGGTAGATCGACAAGTTGGAATGAATTGGCTATAAAACAAAATCGAAGAAGGAATGATCCCGCCTTTACCACAGATATCCATCGTTATGCCCGTTTTCGATCACGCCGACCTTGTGATTGAGATGATGGCTTCCATCCGCGCTAATACGTTCGCGGAGTGGGAGCTTATTGCCATAGATGATGGTTCTGCAGAATCTGATTTCCAGACAATCATGGCCTATGCCGCACAGGATGAGCGCATCCATTATCAACGCCGTAATCGTGAACCGAAAGGCGCGCAGACATGCCGTAATATTGGATTAGACATGGCTCATGGCCAATATGTCATCTTTTGGGATTCTGATGATTGGGTGACACCAGACTGTCTTCGTGTGCGTTTTGCAGCAATAGAGAAACATCCACAACTCGACTTCATGGTTTTTCCAGCTGGTGTGTACCGATCGGGTCATATGTGCTTCGAGCCATGTAGCGCACTGTTCGGCTATCCAGTCTATGCCGATGACGTAGCCGCCTTTTGCAGCCGAAATCTGCCGTTTGTGGTGTGGAACAACATCTATCGTCGTAGTTCGCTTCAGGCTAAAGGTGTCCGTTGGGACGAAAGACTGCTCTCATTGCAGGATGCAGCGTTCAATATGTCGGCATTGGTCGCAGATATGAAATATGCTTATGCCTCGACATCGGCAGATTATGCCTACCGGCTCTCGTCTTCTGGCTCGATTTCCAAGCAGATAGGTAATGTTGAGCACTATCGTAGCAATGTGCTGGCCACCCGGATTGCCTATGAATTGGTACAAGGACGCTTCGGCCATCGATATGACCGACAACTGTATTTAGGTGCGCTTTATGTCTATGTCAAGATGGCGCGTGTGTGTTTCGATGACACTTTCGCTCGCGATTTGGCTCAGTGCATTGCTCTATATTCGCCTTCTTATGGACGATGGTTTGCTCTCCAGATGCGTGTAACGCGACTTTTGATGCATGTTATGCCTTATAAGTTGGCGCGGCAGTTGCCAATGGCATTTAGTCTTTTGAGACGTTGGAGTATAGAGGAAATATGGCTTCCTCATTGGCACAAAAATGTATAATTCTTACATATGAAACTTGCAATTCTTCTTGCTACATACAATGGAGAACGCTATCTTGCGGCGCAGTTGGACTCACTATTGGCACAGACCTATAGTGATTGGTCTCTCTATGTGCATGATGATCAATCGGTCGATGCGACACAAACCATATTGCAGCACTATGCGCAACAGGATTCCCGTGTTCATATATTGAGCGATGAACAGAAGCGCGGAGCCAAGCATTCCTTTATGTGGCTTTTGCAGCGTGTAGATGCCGATTTTTATATGTTCTGTGACCAAGATGACGTCTGGCTGCCTACAAAAATTGCTCGTTCAATGCAGACCATGTCGATGGAATGTGACTGTAATTGTGACAATCCGATTATTGTGTGCACAAATGCAAAATTGGTTGATGCCAGACTGCATGTCATCGCAGAATCCTATTGGAAAAATCGTTGTCATCGCATGTGGATGTTCAATGACAGATATTACCATTTGTTCTATAATAATGTCATTGGTTGTACGATGCTATTCAATCGTAAAACTCGGGAGATGTCATTACAATACCCATCAGAAACGTCGATGCACGACTCATGGCTGGCAGCTGCGGTTTTATGGCATGGTGGTCGAATAGTCCCTGTCGATGAGCCATTGATGCTCTATCGTCAGCATGGTGGTAATACCATCGGTGTACCAAAAAGTCCAAGTCTTTTGTCGCAGTTGTTCAATATTGGTAATCTTAGCGAGAAGACTCGTGTGCAGCATCGTGCATGTCAATCGCTTGTGCCAATGTCTTTGACCAAGTTTTTTTTACTGAAAACCAAATATTTGCTTTTGGAGCATTGGTTTTTTTTTCAAAACAAGTTCAAGAAATGAATACGGTTGCCATTTTAGGACGATTTGCAGACAAGGAAACTACGACCAGTGGTCAAATTATCAAGACCAGGATTGTGGCCGATGCGTTGTGTGAGCGATTGGGGGTGGCGCAGGTGAAGCGTGAAGACACACAGGGCATAGTGAAGATTCTTTTACGCTTGCCGTATGTCATCATAAAGATGCTGTCGAATGCAAGGCATGTCGTCATCATGCCAGCTGAACGGGGATTATGTGTTGTCGCTCCGTCTATAGTGATTGCTAATGTTTTTTTTCACAGACGTTTGCATTATGTGGTGATTGGAGGTGGGTTGCCGCATTTTATTAAGAAAAAAGTATGGCTGCATTTTTTCTTGAATAGCTTTCACTGCATATATGTCGAGACGCGATCTCTACAGATGGAATTGGAGCAGTTGGGTTTTCAAAATGTGTACATTATGTCCAACTGCAAGCCATTGAACATCCTGTCAGCCGACCAGCTTCCAGTATCGGCAGTCCCGCCATTTCGATTGTGTACGTTTTCACGCGTTATAAAGGAAAAAGGCATTGAGGATGCTGTTCGTGCTGTGCGTACATGCAATGAGCAGGTGGGGAAGACAGTATTTACGCTCGATATCTATGGGCAGGTGGAACAGCGCAAATGGTTTGATGCGTTGATGGCTGACCACCCGGATTATGTTGCCTATCGGGGAATTATTCCTTTCAATCGCAGTACCGATGTGCTGAAAGACTATTTTGCTCTGTTGTTCCCTACTTATTATGCGGGCGAAGCGTTTGCTGGTACGCTCATTGATGCTATGTCGGCTGGTCTGCCCGTCATCGCAAGCGATTGGCACAATAATTCAGATATAGTTATTGAAGGTGAAACCGGACTGCTTTTCCCGACACATTCGGTCGACTCCTTGGTTCAGATTTTGTACAATGTCTATCGAAATCCGCAACGTATTGTACAAATGCGGCCGATGTGTTTGAAACGCGCGGAGAAGTATCAGCCATCGGAGGTCATTCAGACACTTTTGGAAAATTTGAAATAAAAGTTTAGGATTTCATGTTGAAGCTAATGTATATTACCAACCGTCCGGCGGTGGCAAGAATTGCGGAGCAGGCGGGCGTCGATTGGCTTTTTCTCGATATGGAATTTATCGGGAAGGCCGCTCGGCAGGGGGGCATGGACACGGTGCAGAATCATCACACGGTGGCCGATGTCGCTAACATCCGCAGCGCAATCTCGCAGTCGGAGGTGCTTGTGCGCGTGAATCCGATACATGAGGCATTGGCCGACTATCCATCTTCGGCCGAGGAGATTGATGCCGTCATCAAGGCTGGAGCAGACATTGTCATGCTGCCCTACTTCAAGACGATCGATGAGGTGCGTCGTTTCATTGCGCTTGTGGGTGGTCGGGCCAAGACGTGCCTGCTGCTCGAAACGGTCGAGGCTGCCGCGCTTGTGGATGAAATATTGGCGCTGAAGGGCATAGATTTTATTCACATCGGTCTGAACGACATGCACTTGCAGCTTGGTATGAAGTTCATGTTCGAGTTGTTGGCCAATGGCACTGTCGAACGATTGGCCGAAAAGATCAAGGCCAATGGCATTCCGTTCGGCTTCGGCGGCATCGCGCAGCTGAACACGGGAATGTTGCCTGGCGCGGCAGTGTTGAAGGAGCACGTCCGTCTCGGGTCAAGCATGGTGATCCTGAGCCGCAGTTTCTGCAATTCGGAGGCCATCGGCGACCTTGACGAGGTGCGCAGAATCTTCAGCGAAGGTGTGTCGGCCATCCGCGCATTGGAGCGGGAGGCACAGCGGATGCCATCGGCCGAACTGGAAAAGAACCGCGAGGCAGTGGCATTGGCCGTAAACCGAATCGTGAAAAAGTGAGAGAAAATGGAAATTAACAGCAAGATAATAAAAGAGTTGCAGGCCGACTACGGTGAGGCATTCTACCTGTTGGACAGTGCGCAGTTCCGTCAGAATTTCACGGAGCTGAAGGCGGCGTTCAATGCCATTTATCCGCACTCGAACATCGCCTATTCGTACAAAACGAACTACACACCGAAGCTGTGTCGCATCGTCAACGAGATGGGCGGATATGCCGAAGTAGTGAGCGAAATGGAGCTTGAAATCGCGCGTCGGGTGGGTTGTGCGGCCAATCGGATTATCTGGAACGGCCCCATCAAGAATGTCACCGTCATGGAGCAATTCCTGCTCGATGGCGGCACGGTGAACATCGACAGCCGTGAGGAACTTGATGTCGTCAGGGGCATTGGCCAACGACATTCGGATGCCGTGCTTCACGTGGGCCTGCGCTGCAATTACGATGTGGCCGATGGCGTCGTCTCGCGTTTCGGATTCGATGTCGATGGTGCAGATTTCCGCGAGGCATTCGATTTTGTAACATCGGCCAACAACTTGAAACTGATTAACTTGCAATGCCATTTTGCCAAGCGTCAGATTGACTATTGGCCAGCCCGTGCACAGGGAATGGTTGACCTGCTCAAACGGCTCGATTTCATCCCCGAGCGCATCGACATCGGCGGCGGACTGTATGGGAAGATGGCCGATGACCTTCGTGCGCAGTTCAGTGGCAAGATTCCCGACTACGCAAGTTACGCCAAGGCCGCAGCGACCGTCTTTGCCGACTATTTCAAGGCCAATGGCGTGCAGCCGGAACTGCTCATTGAGCCGGGCAGCGCGGTGGTGGGCGACTGCATGAAATTTTTGGCTACGGTCAAGACTATCAAGCAGGTACGCGGAAAATGGTTCGCTACCGTGATGGGCAGTCAGAAGAACATCAGCATGACGGGCATCAATCCGCCCATCGAGGTTGTTGCGATGGGAGGGGAGCGCCGTCACTACGCGGATTTGGACTTCGTGGGCTTCACCTGTATCGAGGGCGACGTGCTGCACCGTAACTACACGGGCGACTTGGCATTGGCCGATGTCATCGTGATAAGCAACTGCGGCAGCTATTCGTTGGTCATGAAACCGCCGTTCATCTTGCCCAATTTCCCGGTGCTCGACATCAGTGAGGGGAAGACGGAGGTCATCAAGCGAGGCGAGACGTTCGACGACTTGTTCCATACGTTCAACTTTTAATCCATAACTGATTGTGTATAAGTTGCATCTCTTCATCAAACGGGCGTTTGACCTGATTGCTTGCCTGATAGCTGTGGTGCTGCTCATTCCCATGTGGATTGTGATAGCCATCGCCATCAAGGTCGATTCGCGCGGGCCGGTGTTCTTCAAGCAGGGACGCCGCACGAAGGACGGCCGCATTTTCCAGATGCTGAAGTTCCGTTCGATGGTGGACAATGCCGAACGGCAGGGTACAGGGTTGTTCTCCTACGACAATGACCCGCGCGTGACCCGCGTAGGAGCCTTCCTGCGACGCACCAGTCTGGACGAGTTGCCACAGTTCTTCAACGTGATTGCGGGCGACATCTCGATTGTCGGTCCGAGGCCGTGCGTATCGTATGAATTGGGCGACTTCGACACGTTGAACAAGAAATTCCGCAAGCGTTTTCAGGTGAAGGGCGGCATCACGGGGCTGGCGCAGTGCAAGGGCAGAAACGAGAATTCGTGGGCAGAAAAAGCCACGCTCGATGGCGAATATGTCGATTTGTTCCGCACCGAGGGCATTTGGATTGACATAAAAATCCTATGGTGGTCATTGGCCAAAGTCTTCCAGAGTGCGAATATCAACGAGACGCAGCGCGAGGGCATGACAGCCGAGGAATCGGCCGAAATGAGCGACGAAGAGGTCAAGCGGTTGGCGCATCTGCCCGACGAGGATTGACTTTTGGGCCGATGGGGTTCATTGGCCATGAAAATGAACAAAAAAATTGATTGAGATATGGCAAAAACAGATGTTGCAAATCGTTTTATCTGGTTCAAGGGACAGATAATGAACGTGAACGATGCCAAGGTGAACGTGCTTTCGCCCACATCGCAGTTCGGCCTGAACGTGTTCGAGGGCATTCCGTGCTATTGGAACGACGCGCAGAAACAGCTTTATGCCTTCCGGTTGGACGACCATTATGACCGACTGCTCCGTTCGGCCAGACTGATTCAGTTGGATTGCCGATTCACCAGAGACGAGCTGCGTAAGGCATTGATTGATACGGTTGTGGCCAATGAATATGACGAGAATCTGTCGGTGCGGCAGACGCTTTTCGTCGATGGCTTCGGCTCGTGGGGTTCTGAAGGTCCGGTCGAGATGTTCGTCGCGCCCATTCCGCGCGGACGCACCAGTGCCGAATACAACAAGAAGGGGCTGCACTGCTGTGTCACCTCGTGGCGCAGAATCAGCGACGAGAACCTCAGCCCACGCATCAAGTGCGGCGCGAACTACATCAACAGCCGCGTCGGCCAACGTGAAGCCTTGCGCAACGGCTACGACACCTGTATCTTCCTCAACGAGGTGGGCAAGGTGGCCGAGGGTCCGGGCAGCTGTTTCTTCATGATCAAGGGCAATCGGCTGATTACGCCGCGTCTCACCGACAGTGTCCTGGAGAGCATCACGCGCGACACCATCATCCAATTGGCCACCACGGAACTCGGCCTTGAATTCGAGGAACGCACCATCGACCGTACCGAACTTTATTTGGCCGATGAGGCTTTCTTGTGTGGCTCGGCAATGGAAGTCACGCCCGTTTACAGCATCGACCGCTACGCCATCGGCCAAGGTGAAACCGGTGCGTTGACCAAGGAAATCCATCTGAAATATTTGGAAGCCGCACGCGGTGAACTCGCGAACAGAAAGAATTGGCTGACACCGATTTATAAGTGATTGTCGATGGAAAAACAACGCGTTGAGGGACTCGTTTCGGTCATCGTTCCCGTCTATAATGCCGAAAGGGTCATCGAGCGGACAATCCGTTCGGTGCAGGCGCAGAGCTATCAGAACTGGGAACTCATCATGGTCGATGATTGTGCGTCCGACAATTCCGCTGCATTGATTGGCCGAATGGCATTGGCCGACACCCGGATCAAGTATTTCAAGCTGGAGCAGAACAGCGGTGCTGCCGTCGCCCGTAATCGGGGTCTGGCCGAGGCTCGTGGCCGATATGTCGCCTTCCTTGATGCCGATGACTGCTGGTTGGCCGACAAGTTGCGGCGGGGACTTGACATGATGCACGAACGGGACTGCGCATTCGTCTATACGGCCACGCAGATGGTTGACGAGGATGACAAGCCGTTGTGCGCCTACACGCCAGTGCCTGCATGGACTGACTACTGCCACTTGTTGAAGCGTACGGTGATTGCGACATCGACGGTCTTGCTCGACATGGAGAAGGTGGGTGATTTCTCGATGCCGTTGCGCCGTTCGGGGCAGGACTACGCGACTTGGCTGATGCTCCTGCGACGCATTGACCGCGCATACGGCATCAACGAACCATTGGCCTTGTATCGAATCTCGCGTAATTCGCTTTCGTCCAACAAGTTGAAGAGTATCCGGCAGGTGTATGAAATCCAGACCCGCAATGAAGGGCTGAATCCGGTCTATGCTGTGTGGAATACGCTATTCTTTTGTCTATATGCTTTCAAGAAGCATTTTTTGAAGTAAAATAATTTTCGGCTATGATCTATAAGCAATTTCTGAAAAAGATAGTCCACTGGTATTTCAGCCGCGACTCGCTACCCTATTGGTGCGTCCTGTCGGTCGATTGCCTGAGCCTGATTTTTTTCTACTACATCGGCTATTTCTGTGTGCTGGGCTCTAAGGGCGTGGCGGAATATTTCTGGGTCAAGTTGTCTCTGATTTGTTTCTGTCTAATTCCCTACCTGATCTTCTTCCGCATCTTCCACACCTACGCCAACGTGGTGCGCTATTCGTCGTTCATCGATCTGCGTAATGTGTTGATGGCCAATGTGCTTGGCTCGCTCGTCGTGATTGCCATCCGTGCCGTTTTCTTCGAGTACAACGACGAGATTTTCCCCGGAATGCGCATCGTGCTGATAGCCTTCGCATTGGCCACAATGGCGATGTGCAGCTGGCGCATCATCTGCCGCACGGTGTTCGATGTAGTCAATACCGAGGCCGATGCCAAGCGCATTTTCATTTATGGTACGCGCGAGGGTGGAGTCTCATTGGCCAAAAGCTTCCGCAGCCAGAAACCTGCGAAATATAACGTCTTGGGTTTCATTGCACCGCAATGCAACCTTGAGTCGCGCTATCTGGCAGGACTGCCGGTCTATGCCGATGACGTGCGGCTAATCAGTGTGCTGATGCGCGAGGAGATTCAAGCCGTCATGGTTGCACCGTTGCAGGTCGATGACTTTCGAAACAACGAACGGCTTGTAAGTGAGCTGACCGATGCCGGAATCCAGATCTACATGATGCCGGAGGTGCAGAAGTGGGACGGCAAGAGTCCGTTGCGTCACGACATGCTGCACGAGGTTGACATCGAAGACCTCCTGCCACGCGAGGAAATTGAGGTCGATATGGAGTCAATCGGCGCGATGCTACGCGGAAAACGCATCCTCATCACTGGTGCGGCCGGGTCCATCGGCAGTGAAATGGTGCGGCAGATTGCGTCGTTCGCGCCATCGGAAATGATTCTCATCGACCAGGCAGAGACGCCGATGCACGACATCCGTCTGCTCATGGCGCGTTCTTTTGCCGATGTTCCGTCGCAGACCATCGTCACGAGCATCACCAACCAGCGGCGCATGGAGCAGATTTTCGCGGAACATCGGCCGGAATATGTCTTCCACGCTGCGGCCTACAAGCATGTTCCGATGATGGAAGACAACCCGTCGGAGGCCGTCCAGAACAATATCGAAGGCACAAAAGTCATCGCCGACCTCGCTGTGAAATACGGAACGCGCAAGTTCGTAATGATTTCGACCGACAAGGCCGTCAACCCGACCAACGTGATGGGTTGCTCGAAACGCATTTGCGAGATGTATTGCCAGTCGCTCAACAATGCGCAGACGACGTGCCAGTTCGTCACTACGCGATTCGGCAACGTGTTGGGCTCCAATGGCTCTGTCATCCCGATTTTCCGAGAGCAGATCCGGCGTGGCGGTCCCGTCACGGTGACGCATCCCGACATCATCCGCTTCTTCATGCTCATTCCCGAGGCCTGCAAGCTGGTGCTCGAAGCGGGCACATTCGGCAAGGGCGGCGAGATTTTCGTGTTCGACATGGGCAAACCTGTCAAGATTGCGGACTTGGCCAAGCGGATGATTGCCCTGTCGGGAGCGAGCGATGTCGAAATCCAATACACGGGCCTGCGCGACGGCGAAAAGCTCTTCGAGGAGGTTTTGAGCACGGCCGAGGTCACCAAGCCGACACCGCACGCCAAGATTTTCGTGGCTCAGGTGCGCGAATATCCTTTTGCCGATGTGAGCCGCCAGGTCGATGAACTCTACAGGCTGAGTTTCACGGCATCGGACATGGACATCGTTCGCAAGATGAAGGAGATGGTGCCCGAATTCAAGTCACAACACTCGAAATATCAAGCACTTGATTGAATACAAAGAAAGCGACCTCATCGGTCGCTTTTTTATTTTTGGGAGATTCAAGGTGGAGTCGCTTGCAACAATCAGAAGTTCGTTTGTAATGTCAGAATCACCTTATAACCTGATAAGCAAAGCGACCTTACAACCTTATGACCTCAAATCAATATTTCTCGAAATAAAGTCGGACAACATCGTCGGACAACTGCATCTTCTTGCGGTTCAGTTTTTCGACGGTGAATGTGTCGGGTATGCAGTTGATGCCGTGCGGGTAGAGCAGGTATAGGCTGTCTTCTGAAAGGAAAATGTCACCATCCAAGCGATTGTAGATGAATGGGGTATGAATGATGAGTTGGCCGTTGGCATGATTGAACCGTGTCATGATAACTGTTCTCCAAGAATCCCATCCGGTTTCATTGTAGTCGAAAACCTGCATGAGGTTGCCTTGAAATGACCAGAATTTCAGATCTTCACGTATATCGGCCGATGCGCTGCTGTCCAAACTGTCTATACGTGTGATGTGCCACATGCCATCCATATCTCCGTTGTCAGAACCCTCGCAAGCGGACAGAAGGCATGTAGCAGCCAAAAATGCCAATATTGAATGTATCTTTTTCATTACTTTAGTTTGTATTGAATGGTGACCTGGACTCCTCTGTTGTCGCCCAACAGCTCACCTTTGTCCATGCCGTATGACGTGCGGATTATGAAGTCACGTAGCCAACTTTTTTCTGGCATCTGATATGTCAATTCAACCATGAAACTTGTATTTTCAATCGGTTTGACTGATGCATGTCGATAACAACCGTAAGATTTCTGCCATGAGTAGAGCATGCGGTAGTCCAGCCGTTCTGATATATGTCCACGTACGCCGCCGTGCCATGCGACGAAACGATTGTGTTCGAAATAGATGTAACCGTCGGTGTTGTATTGCGGCGAGCGGTACAGCGGATTGCCGATAGCCTGTCCCCAATGCTGCCAGCCGGGTAGCGTCGAGTGGTTGTAATAGTCGTCGATGCCACCAATGTGATCGCTGTTGCCACTGTTGCGGTCGTGATAGACCGGGCCGCTCTGGTATTTTGTATTCATGAACTCCAATGTCACGGCTTCAATACAACGGAAATTCTTTAGTCGGAAATCCAGTCCCAATTGACCGTCCCGCAAGTCGTATCGGAAGAACTTGAATTCCTTTTTTTCTTTCCAGTGTTTGCCTTCGCCGTAGCCATCGTAGTCAAGAAAGAACATTGACGAGTGGTCTTCAAAGAAGTGGTCGCCATATAGGCCGATGGAGAAATTCTCGCCTTCCCAGTTCAGCCGTGCCACCCAGCTGCCCACTTGGTTGCCCTCGGCATTCTGAAATTCGCTTTCGTTCGTGTCACCGCCACCAGGGACAAAGGCGTTCCAGTAACTTCTGATGTCACTTTTTAGCTTCATAGCATCATTGCCACGATAGCCGTTTTCGTCGGTGCCGCGATAGTTGTAGAGTGTGCCTCCGAATTGTGCTGCCATTTCAAGTCCGACGGTGAGTGTCAATGGGAATTTCTCCTCTTTGCCGATGCGCAGATAGCCCGCCTTCTCGTGGTAGCGGGTCCAGCGGTTGTAGGTTTTTCCGCTTGTGCCGACGAATGCCTCTTCCCAGTCGGCATCGCTCATGATTCCGTATGCGATGTGACCCTTGAAGGCCAACCAGTCGTTCGTGCGGGGGATGGACCACCAGTCGGCCATCGCCAATCGGCCTTGCGGCACGGGGCGCGCGTTGATGCCGAATGTCTGAGCGCCGCTCGACAGCAGGTTGTCGCGTAGTTCGGCTGGCTGCTGTTTGGCTCCGATGGTAAACATCGCTTTCCGCCATCGCACATCAACGTAGAGCTGCTGCAAGATGATTGTGCTGTGGTATTCCGACTCGTTGTAGCCGGTGTACCAATAGCGCAGGGGGAGGACAAGGTCGCTTCCGATGGTGTATGAGACATTCCAAGGCTTGTAAACGTCGTTGTAATATACCGTGCCGCGTGCATAGGCGTTGAGCGACTGCAGACAGCTAAGTCCGTATTTGTTGGCATTGAGCCAAAGTGGGGTGTTGTTGTCGCTTGCCGATGCCTGAAATTCCATTGTGCCGCTCACACGGTCATTCCCCGCCATGGCTGGCTGGAAGCTAACGGATGCTGCGATGATTGTCAGTGTAATTAGTGCGGATTGTGAATGTTTTTTCATTCAGCTATAAAATTCAGGTTCTTTTTAGTGTGCGCGAATTTACGTCTTTTCGGCGACTATGCCAAGTGTTTCTGGAAAAAAAATCGGGCGAACTGATGTCCGTCCGATTTGCTCTGTTTTTCCATGTGCGTCACAGCCTCTTCGCGATAGCCTCCCTTGTGGCCGATGCGATGCCGTCGTAGTCCAGTGCCTCGGGACTTATTGGCGGCAGATATTCGACCGTAACCTTGTGTGGACGAGGTAGTTTCGTGTGGCGTGGCATGGCGCGATAGGCATCGTGGATGCAGACGGGGACGACCGGAACGTCAAGTTCCTTGGCCAGGATGGCGAACATCTTCTTGAACTCGCCCATTGCGCCGGTCCGGGTGCGCGTCCCTTCGGGGAAGATGATGATGTTGCGACCCTGCCGCAGCGCCTCGCCCAGTTTCTGGATGGATTTTTTCAGGTTGCTCGGCTCCATGACGATGACGTTGTGGCGCGATGCCATCCAGGCCACGTAGCCGCGGTGGACGTGCTCCTCCTTCGCGTAGAAGTAGGTGCGCAGGATGGTCTTGGCCGATAGCGCTCCGATGACGAACATTCCGTCCAGATAGCTCTGGTGGTTGGCCGCAAGGATGAAGGAACCTTGTGCCGGAACATTGGCCAAGCCCTTGATTTCGAGGCGGAAATAGAGTCGGCTGAAGAGCTGGAAGAACTTGGCCAACAGCACTCCGTCGGGCCAGCAGGCGGGCAGCGTCGAGTGCGTCTCTTCGTGCAGGATGCTGTGCCAGTCGGTCTTTTCGACCTCGATGCGCGTCTTGTAGTCGGCCACGTATTCGGCCATGGCGGTGATGTTGCGGAACTGTGCAATCTGCTCGGCCGAGATTTCCATGCCGAAGGTCTGTTCGATGAAGCCCTGCAGGCCAACCTTGTCGAGGCTGTCGAAGGCGAGGTCGGTCTCGATGTTGTCCGTCGGACGGACGGGGCAATGCTTTTCGGTGCGGATGTACTGTTTGATGATCTTGTATTCGGGGAAGGCCGGTTCGACGAGCACGTCCTCCTTTTCGGGCGCGTCGTGCACATTGGCCAAAATGATTGACGGCAACTTGAATCGCTGCAGCTTGTCGAGTTTCGTGCGCGGAAGTTCGCCACGATAGACGAACAGGTTCATCAGCTTCTTGTATTGCGCAACCGTCTGGTTGTAAGGTTCAAGCACCTCGCGTTTCAGGGTCTCTTCGACCTCGTCGTCGCTCAGGTTGACGGCCCAGTCGTGTTGCGGCACGATGATGGCGCGCAGCATGTCGCAGTCCTGCACGACGCCCGCCTCTTTCACGTAGCTGGCATATTGTTCGATCTTGAATTCGATTTCGCTCGGATTGATGTTCTTGCCATTGGACAAGACGATGATTTCCTTGCTGCGGCCGGTGATATAGACGCGACCCTGGTCGTCGAAGTGGCCGAGGTCGCCCGTGTGGAGCCAGCCCTCGGCGTCGAGCACATCGGCCGTCTCTTTCGGTCGGTTGTAGTAGCCGCGCATGATGTTCGGCCCCTTGCAGCACAGTTCGCCGTTCACGAACTTGATCTGCATGTGCGGCATCGGCAATCCGACACAGCCCGGCTTGATGTCGTCGGGGCGCGTGAAGGCGATGAGGGGTGCCGCCTCGCTCATTCCGTAGCCTTCGAGCACGTCCAGTCCGAGGGTTTTGAGGCCGATGCCGATTTCCTTGTCCAATGCCGCGCCGCCGCACACGAGGAAGGTCAGATGTCCGCCCAATTTTTTGTGTACCGACCTGAAAACCAGTCGGCTGAGCCATCGCCATTGCAGCCAACGGCACGTGCGGAAGATGGCCTTCGTCACCGGATTGTCGTTGATGACGCGGATGATGCCCGTATAGACCGTCTGGTAGAGCCTTGGCACGCCGATGATGATGCCCACTTCGCCTATTTTCAGTGTCTGCATCAGGTCGGTGGCCGACATTGACGGACAGATTGTGATGCCGCCGCCACTCATCAGCGGAGCCACGACGGTGCCCATCAGCGGCAGGACGTGGTGCAGTGGCAGGAGCATCAGCGTGCGCAGTTCGGGGCGGAAAATCTGCACCTCGACGCTCACCGAACGCACCACGGCGATGATGTTGTTGAACGTGAGCATCACGCCCTTCGGATTGCCCGTCGTGCCTGATGTGTAGATGATGAGGCAGGTATCCTCGGCGTTCTGCGGATAGAATGGGGCGGGAGTGAGGCATCGGCCGCAATCAGCGAGGTCGATGCGTTCGTAGTCGTCGATCACATAGAGCGGCAGGTCGATGCCGGCCTCCTTCATGGCAGCCTTGGCCAATGCCTCTTTGCTACGCGACGTCCAGATGCACGCGGGCTGGCAGTCGTCCAGGATGTAGGCCACGTCGTGTACGGTCGATGTCGCATCGACGGGCACAGCGATGCCTCTGTTGCGCCAGATGGCGTAGAGCGCATAGATCCAGCCCTCGCGGTTCTCGCTCAAGATGATGCACTTTGCGGCCGATGCCACCGGTCCGACCTGCATGAACAGATCGACGCGGAGCATGACCTCAGAAAAGCTTATGCGGTGCTGGCCTGCGATGATGGCGGTCTTTCCGAAGTCCTTTAACATGATTGTCTGATTTTTAGGGTGTTGCTGTGAAATTTTCGGAGGTTGTGCGATGCAACGTGACGCACAACCGACAGACATTTGGGTATATTTTAATCGGTTGCTTGTTGCCCGATTTTGTGCAAAGTTATGAAAAAACGCCGAACTGTTGTGCTCTTTGTCCGATTTTGTGCGCTACAGGTGCCAAATTGCACAAAAAAAACGCGTAGCTGGAATCACTACGCGATTTTTTGGGAAAAATTGTTGGTCAAAGTCATTGGCCGATGTTTTTTTTCGCCTCCTCCAACACCTCAATCAGGCGCGAAAGCTGTTTGTCGCTCAGATATTCGGTGGCGTGGGTCGGCTTGTAGAAATAGATGTCCCAAGTCTTCCTGTTCGACCTGCAATAGGCCCCGAAACACACGCCGTCGCGTGCGGTGAACTTCACTTCGGTGTCGGCCGATGGCTTTGTCCCGCACAAAGAGTCGCGTGCATACTGCATCAGCTGCAGGCAAGGCACAATCTCGTCGCTGTCCAACACCGCGTAGTAAGGTTCTTGCGGGCGTCTCTCAATCGATGATATAATCAGTCCACGCTCCGTCTGGTTGCTTGCTAAATCGGTTATTGCCAATAATTTGAACTCCTTTCCGCCGATGCTTTCCAACTTGCGTGTCTCCATCTTCAGCAGCAGTCCGCTCGAATCCATCAGGGCGGCCAATCGGCTCCGCGAACGGTCTTTGATGCGGTTGCGTTGGGCTTCGGTCATGATGGTCTTGATGCTGGCCAACGATTCATCGGCCGTAACCCGAACGTAGGTCTGGCCGAGGCACATCGAACCGAATCCTGCCAAAAGTGCGGCGAAAAATGTGATAATCGGTTGTCGCATAGGTTAATACATGAAGCGCATGACGAAGCGGATGCAACTCAGTCCGATGGCACCGAATCCGCAGTAGAGGAAGTAGCGGAAATAGTCTTCGTTGACCGGTTCGCTGTACTTGTAGGCAATGAAGAATGCGATGCACGCGACCACCAGAATGTAGAAAATCCAGCGGATGATTTTGATGAAAATGTTCATAATTATATAAAATTACGAATTGGTTTTTCCTTTGATTCTCAAATTGTTGAGGCGTTTTTTTTTCTCGGCTTAAAGCAGTCCGACCTCCTTGAAGACCTTTTCAATCTTTTCCAGCGCAAAATCGACCTGCTCGACCGTGTGGGTGGCCATGAGCGAGAAGCGGATGAGCGTGTCGCCCGACGGGACGGCCGGCGGAACCACCGGGTTGACGAAGATGCCCTCGTCGAGCAGCATCTTGGTGACAACCAGCGTCTTCTCGAAATCGCGGATGTAGAGCGGGATGATAGGAGTGGAGGTGTTGCCGATTTCGCAGCCCATCGTGCGGAAACCCTCCAGCGCATGGTTGGTCACGGCCCAAAGCTTCTCCATCCGTTCCGGCTCGCTTTCAAGGATGTCCAGTGCCGCATTGACCGCGCCGATGGCTGCCGGTGTGGCCGATGCCGAGAAGATGAACGGACGCGAATTGTGGCGCAGCCAGTTGGCCGTAATCTTGTCGGTCGCGATGAAGCCGCCGATGGAGGCCAGGCTCTTCGAGAACGTGCCCATGATGATGTCCACCTGGTCGGTCAACCCAAAGTGGTCACACACGCCGCGTCCCTGCGCGCCAAATACGCCGATGCCGTGTGCCTCATCGACCATCACGCTCGCGCCGTACTGCTTTGCCAGACGCACGATTTCGGGCAGGTTGCAGACGTCGCCCTCCATTGAATAGACGCCATCGACCACAACCAGTTTCACGCGGTCGGGTTCGCATTTCATGAGCATCTTTTCGAGCGACTGCATGTCGTTGTGGCGGAACTTCAGGTGCGTGCTCAGGCTCACCTTGATGCCCTCGATGATCGATGCGTGGGCCAGCTCGTCGTAGATGATGTAATCCTGTCGGCCGGTGAGGCAGCCGACGGTGCCGAGGTTGGCGAAAAAGCCAGTGCTGAACACCATGCAGTCCTCCTTGCCGACGAACTTGGCCAACCTTTCCTCCAGCTGCTGGTGGATGTCGAGCGTGCCGTTCAAGAAACGGCTTCCGGCGCATCCTGTGCCATATTTTTCGGTCATGGCGATGGCGGCAGCCTTCACTTTCGGATGGTTGGTCAGGCCGGTATAGGCGTTGGAGCCGAACATCAGGACCTTGCGGCCGTCCATGATGACCTCGGTGTCCTGGTCACTTTCAATTTGGCGGAAATAGGGATAGACTCCACGCGCTTTGGTCTCTTGCGGCGCAGTGAATTTTGAGAGTTTTTCTTGTAATAAAGTCATTGTTTTTTCAGATTAAGGCCGCAAAGATAAAAAAAATATGAATCGCGAACCTTTTTGTCCGATGTTTTTTCTTTTTCGGCCGATGTGCCTGATTCCTGTCGCTCAAAGGTCGGGTTCGCTTCCGTGGTTGTTGGCCGATGCCGCAAGCAAGGATACGCAATTTTCCGGCAACACCTTAAAAAAGTCATAAAAAGGGATGCATTGTGCTTGAAATGCAAAAATTTCACTATCTTTGCGCTGCTTTTTTTGGCAGAAATCATTGAATCAGCGTGTTCTGACGCGGTTCTGTCGCTTTTGAAATGAGAAAAATCGTTGTCATTATAAATCCGATTGCCGGAGGAAAATCGAAGTCCAACGTAGCGGATATTGTGCGCCAGGTTTTCCCTGAGCGCATCTTTTGCGTTGACCTTTTCGAGACGCAGTATGCCGGTCACGGCTACGAACTGGCCAAGCAGGCTATTGCCGACGGCGCAGAAACCGTGGTGGCTGTGGGCGGCGACGGCACGGTCAATGAAGTCGGCCGTGCAATGATTTCCGACACCTCTGTCAAGTTCGGCATCGTGCCGATGGGTTCCGGCAACGGATTGGCGCGCCACGCTGAAATCCCGATGGACACGACTGCCGCCTTCGAGCTTATCCGTCAGGGCTACAGCGAGTTGATTGACTATGGCGACATGAACGGCCATATCTTTTTTACGACGGCCGGCACGGGATTCGATGCCGAGGTGGGCAAACGGTTCGCCGAGATGGGCAATAAATTCAGCATCACGGGCAAGCGCGGCCCAGTCACATATATGCGCGCCATTTTTGAGATGGCTACGACCTATGTGCCTCATGACTACGTGATTATGACCGATGAAGAGGTGTTCCGCCAACGCGCCTTCCTCATCACCATCGGCAACGCTGCACAGTGGGGCAACAAGATCTACATCGCGCCAAAGGCCAGCCAGCAGGACGGCATCTTCAACATCTCGGTGGTCAAGCCGTTCCTCTATCTGGAGGCTCCAGTGATGGCTGCGCAGCTGTTGAACCGCAGTTTCGACCGCAACCAGCATGTGCGGAGCATCGAGAGCCGCCATGTGCGGATTTTGTGCGACGACATCGGCTACAGCCACGTTGATGGCGAACCAATGCTGCTCCAGTCGCCGCTCGATGTGACGATGCATGCCGCCGGCCTGCGCATCATCGTGCCAAAAGAGCGGAAAAACGTGCTGTAAGGTCGCCCGACCTAATAACTTTAGAAACTCAAAACCAAACAACTCTAAAAAGTAATTATCAACTATGTCAAATAATATGGAAGACAAGATCTACGACGACGCAGAAGCCGTCAAGTTCATACAATCGCACCTGCCACAGGAGTTGCAGGGCAAATATACCGACGATGACATCCTGCTCATGACCGACATCATGGTCGAATTCTATGAGCGCAACGGTTGGCTCGACAGCGACGACGACGAGGAAATCGAAATCGACGTTGAAGAAATCGTCAACTACGTGGCCAATGCCTGCAAGAAAGATAAGGACTGTAAGTTTGACACCGACCCCGAATCGGTTCGCTGGGTCGTAGAAGCCGAATTGGACTATGAAGAAAGTCTTGCTTAGTCTGTTGGCATTGTGTGCTGCGTCGGGTCTTTGGGCGCAGGATTATGAGCGCATGTCGGCCTACGAAGAGGAGCTTTACGGCAGCAAGATGCACGTCAACGGCTCGTTTTCGGCCATGCGTCAGGTGCGCCAATACTGGAGCCGCGAGTACGACCGGCTGAAGTGCTACGAGAACTATCAGATGGCATTGTGCGGCGACGGCGAAGCGGTCTTCAAGGTGACAATCCCGTCGCGACTGCTGTTCGAGCCGAACGATTCGACGTTGCTGCGTCAGGCCGACGGTGTTCTGCGTCCGTTCCTGCGGTTGCTACGCGGCAAGGAGGCCAAGGCATCGGTCGTAGTGGCTTGTGGCAGCGACAACAACGGCAGCACCGACTATCTGGACAGTTTCACCTGCAACCGAGCCCGCGCAATCTGCCTTTGGATGGAGAAGCAGGGAGTCGAGGCCGCCATGTTCGGCTACGGCATCGGCAATCATGTGCCGTTGACCGACAACAGCAACCGTGCGGCGCGCGAAGAGAACCGGCGCGTGACGCTCTATCTGGTGCCGAACCGTCAGATGATGAAGTTGGCCAAGAAGGGCAGGCTGAATATGCCGGAACAGGTGTCGCCTACGGTCAAGATGCCAAAGAATGTGCAGATTACGCAGAATTCCGGCATCGAAAAAGAGGCTGACATGAATTGAGCCATCGCACAAAATAAAGTGGCAAACATTTGAAAATAATTGAATTAAAAAAGAAAATATGGCAAAAGAATTAAGCAAGATGACCAAGCGTTCGGAGGACTACTCGAAGTGGTACAACGACTTGGTTGTGAATGCCGATTTGGCAGAACAGTCCGCCGTGCGCGGTTGTATGGTAATCAAGCCCTACGGTTATGCAATCTGGGAAAAGATGCAG
>DFJU01000108.1:0-442 GCA_002373755.1 Bacteroidales bacterium UBA3663 | reverse complement strand
AAGTCGTACCTGTGCCGCGAGGCCGAGCACGTCGAGGGATTTGCCAAGGAGTGCGCCGTCGTGACCCACTATCGTCTGAAGAATGACCCGAACGGAGCCGGCGTTGTGGTCGATCCTGAGGCCAAGCTGGAGGAGGAGCTCATCGTCCGTCCGACTTCGGAAACCATCATCTGGGCAACTTACAAGAACTGGATCACATCGCACCGCGACCTGCCAATTCTCTGCAACCAGTGGTGCAATGTGATGCGTTGGGAGATGCGTACCCGTATGTTCCTGCGCACATCGGAGTTCCTCTGGCAGGAGGGTCACACCGCCCACGCCACCAAGGAGGAGGCTGCCGAGCGCGCCATGCAGATGATCAACGTCTATGCCGATTTCGCCGAAAAGTGGATGGCTGTGCCAGTCATCAAGGGTCCGAAGAGCCCGAACGAGCGTTTCGCCG
>DFJU01000161.1 GCA_002373755.1 Bacteroidales bacterium UBA3663 | reverse complement strand
GACATCGAGTTCCGCATGCCGTTCGGCTTCAAGGAGGTTGAAGGCATCCACTCCCGCACCAACTTCGACCTCTCCCAGCATGAGAAATACTCAGGTAAGAGCATCAAATACTTCGACCCTCAGACCAACGAGAGCTATGTGCCTTACGTGATTGAGACCTCCATCGGTGTGGACCGTATGTTCCTCAGCGTCATGGCTGCCTGCTTCAAGGAGGAGGTGGTCAACGACAAGGGCGAAACTCGCGTAGTGCTCTCATTGCCACCAGCATTGGCTCCTGTCAAGGTTGCCATCCTGCCATTGGTCAACAAGGACGGTCTGCCCGAGAAGGCCGAGGAGATCCTCAAGGAGCTCCGTTACGACTACACCTGCCAGATCGAGGTCAAGGACTCTATCGGCAAGCGCTACCGTCGTCAGGATGCCATCGGTACGCCATACTGCGTCACCGTCGATGGTCAGACCCTGGAGGACAACACTGTCACCCTGCGCTACCGCGACACGATGAAGCAGGAGCGTGTGGCTATTGCCGACCTCCACAAGATCATCGGCGACAGCGTCAATATCTCTTCACTCCTTCGCAAAATTGAGAATGATTAAATTCCTCAAAAATACGTTCATCATGCTGGCGGTGGGTCTCACGGGTCTCACCGCCTGCAAGGATGACGATTCGGTCGATTACACGCAGTATTACGATTGGCGCGACCAGAACTCGCAGTTGACCGTAAACCTGTTGAGCGACATCCGCGAATTGGGCAATGCAGCCTATTTCACCGACAGCATACCGTCAATCAGCGAGCCGTATGCCTACTGCACCGTGGCCCACATCATCGAGTCGGCCAACGAAGACAGTCTGCGCAGCGTTCACCGCTGGTTCACTCCATTCTACAACAGCACGCTCAAGGTTCACTACACGCTCTACAATCCCGACACAGTGATGGCACGCTTCGAGGAATATGACGTGTTGGACGACCAGAGCAAGCGCAACGACGCCGAGCTGATGAACAAGATTTTCGGCATCGGCTACGCGAAGGGAATGGATGGCTACGAAGTGAAGGCCGACACACTCGAATCATATCAGGTGAAGTTCTACGAAGGCTTCACGTGCAGCAGCGTCATCCGAGGGTGGCAGGACTGCCTGCAACGGATGCACATCGGCGACAACTGGCTCATCATGGTGCCGTGGTATTTGGCCTACGGGCAATCGGGGTCAGGCAACATCGGCCCCTACTCGAACCTCTACTTCAGGCTGAAGCTGGTTGACATCACCTACTGGGGCGGCAACGTGGACGAAAACGACTGACCTCGCTCCCACCGCGACAAGCCCACACATTACCTGACGAAATCAACTCTCTAAAATACTATGAAGAAACTCACACTTTATCTAATGACATTCATGTCGCTGTTCTCGTCGTGCTACAAGCCGGTTGACGAGGACAGCGATTCGCTTTCTGCATCGGCCGAGACAACTACCGCAAGCAGCGAGACTTGCCAACTGTCGCTGCGCATCATCAGTTCGGGCGACGACGATGCCGACGTGCTCAGCCCCATCCACCTCTTTGCGTTCGATGCCAGCGGTCGCGTAGCGGCACAGAGCATCATGGCCGATACCTCTCAGCAGGAACAGATGACGCTCACCCGCGGCCAATACCACCTGACCGCCATCCGCGGTGCCGACGAACTGCAACTAAGTCGCGTAGCAGCCGCATCGGACATAATTCCGATTGCCGGCACATCGTCCACCGAACCGCTTCTGATGGGCATGGCCGATGTCACATTGGCCTCAACACAAGCCACAGCCAGCCTCTGCCTCGCACGACAGACAGCCGAAGTCACCCTCCTGCCAATCGCCCTCAGCACAACTGATGCGTCGGCCAACGTCACCCTCAGCGCGCTCTACACCACCATCGACATGAACGGCGGGATGCAGGCGCCCAAACCCGTCACCCTGCCCTGCTACGCGGAAAATGCGACCTACCACCTGCTGCCATCGTTCGGCACGAGCCTTGTGGTGAGTCTGGAGGTTACAGCCGATGGCAATGCCCCGCAGACCTACGGCTACGTGTTGCAGGAACAGCTGCGCGCAGGCGGCCGATATGAGATTGCGCCATCGGACCAGGCCGAAATCTCGTTCGACGGCGAAGAACCATCGGACACCGACGACAACGACAGCCCGACGCTCGACCATTGGCCCGACACGCCCTGCCTGTGGAAAAATCACGTAGTGGTGCAGGTCACGGCAGGCGACGACAGCACATCGGCCGACCTGCTGCTGCTCAGCGCAAACGAGTGGGACGGCATCCATTCGGCCTACTACGAAGCCGACTCGACCGAGGCCAAAAACATCGCTGCGAGCTATCTGGAGGGAGAAATGGACGACTGGCACATCCCGACCAAGGAGGAGGCCACGACGCTGCGCAACCTCTTTGCGCCCGATTCGGCGGCGGTGCTCAACGCGCTCCTGACCGATGCCGGCCACGTCACCATCTCACTGAAAAAGAAGTCGGACAACGTCCGCTACCTGTGCAACGACGCGCAGCATACGTTCACTTTCGCATCGCCCACAGCCAGCCTTACCAAGGCCGGAGCAAAGGCGACCTACAACCTGCGGCTGGTCAAGAATGTGCGGGTGAGGATTGACGGACAATGACCGTCAGACGGCAATTCCTTCCAGGCGCAGCAGCGCAATCTTGTTGCGAAGGCCGCCGCCATAGCCCGTCAGATTGCCATTGGCCCCAATCACACGATGACAAGGCACGATGATGCAAATCGGATTCCAGCCTACCGCACCGCCAACGGCCTGCGCCGACATCCGTCCTTGGCCACGATGTCCGGCTATCAGATGCGCCAATGCACCGTAGGTCATCAGTTGCCCAAAGGGGATGCGCTCCATGATTCCGAAGACCTCGCGACGGAACGGTGTCAGTCCATCCAACCGATAGGCCGGCGTGAAATCTGGTTGTCGGCCGCTGAAATAGATGTCGAGCCAACGCACCGTTGCCTGAAAAACGGGCAAGTCTTTTTCCTCTTTTTGGCCGATGAACCTGCTTTCGTCGCGCGAGCCACAGAAGCTCAGGCCGGTCAAGACCTCGCCGTCGCTTGCCATCAGCAAATCGTCGAAGCCGGGCGGCGTGGCGTAATGTTGAATGTAGAGCATTATTCTGTTTTTTTAACCGGCAAATTATAACCAATTCACTTCAAGCATATTTACAAAGAATATAGGCATCCGGAAATCCATCCAGATGCCTATAGTTTCGTTTTTCATCAATAGAACAGCCAGTCCATCGTGTTGGCGTTGCCGGCCAGACCGACGTTGCGCGGCTTGATCTCATCTTCGGTGAAGCCCAGCACGAGACAGAAGCCCTTGGGCAGCAGCAGCGAGTGGTGGCCGGGCTGGAAATGGTAGGCATGGACATTGGCCAACGGCATTCCCTTCAGGTGGATGGCCGCCTCAAGCACCGGCTCTGCCTGACCATATTCATTGGCCGATGCGTCGGTCTCGAGTTTCGGAGCCTGCGCATATTTTGCCTGGTCGTCGCGGAAGTAGGCGATGAGGAGCTGCACAGGCCGCTCGGTCTCGAACTCGATGATGTTGGTCTCCTTGCGCAGCTTCTGGCCATCGAAGCAGAAGGCGACGAGTTCCTTCAGTTCATCGGCCAAATCCTCGACAACGGCTTCCGGACGGTCGGTCAACAGGTTGTTGCCCTTCTTGAGCCATATCATGCGATATTTGCCGATGAGTTTCACGTCGTGGGCGGGCTTGGCGGCCGGGATGGTGTCGGCCACGGAGGTTGAATCATTGGCCGCAACCCCGCTTGCCTTGTCGTGGAGCGTCTGCAGGTTGAGTTTGAAGTGAGCCACCTCGCTCTCGTAGTAGGGCAACATCTCGCGCCAGTGGAGGTTCTTGCCGTCGTCGCCGCCCACAGGGATGCGGCGTTGTGCGGTCTGCATCGAATTCGCGTAGAGATACGTGTCGTTGGTCAATGCGACCAGCTTGCGCCACCATTCGAGCGACTGTTCGAGCAAAGGCTTGGCCTCGTCGAGATATTTCAGGTCGTGGCTCCACTGGTAGTCGAGCACCTTGCGGCAGGCCTGCACCTTGAGCTGAAAGGCATAGGCGAAGGCGCGATAGCAGTACATGTCGTTGCGCAGACGCATGAATTCCATGCGCTGTTTCTTGCCGATTTTGCGCAGATTGACGGCGTCGATGGCAGCCACAGCGCGGTCGCCGTGAGCGACACATTGGTCAACGATGTCCAATGGCAGTTCGCCGACGTGCGGTTCGTGTTTCCACTCCTTTTCGACCCATTCGATGAGTTTTTCGCCCTCGGGACCGCAACTCTCGTAGAAGCCCGGCCAGATGGTGTATTTGTAGGGGTTGACCAACTGCGAACAGAGCATTCCCAGGAGGAGCGTCTGGCGGTTGCCCTCGGTGATGCCGAAGCGGCGCAGCAGCTTGGGCGCAATCTCGCCGCTTTCGTCGAGTGCGGTGCGGATTTGTGCGGCATTGGCCAGCGTCGTTTCATAGCGTGCGGCCAACTGACCGTCCCAGTATGCATCCTCGGCCACGCTGTCGCGGTTCTGATGCCAGGCGTATCGGCCCCAAGCCTTGTACCACATCCAGTCGCGGTCAATCTGCTTCAGACGGCCACCGTTGGGCAGCTTGTCGGCCGTGTAGGGATAGTCCCAATAGGATGCCTGCGGATAGAGATGCAAGGCATTGGCCCCGTGGACACTATGCATGGCTCCCACCGTGCGGCGGATGAAGAGCGGCGACGACCATCGCCACGGCTCGAGGTTGGCCAGGATGTGGACGTTCTCGATGTGGGTGCTGCCCAACGCCGACAGGCCGCGATGGATTTCTGCCCACGGGCCGCGCGGCTGATAGGTCGTGAGGCTCTCTCCGTTGTATTTGTGCATCGTGTAGAGGTTGCTGTAGAGCGGCAGTGCGGCATCCATCACCATCTTGCAGTCGGTATCGTGCGCGCGGAGCAGCAGCGGCGGTTCGTAGCCGATGTATTTCGGGT
This sequence comes from Bacteroidales bacterium UBA3663, assembly GCA_002373755.1. Classification (GTDB taxonomy): domain Bacteria; phylum Bacteroidota; class Bacteroidia; order Bacteroidales; family UBA3663; genus Liminaster. Next base: position 2,997 of record DFJU01000161.1, on the reverse strand, counting down.
CTTTTGCGGCCAATGAATCAAGTCCGTCCTTCAGACCCGGGATGATGGTGTTGCACATCCAGTTCACATCGTCGTCGTACGTATCCATCGCCTCGCCCAGACAGACGAGCAGGCCGACGTTGGGATATTTTTCGACAAAAGCGGCGATGGACTTGCGCGTGTAGTCGCTCAGCAGCGGGTCAATCGGCCGATGGCGATCCTGCGTCTTGATGCCGTAATGTTCGGCAAAGGGCTTGGACACGATGATATTGTAGAACATCTGGATGACGAAGATGCCGCGCTTGTCGGCCTCCTCGGTCAGGAAGGCGTAGATTTCCTCATTCTTGGCGAATGTGGCCGAATCGACCTCAACGGCGAACGGATAGTCCTCCAGCCGCACCAGCGAGGCGAACGGATGGCCGTTCCACAAATAGAGCGAGTTCATGCGGTTTTCGACCAGCATGTCGAGGTATTCGATCCACTGCTCCTTGTCGTAGAACCACGGGAACAGCTCGGGCGTGAGCGGATATTCATAGACCTGTCGGCCTTCGAGCAGGTATGGTTTCTGTTGGCCGATGCAGCTGCCGCGCAACACCATCTCGGGCGCATCGACAATCGCATTGGCCATCGTCCAACAAGGCTCGGCATCGCCCTCAAAATCGCGTAGTGAACGGTCGATGAACTCCTCGACGCCGTAGATGACGCCTGTGCCATCGTTGCCCGTGATGACGAAATCGTTTCCGTTACGCTCGATGCGGAAGCCCTCTTTCGGCTCGCGGCTCTCTTCGCACAACGTGATTTTCCACTCGCCGACGGGGATTTCCGCATCGGCCAACGCCTGCTGCAACTTCTGTTCGGCAAACGACATACGCTTGCTCGGCTGCTCTGGGGTGACGACCTGAACGTGACCGACCTCCTTGCTGCAACTTGCCAGCGTCAACAACACAAACGAGATGAACAACAATTTTTTCATGAGATAAAATGGGATTTTGATTTATTAGAAGACCCTAACCCCAACCCTTCCCCTTTTTACGGGGAAGGGAGTGGTATGCGGAATAATGACTTGACATTGGCCACAATATTTTCGGCCAATGGATTTATTTCGTTTTTCTGAAGGAATCCAAAGAGATTTTTTCAAGAATTGGTTTTGACCTCCGTTCCAAATCACTCCCCTCCCCTACATAACGGGGAGGGGATGGGGGTGGGGTCTGTTACCGCACCACGGCGCAGCCCTTGCAATGGTTCAACTGACCACGGAAACGCTTCTCGACCAGGTGCTTCAGGCGGTCGCGTAGCGGTTCGAGGCGGATACCGTCAATCACATCGCCCATAAAGGCGAACATCAGCAGAAGGCGGGCCTCCTCTTCGGGAATGCCGCGCGTGCGCATATAGAAAAGTGCCTGCTGGTCAAGTTGGCCGACGGTTGCGCCATGCGAACATTTCACGTCGTCGGCATAGATTTCGAGCTCCGGACGTGCCACCATGCGCGCTTCGGGCGTGAGGCAGAGGTTGCGGTCGGTCTGATGCGCATCGGTCTTGTCGCTGCCCTGACGCACGAGGATTCGACCCAGGAAAGAACCCTTGGCGCGGTCATCGAGCACGTATTTGAACAATTCGTTCGACGAGCAGTTCGGCGCCTTGTGGTCGATGAAGGTGATGTTGTCCAACTGCTGGTCGGCATCGAGCGTGGCCATTCCGTAGAGCTGCAACTGCGCATCGGGCTCAACCAGTTCGACGTGGATGCGGTTGCGTGTCTGGCCGACGGTGAGCGAATATTGGCCAATGGCGACGTTCGACGCGCCCTGCTGACGCACGTAGAGCTGTCCAAGTCGCGTAACGAGGTCGTGATGCTCCTCCAGGCTGTAGAAGTCGAGCGTTGCGCCACGCCCCACGAAGACCTCGGTGGTCTGCAGGCTGAGCAGATGAGCCTCTTCGTTCAGGCGCGATGCGTGGTCGCACACCAGCAGGCTTGCCTTGGCACCATCTTCGACGATGACGAGCAGGCGCTGCACGGCCATAAAATCCTCGACGGCACGCAACAGGTTGATGAGCTGCACCGGACGCTCCATCTGCACTCCGGCTGCGACGTAGAGCACGAATCCGTCCTGACACAACATCGTGTTGAGTGCGCTTTCGCCCAACGAACAGGCTTCATACTGCTTCGAACGCACATCGCCCGTATCGGTGCGCCGACCGGCCAGCTGGTTGTAATATCGGCCAATGACATCCGGCCGCTGACGTGCAAATTCGCGTAGTGAACCGACGTAGCAGCCTTCGGGCACCGCCGCTACGCGATTTTCGTCGCGCAACGAAACGTATTGTTCGTTCACGAGGAAGTGCATGTTGGTGCTCATTTCGGGCACGGCGCAGGTGAAGATGTCGTCGCGCTCGGTCGGCACTTCATAGCGCGCCAGGTTGAGCGAATAGTCCTTGGCCAACACTTCGGCCGGATCGACGTGCGACGCATCCTTGCCGCGCTGCAGACCCACATTGGCCAACACCTCGGCAGCCTTGTCGCGATGCTCGTTGAGCGCAGGTGCGGAATGTTCGTCAATCAGGGCTCGTTGGCCGTGAAACAAATCTATATATTGAGTTTCTGGAGACATTTATTTGAAGGGTATTTAAGGGGAGTAAAAGAGGAGAAAAAAGGGAGTGAAAGGGACGATACAATCGGCTGTCAACGTCTATTCCTTAATTCTCATTTCCTAACTCACAGGGGTCGTCCTCATTCTCCCAGCTCCTGCTTGATCCAGTCGAAGCCCTCGGCGAAGATGCGGTCGCCCAGTTCCGGACCGCCGTTCTTGACGATGCGGCCTTTATAGACGATGTGGACGAACTGCGGCTGGACGTATTCGAGCAGCTTCTGGTAGTGCGTGATGACGATGGAACTGCGCTCGGCCGACTTCAACCGGTTCACGCCTTCGCTCACAATGCGCAAGGCATCGACGTCAAGGCCGGAGTCGGTCTCGTCGAGAATGGAAAGCGTCGGCTCAAGCATCGCCATCTGGAAAATCTCGT
>DFJU01000053.1:16450-16722 GCA_002373755.1 Bacteroidales bacterium UBA3663 | reverse complement strand
GGACAAGATCGGCCTCGACAACGTGAACGCCGAACTGCGCGAGAAGGGGCTGAACGAAGAGCAGATTGCCAAGCTCCAGCCCATTATCAAGCTCGAAGGCTCGAACGAAGAGAAATTGGCCACCATCAAGAAGGCATTGGCCACAAGCGAGATCGGCGTGAAGGGCGTCGAGGAGCTGGAGTGGATTCTGGCAAAGCACAACCAGCTGGCATCGGCCAATGAGAATTCTCGCCTCGACATTGACCTCACGCTGGCACGCGGCCTGAACTACT
>DFJU01000053.1:0-16387 GCA_002373755.1 Bacteroidales bacterium UBA3663 | reverse complement strand
ACTACACCGGCGCCATCTTCGAGGTCAAGGCACTCGACGTCGAAATCGGTTCAATCACCGGCGGCGGCCGCTACGACAACCTGACGGGCGTGTTCGGAATGCCCGGCATGAGCGGCGTGGGCATCTCGTTCGGTGCCGACCGCATCTACGACGTGCTGAACCAGCTCGACCTCTATCCGCAAGAGACGCTGCGCGCCACGCAGGTGCTGTTCGTCACATTCGGCGAGGCTGAGATGGACTACGCGCTTCCGTTGCTCACGCAGTTGCGCCAGCACGGCATCAGTGCCGAAATCTATCCCGAGGCCGGTGCCAAGATGAAGAAGCAGATGGGCTATGCCAACCAGAAGCAAATCCCGTTCGTGGCCGTCATTGGCGGCGATGAGGTGGCCAATGGTGAAGTGTCGCTCAAGAACATGATTACCGGTGAACAAACTAAAGTGAAATGCGAACAACTTGCATCGCAGCTGCTGTGACAGCCGTGTTGCTGGGCAGCTGCTCCAATCCGAACCAAGACATGAACAATCCGTTTTTTGAAGAGTGGACGGCCAATCATGGCGCCGTCCCGTTCGACAGAATCCGAACCGAACACTATCGTCCGGCCTTTGAACGTGGCATCGCCGACGAAGACCGCGAGATAGATGCCATCGCACATAACCCCGAAGCCCCGACTTTCCAGAACACCATCGAGGCACTCGAATACACCGGCGCATTGCTGAGCAAGGTGAGCGGCGTCTTCTACAACATCATGGAGTGCGACGGCACCGACGACATGCTGGCATTGGCCGAAGAGATGCAGCCGATGTTGAGCAAGCACGCACTCGACATCAGCCTCAACGAAGAGCTGTTCAAGCGCGTGCAGACCGTTTGGGAGCAGGCCAAGGCCAACGACTTTGCCGGATTGGACGAGGCTCAGCGCCGACTGCTACGCGACCGCTACGAGGGCTATCTGAAAGCCGGTGCGACGTTGCAGGGCGAGGCGCGCGAGCGTTGGCGTGCCGTATGCAGCGAACTCGATTCGCTCACTCTGCTCTACGGCCAGAACGTGCAGAAGGCCACCGGCGAATGGAGCTACAAACTCAATCCGGACACCGACCTGGAGGGGCTGCCGAACTTCTACGTCGAGTCGCTACGCGAAAATGACTGGAAGGTGACGCTGCTCTTCCCGTCGTACCGTCCGTTCATGCAATACAGCGCACGCCGCGACCTGCGCGAGATGCTCTACCGTGCCTACAACACGCGATGCACCTCCGGCCAGTACGACAACACCGACATCATCCGCCGCATCGTCACCCTGCGTCAGGAGAAGGCCGACTTGCTCGGCTACCGCACTTTCGCCGACATGCGTCTCACCGACACGATGGCCAAGACGCCCGAAGCTGTGAACAGACTGCTGAACCAGCTGCTCGACGCCTACAAGAAGGCTGCCGTGGCCGATGTCGCAGCTGTGGCCGATGTTGCAAAGCGCGACGGCATCGACCAGCTCCAGCCGTGGGATTTCAGCTACTACAGCGAGAAGCTGAAGACCGAAAAATACAACTTCAACGATTCGCTCATCAAGCCCTACTTCTCGCTCGAAAAAGTCAAGCAAGGCGTCTTCGGATTGGCCACAAGGCTCTACGGCGTGACCTTCCACAAGATTGACGTGCCGGTCTATAACCCCGATGTCGAGTGCTTCGAGGTCATCGACAGCGACTCGTCGTTCATGGGTCTGCTCTACACCGACTTTTTCCCGCGCGAGACGAAGCGCCCCGGCGCATGGATGACCGAGTTCCGCGGCCAGCACATCAATCCCGACGGCACCGAACAGCGTCCGCTCATCCAGATTGTGATGTCGTTCAGCAAGCCCATCGGCCAACCTGGCGCTGAGGGCTACACGCCGTCGCTGCTCACCTACGAGGAGGCGCAGACCTTCCTGCACGAGTTCGGACATTCGCTGCACGGCCTCTTGACGCGTTGCAAATATCCGTCGCAGAGCGGAACCAACGTAGCGCACGATTTCGTCGAGTTGCCGTCGCAATTCAACGAGAACTTCCTCGGCAAGAAGGAGTTCCTCGACACCTTTGCGGCCGACTGGCAGACGGGCGAGGCCATCCCGCAGGACCTTATCGACCGACTGCACCGCGCACAGACCTACAATGCGGCCTATTCCTGTCTGCGGCAGCTCTCGTTCGGCATGTTGGACATGAAGTTCCACACGCTTGGAGCCGTGGCCGATGTGACTCGCACGCCGGCCGAAAACTTCCCGCAGCTGGCCGACATCGAACAGTTCGAGCGCGATGCGATGGCTCCGACCAAGCTGCTCGCCACTGTGCCCGGCACGATGATGTGCACGTCGTTCACCCACATCTTCTCGGGCGGCTACGCGGCCGGCTACTACGGCTACAAGTGGGCTGAGGTGCTCGATGCCGATGCCTTTGCAGTGTTCGAGCGCGAGGGCCTGTTCAACCCCGAGACGGCCAAGCGTTTCCGCCACCTGCTCGAATCGGGCGACATGATTGAGCCGTCGGAACTGTACCGCCAATTCAAGGGCGCAGACCCGAGCATCGACGCTCTGATGCGCCGCGACGGGATTCTGAAATGAGGTCTTTCACATCGGAAAACACGGAAGAATCGGAAATGAATCAACTGGCTTTTCCGTGTTTTTCAGATTATTTCCGTTTCTTTCTGTGATAAATTTTATAAAAAATGCTTTACGACATTATCTACATTCTTGTGGGATTCCTGCTGCTTGTCAAGGGCGGCGACTATTTGGTTGACAGTGCGGTCGCCATCGCCCGCCGGGCCAAGTTGAGTCCGATGGTAATTGGACTGACTGTGGTCGGTTTCGGCACGTCGATGCCTGAGCTGCTCGTTTCGGTTCAGGCGGCATTGGTCAACAGCCCGGGCATTGCTATAGGCAACGTGGTGGGCAGCAATATCGCCAACATCGGACTTATTCTGGGCATTTCGGCACTGCTTTGTCCGCTGCCTGCATCGCGCAGTTCGTTGCTCATCGAGATGCCGTTCATGGTGCTGGCCTGTTTCCTGTTTGTCGGCATCGGAATGACGGGAACCATTGGCCGAGTGCCGGGAATTGCGCTTTTTGCGATGCTTGTCGCCTTCGTGTCGTGGCAGATTCGTCGTTCGCGTAAGGCTGAAAAGGCGGCTGGAGCATCTGCCGAGAGTCTGGACGGTGTGATGTCGCTCTGGAAGGCGTTGCCGCTGCTCATCGTGTCGTTCTCCGCATTGGTGTGGGGTGCAGACCTCTTGGTCGATGGCGCATCGGACATAGCCCTGCAGCTTGGCGTTTCCGACCGCGTGATTGGTCTTACCATCGTGGCTGTCGGCACATCGTTGCCCGAACTGTTCGCTTCGGTGATGGCTGCGCGCAAGGGTCAGACCGACATCGCCATCGGCAACATCATCGGTTCGGTGTCGTTCAACGTGCTGAGCGTGATTGGTCTGTCGGCCGCCATTTGTCCAATCCGTAACTCCAGCGAAGGATTTGCGCTCGACTATCTGCTCATGATCGCCATCTGCCTGCTGCTGTGGTTCTTCATGCGCACCAAGCACCTGCTTGAACGGTGGGAGGGCGGCTTCCTGCTGTCGGTTTATGCGGCCTACATCGCGTGGACGGTGGTCGGCATCTGACCGCCTGCGTGACAATCAGAAAGCAGAACCGTCGGACTTCCGTGTGGATTTCCGACGGTTCTGTTTTTTTCAGTCTTTGGACGTCAAAAAGTCGCGTAGCTGATTTATTGTGCGATTCTTTGCGCTTTCCCGTTGATCGTGTATTTCTCGATCCGGCCGTTCCTGTAGATGACCTCGACCTGGCGGTGGCCGCTTGCCCAGAGGCGGAAGTGGACATCCTCGTCGCGAGGCCATGCGGGCAGGAGCTTGATGTTGCCCTCGTCGTCCTCCTGCATCAGCATGGCGTGAAGGCCGATCATGGCCGAGCCGCCCCAGTTGTGGTCGGGCATCCAGTCGTAGCCTGGCCCCCAGAAGGCGGGGAAACGGTACAGGTTGCTGCGTTCGGCTGGCGCATTGACCACAAGTTTCTGCAAAGTCATTGTCCAAGCCTCTTCGGTCTTGCCGACCATTGCGGCCCAGATGTTGTCCTGTTTCCAGCCCACGTAGTTGCGGTTGGCGAGGGCGATGCTGTCGTGCAGATAGGTGTTTATGGCCAATGAATCGGCCACGACGCGCCACGGCCAGACGGGGTAGAGTTGCGGCGATTCGACATTCTGGCGGCGTTCCCAACTCTCGGCCGGAGCGATGCAGAGGTGTCCGCGCTGCTGTCGTGTGGGCAATGGCGGCAATGTGGCGCGGAAGCGTTCGAGCCATGCGACATCGGCATCGGACAACGACAAATCGTCGCGGTGGGCAAGGGCATCGGCCGAAACTCGCATCAGAGCGGCGATGGTCGATGAGGGGTTGCGTGCAATCTTGTAGGTCTCGCAACCGGAGCCGGGGAAGATGATTTTATGGCCGATGGAATCGGAAGTCGCGTAGTGCTCGTCGAAGAAGCGCAGGCACGACATGATGAGCGTGCGGGCTTGCCGTGCTGCCTCCTTGCGGCCGTAGGGCGAGCTGGCGAAGGGGTAGAGGCAATACATCTCGGCAAATTCGAGCGCGGTGTCCCACTCGTATTCCAGCCAACGGTTATCCTCGACGCCCGGGTCGCCGCCGTCCTTGTGCTTGCCATATTCGGCAGGATTGGGCAGGCCGAAGTTCTCCATCTGTTCGGTGAAGCAGGCACCGCCGTGGTTCCAGTAGTGGCGGCTGCGCAGTTCGGCGGCGGGCAGGGTGCGCGTGTAGAAGTCGAGCTGGCATTGCAGGGCGTCCCAATCGCCCGTCTGGAGCATCGGCCAATAGAGCAGACGCTGGTTCTGGGCCGTGTGTACGCCGCCGCCCCAACGCCTGTAGTCGGGCGTGACAACGTCGGGCTTGTCGTGCTTGTATTGCGCCATGACGCTGTCGCAGTCGGCCGGATCGAATGTGAACAGACCGCCGTTGAACTTCGTCGGCCAGCGCTCGCCCTGTCTTGCCGGATGCGCGTTGCAGCCCATCATGTAGCGGAAAAGCGCGTAGTTGCGCAGGGCTTCGCTGGCTCGGCCGTTGCTCACCACGAACGACCGCTGCCAGAAGTCCCACCACCAGTTGCGCGTGGCCTTGCGGTCTTTCTGCGTGCGGATTGCCTTGTAGGTGCGGTTGAGCTGCGATTGCCATTCGTCCAGCGAACTCTGCTGGTTGCACAGGACGACGACCCAATGCTGCTCGGTCAGACGGCGTGTCATGCCGCCGAAGATGCGTCCCTTGATCGGATTGTAGATGCTGTCGGCAAACTGCAACATCCCTTGCTGGCGCAGCGTGTGGCGGAAGAGGGTGTCGTTCTGGTTCTGATGCCATGCGGTCACCGTGCCGTCGTCGTTGCGCTGGATGCTGTCGTGCAGGGTGTAGCAGCCTTTCGGCACGGCCCATTTCCATGACGATTCCTGACAGATGAAGCGGTCGAGCGGCGTGTCGTGTTCGCGCCAAGAGTCATAGGCCACAATAATCGGTTGGTTGGCCTCGATGTGGATGACGGGCTTCCAGACATCGACCCAAAGCTCCATTTCGGTCTGGTCGAAGCGGATGAGCATCGAGCCTTTGCCGACGCAGAGCCGTTGTTCGACGAGGCGTTCGAAGCGGTCGGGCAGCTGTATGCGCAGGCGGCCGAACTTGAGCAGCGTGTTGTTCTCGTCGAAGCAGCCCGACTGGCTCACCAGGCAGTTCACCTCGTTGGTCAAGGCATCGACCCAGACGTTCATGCCGATGTCGCCGCCGCCCAGGGGCATCGATTCGCTCGAATTGAACGACGGCGTTGTCCAGACGTAGTCTTCAACCGCTGTGGCCGATGTCATCAAGCAGGCAAGCAGAAGTGTTATTCTTATTCTTAGAAATTTTTTCATCGTCAAGATTAAGATTTTTCTCTTTTCTTTTTTTTCTCAAGAATTATTGGAATCTGAAGAATTTTTATGGCCGATGCCGATTCCCTCAATTCTCTGATTCTTGTTTTTCTCAAGAATTATTGGAATCTGAAGAATTTTTATGGCCGATGCGATTCCCTCAATTCTCAGATTCTTGAATTTAATAAAGTGAAACTTTGACCTTCAGCTCATATTGGTCGAGCTTTTGCGGGTCGATGACGTATTCCTGCAACACGCCTGGGCCGCACGAACTGTTGCCGATGCCGAGGATGGCGCTCGACAGGTTCAGATAGACCGTGCCATTGGCCACGAGCTCGCAGTCGTGAGTGCAACGCTCCAGCTGCGTCTGCGAGTAGGGCAGGGCCTGGAAGATGAACTTGCTGTCGCCGATGGCCTCGACGCGCAGACCGTGACCCTTGCCGTTCGTGAGGCAGAGCGCGCGAGTCGCTACGTGGTTTCCACCGTCCTGCGGACGCGGATAGTGCGTGTATTGCTGGCCGATGCTTTGGCTCCAACGGCCGTCAACGCAACCTGCCGTGCGGTCGGGATATGTCTCGTCGGGGCCGAGGCCGTCCCATTGCACCTGCGTGAGCTGCATCGAGGCGGGCAGGGTGAGCGTCAGGCCGAGACGTCCGATGGTCGGCACTGCGCCATTGGCCTTGAAACGCATCGTGAGGTCGATCGAGCCGTCGGCATTGCGCGTCAGCTGTTTCTCGACGGCAATCGCATCGGCCTTGAAGCCCTCCTTCCATTCGCGTGCAATCCAGTTGCCGAAGCCACGGTCGTTGTCGGTCGCGGCGCGCGTGAAGACGGCATCGGCCATGTCGAGCATCGAGTAGAGGTCGTCCTGCTGCTTCTTGTCCGGTTTACGGCCGATGTCGAGTTTCGCCGTACCTGCTACGCGGTTTTTCTGCGTCAGCACTGCCTTGCAGAGCTCGTATTTTGGCGTGAGGGTGCGGTCGGCCAACACGATGCCATTCAGACAGAAAGCCTTCGAGTTCGGGGAGTCGCCGAAGTCGCCGCCGTAGCACACCTTGGGCGCGCCATTGGCCGGATTGTAGGGCAGCGCGTCGCCCGATTGGTTGGCCCAGATGCCCTGATCGACCCAGTCCCACACGAAGCCGCCGATGATGCGGTCGTTGGCGCGGAACTCCTGCCAGTAGCGGTCGAAGTTGCCCATCGCATTGCCCATCGCGTGGGCATATTCGGCGGTCATTACGGGGCGCTGGTCGTTCTTGTCCGATGCCAGTTCGACGAGGCGTTCCCAGCGGGCATTTTCGGCGCGCTCCTCGCGGCTGTCGGCCGGGATGCCGGGGTTGTAGTAGTCGGCCATGACGCGTGGGTAGAATCGCGAAATCACATCGACGGCCGATGGGTCGGTGGCCAATGTCGTGCCGCGCTGCGCGCCCTCGTAGTGGATTGGGCGCGTCGGGTCAAATTCGCGTAGCCAGGCGGCTGCGGCGGCGAAATTGGGGCCGAAACCACTCTCGTTGCCAAGGCTCCAGAAGATGACGCACGGGTGGTTCTTGTCCCTCTCGGCCATGCGCACGGTGCGGTCCATGAACGCCTCGGCCCAGTCGGGGTCGCTGGCCAATGTGCCGCGCAGGCCGTGTGTCTCGATGTCGGCCTCGTCCATCACCATCAGGCCGAGGCTGTCGCACAGTTCGTACCAGCGCGGGCAGTTGGGGTAGTGGCTCGTGCGCACGGCGTTGAATCCGGCCGCCTTGAGCAGCGCAATGTCCTGCAACATACGTTCGTCGGTCATCACGCGGCCGAGCTTCGGGTCGTGTTCGTGGCGGTTCACGCCTTGCAGCTTGATGCTTTGGCCGTTCACGAGCAGACGGCCGCCCTCAATCCGTACTTCGCGGAATCCGACGCGCTGGTCAAGCTGTTGCGCGATTGTGCCATCGGCCATAACCAACTGAAGATTAAGTCGGTAGAGCGACGGCGAGTCCACACTCCACAGTTTCGGGCTGTTTATGGCCAATGTCATTCGGCCCCACTTGCGCGGGCCACGTTGCGGGAACCATTCGTTCATGCGCGATGCCTTGTGTTCCGCGTCGAGCACATCGGCCGCAGCGCATTGCGTGGTGCCGACGGTGTCGCCATCGGCCGAAATCAGCGTAGCGCGAATCCGATATTTGTCGGCCGATGCATCGCCATTCGCAATCAGTTCGGGGTCGATGCTGAGCGTCCAGTCGCGTAGGCTCGGGTCATTGGCCGATGTCCTTATCGTCACGTCGCCGAGGCGCAGGGCCGGCACGTGGTAGAGGTACACGTCGCGGTGGATGCCGCCCAAGCGCCAGAAATCCTGGTCCTCGAGGTAGCTGCCGTCGCAATATTTATAGACTTCGATGGCGATGGCGTGGCGTCCGGCGGTCGTTATCGGCACCTCAAATTCGGCCGGCTCCATCGAGCCTTGCGTGTAGCCGATGCATCGGCCATCGACCCAGACGTAGCAGGCCGCCGAGACGCCCTCCAGCCGGAGCAGTGTGACGCCGCCGTCGGTCGCCCAGAATTTCGGCACGTTGAAGGTGCGCAGGTACTGTCCCGTCGGGTTGCGTTCGACGTAGGTCGTCCAGTCCTGCGGCGGTGTTGAGGTGACGCGCGGCGGGTCGATGCGGAACGAATAGCCGGCCGAGATGTAGATGGGCGTGCCGTGGCCTGCGGTCTCCCAGGTGGCCGGCACGTTGATGGTCGTCCATGTGGCATCGGCCGTAAAGCCAGGCTCGTAGAAGTTCGGGATGCGCAGGTCGGGCGATGGCGTCCAACGGAATTGCCACGTGCCGTTGAGCATGATGGTGCGGTCGCCAGCCTGATATTTGTAGGGCACGAACGATGCGCGCGCGGGCAGGCGGTGGCGTTGCAGTACGTGCTGGTCTTCCCAGTCGGGCGTTTCGGTTGCGGCCGATGCAAGTTGCGGCATTGCAGCCAACAGCAGAATCAGGTTAAATATCTTCATAGTCAAAAAAGTCGCGTAGCGGATTGTTTATTGTTCGACATTTGCCTTTCTCCTGTCGTAGAGGGCAAACAGGTTGGCCAAGATCGTGCCCGAAATGCTGTGGTAGGCGCACGAGATGGCGCACGGAATGACGGCAAGCGGGTCGAAGAATTGGGGTGCGAGGTTGGTGGCCAATCCGGCATTCTGCATACCCACCTCGATGCTGATGGTGCGACGTTTTGCAGTGTTGAAGCCGAAGACCTTGCCAATCAGATAGCCGAGCGCGTAGCCAAGCGTGTTGTGGCAGAAGACGACGGCCAATGTCAATCCGAGCAGAGCGAATCCGTTGCCGGCAAGGCGGAGGTTAGGCATCGCGGCGCATACGGCATTGCCAACAATCAGCGCAAGGCAGAACACCGAAATGCCCGGCATGCACGACTGGATGTCGCGGAAGTTCTGGCGTCGGCCGAAAAGATAGTTGAACAGACAGCCGACGGCCACCGGAAGCAGCGTCACCACCAGAATGTTCTGGAACATTCCCCACGCATCGACCGCAATCTCTTCGCCGGCCAGCCAATAGACCAGCAGCGGGGTGACAACCGGAGCCAGCAGCGTGCTCACCGTGGTCATGCCCACCGAGAATGCGACGTCGCCCTTGCACAGGAACGACATGATGTTGCTCGACACGCCGCCCGGGCAGCATCCAACCAGAATTATGCCGACCGACAGCTCTGGCGACAAGTTGAACAGGTGGCTCAGACCGTAGGCCACAAAAGGCATCACCGTGAACTGCGCCAGCGTGCCCAACAGGATGTCCAACGGCCTGTGGAGCAGGATGCGGAAGTCATCGGTCGAGAGGGTGCAGCCCATCGTGAGCATGATGATGCCCAGAATGATGTTGGCCAACCCGAAATCCTTGACCCAAGTGAATGTGAGCGGAAAAAAAGCAGCGATGATTGCTGCCAGAATGACTACGGCCGATGTGTAATGGCCCATAAAACGACTGATGGATTGGAAAAATCGTAACATATCTCAGCTGATTTTTTTGCAAAGTTAGCCCTTTTTCGACGAATTTGAGAAATAACAAACTTAAAAATTGCTTTTGCTTCTTTATTTGACTACCTTTGCGCCGCATTTTTTAAATATTATATGAGAAAATCCACTACCGCAAGTCCAGTGGAGGCCTCTGTAGCCGAGGTGAAGCCCGCAACAAAGCGCGGCACACGCACACGCAAGAAGGCACAGGAAGCAGCCCCACAGGCAACTGAAGAAACGGTTGAGGATGTGGCCCAGGAGCAGGCTGAACAAGCCGCACCGGCGACGCTTGAAAAAGAGGCTCCCGCCGAGGCCCCCAAGACCGAAAAAGAGACTGAAAAACGAGTAAAAAACACAGTGATTCCGCCATTGCCACGCAACATCGTCGTGCGCGACATCGTAGATCTTTGGAATGCCCGCATCCCACTGCTCAACGACCAGCAGATTCAGCAAATCACACTTGAAGAGGCACAGGCACGCCATCTGTTCTTCGAAGCCATACTCACACAGGTGCTCGACTACGACATCGTCTTGAGCGACACCAACATCTGGCTTGAACTCCTCGTCGGCCACACCTCAAGCCACAGCGATCCGCGCGTCAATGCCCGACTGATGTTCGAGCGTCAGCTGGAGTTCATCTCGCGGATGATGAAGAAGCGTGGCGGACGGTTCGTGATTATGGCCGAGACCTACGAGGAAATCGACCGTTTCGCCTGCCAGCAGGAGCCGACCAACTATCAGGATGCCGACTGGACCGACCCGATGCTGTGTCGCAACGTATCGGCGCGATTGGCCAAACGACTGATTCTGAGCCAGCAGCGCGAGAACCGTCTGCGCATCGAAGGCATCACCAGCGAGTCACATCACGGTTCATTTGCCGATCCGGCCATCATCCGCCGCGTTGTCGAACTTTTCGCATCGGGCCGCAAGGTGCTGCTCATGACCAACGATGCATCGGTCGCAATCCGTTCGATGGGTATGTGCGACGACTTGCAGCGCATCAACAACATTTCCGATGCCGATTGGGATGCGCACTACGCGCCTTTACGTCCGATGGCAATCACCATGGACGACCTCAAGCAGCTCGACAACTACACGCGCCAGTACCACTTCCTGCAATCGGCCGCCGGTGCAGCATGGATGCAGGATCTCTCCGTTCAGGAGCCGCGTGAGTCATTCCCGCAGATGCAGTTGGACGAGAACGCTTTCCGTCCGGGCGACAAGCATGAACGCCGTAGCGACAAGGAGGACCGCCAGCGCATCGAACAACAGAAGGAACAGCGCGCACAAGAGCAGCAGAAGCTTGAACAGCAGCGCCAGCAGCTCAAGGCCGAGCGTCAGCAGATGGATCAGCTCCGCCAGCAGATGAAGGCCGAGCGCCAGCAGATGGAGCAGATGCGTCAGCAGATGAAGTCCGAGCAGAAGGCTGAACAGCGTCGCCAGCAACAGCAGCAGCGTCAGTCCGAGCAGCGCAATCAGGAGCAGGCCGCAGCCAATGTGGCAGTTGCAGAAAACGTCGCTGCCGATGCCGCCGAAAAGCAGGCTGAAATCGTCGAAAGTCGCGTAGCAGCCGTCGAGCCGGCCGTCGTGGACAGCGAAAACGCAGTTGCAGCCCAGTCGGCCGAAGTGCAGCCGGTTGAAGTTGTGGCCGATGACAATGCCGTCGCCGCCAATGTCGAAGCTACCGCCGAAACAGCGTCGAGCATCGTCGCCGAATTGCCGGGCTTCTCGCCTGAAGACATGGAACTGCTTTCAACTCCATCGACCAAGAAGCGCACCCATCGCGGCGGCCGTCGCAGGGGCGGAAAGACTTCGGCGTCTTGAACCTGACTTCATTGTAACAAACAATCGCAAGTGCAATCAGAAAAAAGTTGTGCTTGCGATTTTTTTGATGTTATTGGAAAGCTTGACTGCCAAATGTTGTACAAAAGGATTGTCGCGGGGACATTATGGTTGCGCGATTTGACTTTTGTCCGACAAATTTGCTATTTTTACGCCAATGCCGCATTTCCGCTGCATTTGACAGAATTTATGCGTTTGCTGCTTCGTTTTTTGATCGCCTTTGCCCTGCTCGCCGGAGAATTGTGGGCGCAACGGACATCTGCCCCGACAACTGTGGAGGTAGGTGACGGAGTCGTCTGTGCTCATGGCGGACGGTCGTGGAGCATATCGTCGAAAAGCGATGAACGCGGCCATTGTGAGGGCGTGTTGAGCGATTCGTTCTCGTTGTTGCGGCTTGTCTCGTCGCTCAACCAACGGACTTTCGGTTCAGGCAATGGTTCTTCACAAGGCGTGCAAGGACGTCATTCTGTGGCTACGCTGCGAAAGCGTGGGCAGCAGCAGTTGTTTCACATTCATTATACGAAGGTCAATCGTGAGGAGGCCGCTCCGTTTGACATTTCCGCCTCGTGCCATTATTACGTTTTCGCGTTGAGGCGGATTTTGTGTTAGTCTTGACATTGTTTTTGTAGTTTTCCCTTTTTTATTAGATGAATGTCGCCGGTTGAATCAGGTTCAGCCGGTTGCCATCCGTTTCATTCAACCTTTTTAAAACAAATAAATACAATTGTTATGTCAAGATTTTATTCTGTAGAAATTGCCGATGCAGTTTCATTGAACACAAATATAGAGATTCGGAAATCGTTCTTCGGACTTTTCAGGAGTGCCTATTATCTTCCGACGCAAAGCAAGGTGGAGTCGTTCTCTTTCTTTTACGACCGCTTGGTCCGTGAGGACTTGGAAAACCTGTTGAAGGCCGACGATGACAAGGTGGCCGATGTTGTCCGTCATCTCACTCTGGCGGCTGTTCCGAACGGCAATCTCAAGGTGGAGCTTTGTGTGTCGCGCGACAGAAGGTTTGCGGCTCTTCGGCTCTACCGTTTTCACAATCTGCTCTATTGCCCGCTTTCCGAGATACGCTGTTTTGAGGGCGATGTGGCAGTCACGGTTGCCTCTTTGTTCTTTCCCAAATAATTGATTTTAAGGGAGGCGAAGCCTGTTCTCGGTTTTGCCTCCCTCTATACGTTTCTGCTTATGACGCTTACATCAAGTAATTTTATGCTGGTGGGTGCCATCCTGCTGATGGCCGGAGTACTGATTCAGAAGCCTGGCTACAAATACGGATTACCCACATTGCTGCTGTTCCTTCTGGTCGGCATGGCATTCGGGTGCGATGGCGTAGGCTTGCAGTTCGACAATGTGGAGTGGGCGCAGCTTGTCGGCATGATTTCGCTTTCCGTCATTCTGTTTTCCGGCGGCTTGAGCACGAAGTTCAATGAAATCCGCCCTGTCTTGGGTCCAGGCATTGTGCTCAGCACGGTGGGCGTATTGCTCACGACTTTGGTGACCGGGCTGTTCGTCTGGTGGATTTCAGGTTTCAGCTGGACGAATATCCATTTTGCCCTTTTGCCGTCGATGCTTTTGGCCGCCACGATGAGCAGCACGGATTCGGCTTCGGTGTTCGGCATTTTGGGTGCGCAGAAGATTGGTCTAAAATACAACTTGCGGCCTACGTTGGAATTGGAGTCAGGCTCAAACGACCCGATGGCCTATCTGATAACGACAATGTTGGTCGATGTGCTCAGCACGGGCAGCCATTTTGACCCGTTGGGACTGGTTCGGATGCTGATGGTGCAGATGGTCATCGGAGCCTTGCTCGGCGTGGCTTTCGGCCGTATTGGCGTGTGGATGATCAATCACCTCAACTTGAAGAACCGCGCACTTTATCCAATTCTTCTGGTTTCGGTTTGTTTCCTGACGTTCTCGATGAGCGACAATTTGGGCGGCAATGGCTATCTGGCGATTTACGTGGCCGGCATCGTCATCGGCAACAGTGAACTGAGCTGCCGTCGCGAGACGCTCACCTTCATCGATGGCCTGTCGTGGCTGTCGCAGATTGTGATGTTCCTCATGCTCGGACTTCTGGTCAATCCGCACGAGATGCTTGATGTGGCCGGAATGGCGTTGCTCATCGGCCTGTTCATGATTTTCATCAGTCGCCCGGTTGCGG
The DNA here is from genome assembly GCA_002373755.1 of Bacteroidales bacterium UBA3663. Lineage (GTDB taxonomy): Bacteria > Bacteroidota > Bacteroidia > Bacteroidales > UBA3663 > Liminaster. Next base: position 2,454 of record DFJU01000053.1, on the reverse strand, counting down.
TCTGGCTCAGCCTGTTGCCCTATCGGAATATGCCGTTCAGGGCAAAACTGTTCACTTCGTGGGTCGGATTGCGCGGTGCGGTGCCGATTCTTTTCGCCACATATCCGGTGGTGGCGGGGCTGGAGCATCATTCCACGTTGTTCAACATCGTTTTCTTCATCACCATTCTGTCGCTGCTGCTGCAGGGCACGACCATCACATTGTTGGCCGACAAGCTGAAACTGTCAGAACCGTTGGGCAACGATGTGGCCGACTTCGGCATACAGCTGCACGACGATTCCGGCTACACACTCTTCGAAATTGACCTGACAGCCGCGATGCTGGAGGCCGGCAACACGCTACGCGACCTCAATTTGCCAAAAGGCCATCTGGTCGTGATGATAAAGCGCGGCGACGAGGACATCGTGCCGAACGGGACTGTCGAACTCCGTCCCGGCGACCGCCTGCTCGTCATGAGGTGATGGCCTTATTGCCTCTTGCTCACGGCCCACAGCCCCAGTGCCGTAATCGCCGCATTGTACAACAGCAGTTCAAAGCCGATCTGGTAGCCGCCGAACCACTCCTCGCTGTGGGTGGCGAGCAGCAGGCAGACGAGCGGCGACAGGACGCAGATGACGGGAATCCAGCCGTCGCGCGGCTTCAGCTTGGTGTAGAGGCCGAAAAGATAAAGGCCGAGCAGCGGGCCGTAGGTGTAGCTCGCAATCACATAGACCGCATTGATGACCGACCCCGAGCCGATGACGCGGAACAGGTAGATGAGCACGCCCATCACGATGCAGTTGGCCACATGGACCCATTGGCGCGTGCGGCGCAGGGCAGAGGCATTCTGGCGTTTGTCGGCCTGAAGCATGTCGATGGTGACCGATGTGGTGAGTGCCGTCACTGCACTTCCGGCCGATGAGAAGGCTGCTGCAATCAGTCCGAGCACGAAGAGGATGCCGACGGCCATCGGCAGCAGAAGTTGTCCATCCGCATCGGTTCCGGTGGCGATGGCGGGAAAGAGCTGGTCGGGCTTGTCGAACGAAATATTCAGCTGTGCTGCAAACTGATAAAGCAGGATGCCGAGGGCGAGGAACAGCAGGTTGACGGGCAGGAATCCGAAGCCGTAGCTGATGACGTTCTTGCGGGCGTCGGCCAATGTGCGGCACGAGAGGTTCTTCTGCATCATGTCCTGGTCGAGGCCGGTCATGGCGATGGTGGTGAACATTCCGGCGAGGAACTGCTTCCAGAAGTAGCGTTTGTCCAACGGGTCGTCGAAGTACCACATCCGGCTCATCGGGCTGTCGGCCAATGTGTTCCACAGGCCCGTGGCGTCGAGCTGCATCGCACGACAGACGTAGTAGATGCAGAGCACGACGGCGGCAATGAGCGAGAGTGTCTGCAACATATCGGTCCAGACCAGCGTCTTAACGCCGCCCTTGAAGGTGTAGAGCCACACGACGAGCATCGTCGCCGCCACGTTGAGGCCGAACGGAATGCCCAATCCGTCGAACAGGACAAGCTGCAACACCAAGGCTGTCAGGTACATACGCACGCCGCAGCCCAGAAATTTGCTCAGGAGGAAAAACAGTGCTCCGGTGCGATAGGCGCGTTGGCCGAAACGCTGCTCCAAGTAGCCGTAGATGCTGCTCAGATTCAGCCGATAGTAGAGCGGCAGCAGCACGTAGGCGATGGCAAAATAGCCTGCGACGAATCCGATAACCATCTGAAGATAACTGAATTGCGTCGCGGCCACCATGCCGGGCACGGAGATGAACGTCACGCCAGAAATGCTGGTGCCGATCATGGCGATGGCCACCACCCACCACGGCGATTTCCGTCCGCCGGTGAAGAAAGCCTGATTGTCGTTGGCCGATTTTTTTCGCGTAGTGAGCCACGTCACGAAGAAGATTACGCCGAAATAGAATGCGATGATGGATAGGACAAGAACTGAAGACATCGGGGAATAATTACAAATTACGAATTACGTGCTGAAGCAAATTACAAAATTACTAATTACGAATTACGATTTCATTGCGGGACAATTTCTGTGTACTTCTTTTTCCCTTTCACATAATACTGCCACAGGATGCTGATCGGCTGGTTCGGCGCGTCGTGAAAACCGCGTAGCGAGGCATCGGCCGACAGCTTTTCGTCGGGATAAAGCTCGCGGATCATCCTGCGCGCCTGCCGGTGTGCGTGGCCGATGGCGTGTGCGTGGCGGAATTGGCCGTGGGCGATGAAGTTCAATGCGGCAAGTCCGTCGAGCACCATGCGCCAGAAAATCATTGGCCGACGTCGTTCGCGCGGCAGGTTCTTGTGCAGCATCAGCAGCGAGTTGCGGAAGTTGAGCAGCGTCTTACGCGGATTTTCGGCCGACAGCGATGCCCCGCCCAAGTGATAGACCGTGCTCTGAGGCACGCAGACGATGTCGCCACCCATGCGCCGCAGCCGCCAGCAGAGGTCGATTTCCTC
>DFJU01000021.1:372-6343 GCA_002373755.1 Bacteroidales bacterium UBA3663 | reverse complement strand
CTTTCCGGCGGCGAACAGCAGCGTGTCGTCATTGCGCGCGCATTGCTCAACGAGCCGACCATGATCTTGGCCGATGAACCTACGGGCAACCTCGACCCCGAGACCGGCAGCAACATCGTCCAGCTGCTCTACGACATCTGCCACACGCGCCACACCGCAGTGCTTATGTCAACGCATAACTTGCAGCTGCTCAACCAGTTCCCAGGCCGCGTGCTCCGCGTGGAGGACGGCAAGGTGACAGAAGAGGTTATGGCCAATGCTTCAGACGCAGACGACGTCACCGAAAGCAACGGAACATTGGCCGATGAAGAAACGACGTCGGAAACAAGTTCAGAAAAGGAATCGGAAAGTGGCGAGGTCGTTGCAGTCGATGAACCAGCCACGGAAACCGAGCCGGAAGACGACGCTACGCGGATTTCTGAGCCGGAAGAGGAAGCACCGGCGGAATCTGCTACGTTGTTTTTCGAGCCAGAAATTGAGGTCGAGGTCACGGCCTCCGATGTCATCACAACGGAGGAGGCGACTGAGGTTCAATCTGTTGCCAATGAGGAAGTTGCGGAAGAAATTCAAAGCAATTCCGCTCCCGATTCAGCCGACAGCAGTAGTGCTGAAGACCATTGCTCACAATCAGAAAATCCACTTGAAGAGCAAAATCGTAGCGGACAATCTGATCAAAAACCCGTTGCGTCAGCCGCACCGACGGAGCCTTGTACTCCACAATCACAGCCGGTCGACCCGCTTGGTTGAACACAACCGTGTCGCAACGCTTTTCCATACGTCCCACGCGGATTGCGACCTCATTCTGAAGTCGTCCCTGCGGGAACCCCAAGTCGTTGATCAGATGTTGCACGAAATTCTGCCGCACCCATTCTTCGGGTGTTAGACGTACAAATTTCCTGCGTTGCGGGTCGAAGATTTCCTCCAGGTGGCTCGTAGGGTTAAATTGCGTCTTCAGCGCACAGGGAGGCAGATTCAATGTTATTCGGTTCATGCGGCAAAGGTACTCAGAAAAACACTAAACCACAAACGAAACGGAAGGAAAATGGCAAAGAATGAAGAATTTTCAAAAATTTGCAACGACATAAAAATCGGCAAATTTGCGCCCATCTACTTGCTGCACGGCGAGGAGGTCTATTTCGTTGACCGTATCCTCAAGTTGCTGCAAGAGAGCGTTCTGACCGACGAGGAAAAGGACTTCGACTTCCAGCAGTTTCACGGCTCGGATGTGGAGGATTTGACCGAAGTAATCTATGCGTGCCGCCGTTATCCGATGGTTGCCGCGCGCCAGTTGGTCATATTGAACAATGCGCAATCGCTCGTGTCGCGCTCAGAACGCACCCGCATCGACCACATGCTGCCATATTTTCAAAGTCCGTTTGAGCAGACGGTGCTCGTCGTGTTATATAACGGCACAAAACTGGAGAAGGCCGACATAATCAAGGCTGTGACAAAATCGGGCGGCGTGGTCTATGAAGGGAAGCGTGTGCCGGAGTACGAACTCGTAAAGTTTTTGCCCGAATTCCTGGCGCAGACGGGCTTGCAGTTTGAGCCGAATGCGATTCAGATGTTGGCCGACCATATCGGCTCGGACTTGAATCGGCTGATGTCCGAAATCGAAAAAATGCGCATCAGCATGACTGGAACGCGCGTCACGGCCGACCTCATCGCTGCTCACATCGGCATTTCAAAGGATTTCAACAACTACGAACTGATTCACGCAATCGCAGTCAAGGATTTCCGCAAGTGTGAGCTCATCCGCCGCTATTTCGTCCAGAATCCGAAGAACAATCCATGGGTGATTACCCTTTCGGTGCTGTTCGACTTCTTTACCAATCTGATGTTGTCACACTACGCGAGCGACAAATCGGTGAACGGACTGATGCGCGAAGTCGGTATGAACTACGGCGCCGCCAAAGACATGGTTGCCGCCCTCAAGAACTACAGCGCGTGGAAGGCAATGGAAAATATCGCCCTCATCCGCGAATGTGATGCCCGCCAGAAAGGCGCTCGCGGAGCGGCCGTGCCCGAAGACGAAGTCTTGCTCGACTTGCTCTACAGGCTCATGCACTGAAACCGAATCTTACAGAAACGAAAAAGTCGGACTCCGCATCGGAATCCGACTTTTTTTGTCTATATGCCTGACTTTCAGAAACAAATCTTCTTGCCGCCATGCACGTAAATCTGTCCGTTCGGAGCCAACTTACGGCGTCGGCCAAGCAGGTCGTAGATTTCGTCGGCCGATGAAGCCAACTGGTCAATCTCTTCAATCTCGTCGAGCGATGCAGGGTCGGACGGTGTGAAGAGCCTCATACCCTGCACGTCGCGGTTGCCAGATGCGCCGTTGGTAAGTCGCACGTAAGCCATTGGTTCACTGAACGATGCGTTGACAGCCGGATGTCCGCCAGTGTTTCCCGTGAACGAACCGCACGACGTGTAGGTCTGTCCGTCGAGGCTCGATGCCAGCGACCACGACTGTGAGCCGTTGCCCGACACGTAGAACTGCACCGAGGTTATTCCACTCGCGTAGTGGACGGTGAATGTGCTGCCCGATGCGATGCGGATCGAACCCACATAGTCGGAACAGATGGTGCCGTCGCCCTTGGCCGGCTGGTACGTGGGCTGGAACGTGCCGCCCAGGAATGTGCCGTCTGAGAAGAAGGCGTTGACCAGATCCTCGTTGTCGGCATTGAACCAGAAATAGTCGTCGTCGGTGCCGATGGCCAATGTGCTTTCAACTTCGGGCGTGGTTGTGCCGCCTCCGGTGCTGCCAGCCCAACTCGGCACGTAGGATTCGTTGTCGGCCAATGTGACTCCGATGCCGTCGCCGCCCACGTAGGCCACAGTGGCACCGCCATTGCTGATTGCTGTGCCGTCGGCAAATCCGATAAGCGTTGATTGATAGGTGTTTACAGCCGATGTCAGGTCGCTGATAATGCCGTAGTTCTCATCCTGTGTCGAATTGCGGAACGACCACGAGAAGTCGCCGTGCTGCATTCGTCCGGCACCCAGTTCGCCGCGCACGATGGCAGGAACATCGGCCGCAGCATCCATCTTGTTTTCGATATAGGTCGTTCGTGCAGCCTTGTCGGCCTCGTTGTTGTAGGTTGTGCCGCCCGTGTATGCCTTGACATCGGACGAAATAACCTCATCGCGCGTCGTGGCCAAGTAGGCGTCCCAAGTGCCGTTGGTTGCGGCCGATGCACTGTAATACTGTAACTTGCGTGGATTGATTACGATGTTGTTGAACGCCTTGATGATGCCGCCATTCTCGCCCGAGAATGTTCCGTCGCCCTCGGCATCGGTGCCCTGTTTGGAGGTGAGCATCGGATATTTGCAGTTGCGGAAATAGTTCTGTTCGACCAATGCCGAGCCGCCCATCGTCATGCCGACACCGTATTTCGAGTTGCCGTCGTAGTAGTTGTTGTAGATGTGGAAGAACATCGTGCGGATGCGCGGATGGCGTGAGTCGGAGTGGTCGAACCAGTTGTGGTGATAGGTGTGCCAGCAGCTGGTCGTCTCGCTCTTCATGCCGCCCAGACTTGACTTGCCGCAGTCGATGAAGTGGTTGTAGCTCACGGTGATATGCGTCGATTCGCCTTTGATATCGACCGTGCCGTCGCCCTTCACCTGGTCGGCGTCGCTGCCCGGCATTCCGTAGAAAAGGTCGAGGTTGTGAACCCAAACGTGGCTGTTGTCGGTGTCGAGCGAAATGGCATCGTCGATGCACCACATGACGGCAAAATTACGTAGTTCGACGCCTTTGCAGTTGCGCAGCAGCAGACCGAATCCGTGCAGGGCAGCATCGCATCCGATGCCTTCCAGCGTGATCGGCATATCGTTGTAGCTGTTTTTGCCTTTGATTTGCAGACCCTCCGCGCTTGAGTCGAAGCGGTCCATATTTTCGGCCTTGATGGTGCCAATGATGCGTATGGCCAACGGCGTCTTGTCGTAGCCCTTCTGATAGAGCGTGACGATGTCCTGCAGACCTGTACCCGTGGTCGTTGTGCCCTTCGAAGAGGTGATTACGTCCGTAGTGATGGTCTTCGCATTGTCGGCATATACGTAAAGGACTTTGGCTCCGTCCTTCAGCGTGCCGTCGTTCTTGTAGGCTCCGATGCCGTCCGGCATGTCCACGTGGGCGAATCCGGAGCGGTCGTGCGCAGTCGCGGTGAAGGTTGCCGACTCGGCTTCGTCGCCCGTATTGGCCACAATCTTGAACTGGTAGTCGCCGACTTTCAGTCCGACGGCATCGGCGCGCAGGTAGGTCGGATACTGGCGCACGAGCTGCGCGTCAAGTTGTGTGTAGGTTGCGGCATCGGCCGACTTGCAATAGACGGTGTAGGAACTTGCGCCTTCAACGGGGCTCCAGGTGACGTAGCCGCTTTCGAACCAGCCGCCCACCTGTTGGATGTTGATTGCGGCATCGGCTTGAGCTAATGCGCTCATTGCCAGAATTGTTGAGAGAATTTTTTTCATGTGTCTAATAAGGTTGAGTTTAACTGTTTTTCACTTTGGGCAATATGCAAAAATCCGCGTAGCGCATGAATGAGAGAGTTGCTACGCGACTTTTTGAGAGAAATGGCTAACAGATTGAGTTATTTAGCATTAAGGTTTTGAGAATCATTGGCCATAAACCAATAACCTCAAAACCTTAATACCTTATCAAAGATTCTTGCCGTGGCAGTTCTTGTACTTCAGTCCGCTGCCGCATGGACACGGGTCGTTGCGGCCGACGTGCGGTTGGGCGACGATTGGACGGCGTGGCTGTGGTGTCGGGGCAGGAGCATCGGGCATGGCGCCTGCGGGACGTGGTTCATTGGCCAAAGCCGAACCCATCTGTGCGTGGCTTGCCTGCATCCGGCTGAAGTCCTGACGACGTTCGGGGGCTGCTGCCTTGAACTGCTCTCCTTCGGACTGCTGCTGAGCTTCCGGATTGGCCGATGGAGGAGGAGTCGGAATGTGCAACTGGCTGCGCATCAGAATCTTGACTGCCTTGTTGTTCATCTTGGTGACCATGCGCTCGAAGATACCGTAGCTCTCGACCTTGTAGATGAGGAGCGGATCTTTCTGCTCGTAGTGGGCGTTCTGAACCGACTGCTTGAGGTCGTCGAGGTCGCGCAGGTTTTCCTTCCAGGCCTCGTCGATGACGTGCAGGATGATGACCTTCAGGAACGTCTTGATGATGTTGTGGCCATTGGTCTCGGCGGCTTCCTGCAGGTTGACAGGAATCTGGTAGATGCGTTTGCCGTCGGTGAATGGAACGATGACGTTCTTGATTTGGCCGCCCTCCTTGAACCGCTCGTAAATCTGCACGAGCTGCGGTCCGATCTTGTCTTCGAGTTCGTTGCCGCGACGGTTGAAGTTCTCCATGGCGGCTTCGAAGATCTTGTTGGCCAATTCATCGGCCGAAACCTTCAGGTCCTTCTCGTCGAAGCTCATGTTGATGCCGAAGTTGCGGAAGATTTCCGTTTTCAGGTTGTCGGCATCGCCGTCGCTGTTGTACTGCTTGACGAGTTCGGCGGCAACGTCATAGGCCATATTCATGAAATCGACACCGATGCGCTCGCCCATCAAGGCGTGGCGGCGGCGGGTATAGACCACTTCGCGCTGCTTGTTGAGCACGTCGTCGTATTCCAACAGACGTTTGCGGATGCCGTAGTTGTTCTCCTCGACCTTCTTCTGCGCCTTTTCGATGCTTGACGAGAGGAGGCTGCTTTCGAGCACGTCGTCCTCGGTCATTCCGAACATTTTGCTGTCCATCAGTTTGGCGATGCGGTCTGAACCGAAGATGCGCATCAGGTTGTCCTCGAGCGATACGAAGAAGACGGATGAACCTGGGTCGCCCTGACGTCCTGCACGACCGCGCAACTGACGGTCAACGCGACGGCTTTCGTGACGTTCCGTGCCGATGATGGCCAATCCGCCTGCCGCCTTGATTTCGGGCGACAGCTTGATGTCGGTACCACGGCCG
>DFJU01000021.1:0-324 GCA_002373755.1 Bacteroidales bacterium UBA3663 | reverse complement strand
CCATGTTGGTGGCGATGGTGACGGTGCTTGCCATACCTGCCTTGGCCACAATTTCGGCCTCACGCTGGTGCAGCTTGGCATTCAGGACGTTCGGGATGATGCCGTTCTGGCGGAATGCCTTGTCGAGCAATTCGGAGATTTCGACCGATGTCGTACCGATGAGCACCGGACGGCCCTGTGCGATATATTCCTTGGCCTGTGCGATGACGGCCTTGTACTTGGCGCGCTTTGAACGGTAGATGCGGTCGTCCATGTCGATACGTGCCACTGGACGGTTGGTCGGGATGCTCACTACGTCAAGTTTGTAGATGTCCCAGAACTCGC
>DFJU01000062.1:3628-5918 GCA_002373755.1 Bacteroidales bacterium UBA3663 | reverse complement strand
GGTTACGGTCGTCCTCAGCAGGGTGGTTACGGTCGTCCCCAGCAGGGTGGCTACGGTCGTCCACAACAGGGTGGCTACAACCGCAACGGTTTCCAGCAGCGTCGCCCGATGCGCAAGCAGGGCTTCAACCCACAGCAGCGTCCTGTAGAATATACGGAGGCAATCGTCGATCCAAATGAGGAGATTCGTCTTAACAAATACTTGGCAAATGCCGGTGTTTGCTCACGTCGTGAGGCCGACGAGTACATCCAGAACGGCTCTGTAAAGGTTAACGGCGAGGTCGTTACTGAATTGGGCACGAAGGTGACACGCAAGGACAGCATTACGTTCAACGACCAGCCGGTAAGCCTGGAGCGTAAGGTTTACGTGCTGCTCAACAAGCCGAAAGACACCGTTACGACGAGCGATGACCCGCAGGGCCGCCAGACGGTCATGGACTTGGTTCGTAATGCAAGCCAGGAGCGCATCTATCCAGTCGGCCGTCTTGACCGCAATACGACCGGTGTGCTTTTGCTCACCAACGATGGCGACTTGGCATCGAAACTGACTCATCCAAAGTACGTAAAGAAGAAAATCTATCACGTATGGTTGGATAAGGACGTGACCGAAGACGATTTGGCCAAGATTGCCGCCGGCGTCGAACTCGAAGACGGTATGATTCATGCCGATGCAATTGCCTATGCAAATGAGGACGACAAGAACCAGGTCGGCATCGAGATCCACTCGGGCAAGAACCGTATCGTGCGTCGTATTTTCGAGCATCTCGGCTATCGTGTCACCAAGCTCGACCGCGTCTATTTCGCAGGTCTGACCAAGAAGAATCTGGCTCGCGGTCGTTGGCGTCACCTCACCCAGCAGGAGGTCAACATGTTGAAGATGGGCGCATTTGAATAATTTAATCGCGTAGCAACAAGATGAAAAGGGAAATCATTAAATCCGTTCTCAAAGAGGCCAAGCTCGATCGCGAAGTCACCGTGTGTGGCTGGGTGCGTTCGATGCGCGGCAACAAGGTTGTGAAGTTCATCGCCCTCAATGACGGCAGTTGCGTGAGTGGCATTCAGATTGTGGCCGATGTCGAGAAATTCGACGAGGCAACGCTGAAGCGTATCACGACGGGTGCCTGCATCAAGGTCGTCGGCCAACTCGTAGCCAGCCAAGGCGGCAATCAGTCGTGCGAGGTTCAGGCATCGGCCATCGAAATTCTGGGCGATTGCGACGCGAACGAGTATCCTTTGCAGAAGAAGGGCCATTCGTTGGAGTTCCTGCGTGAGAAGGCTCACCTTCGTCCACGCACGAACCTGTTCGGTGCAATCCTGCGCATCCGTCACAACATGGCCATCGCCATCCATCAGTACTTCCACGAGCATGGTTTCTACTATTTCCATACTCCGCTCATCACGGCATCCGATTGCGAGGGCGCAGGCCAGATGTTCCAGGTTACGACCAAGAACCTTTACGACCTGAAGAAGGACGAGAACGGCAGCATCATCTACGACGACGATTTCTTCGGCAAGATGACATCGCTGACCGTCTCCGGTCAGCTGGAGGGCGAGTTGGGTGCTACGGCTTTGGGTCAGATCTATACCTTCGGACCTACATTCCGTGCCGAGAACAGCAACACGCCTCGCCACTTGGCCGAGTTCTGGATGATTGAGCCGGAGGTGGCCTTCTACGATATGGACGACCTGATGGCATTGGAGGAGGACTTCATCAAGCATTGCGTCCGTTGGGCATTGGACAACTGCCGCGAAGACTTGGAGTTCCTTAACAAGATGATTGACCCGACTCTCATCGAGCGTCTGGAGGGTGTCTTGAAGGACAGCTTCGTACACCTGCCTTACACCAAGGGCATCGAAATCCTCCAGCAGGCAATCAAGGAGGGCAAGAAGTTCGAGTTTCCATGCAACTGGGGCGACGACTTGGCCAGCGAGCACGAGCGTTACCTCGTCGAGGAGTACTTCAAGAAGCCTGTCATCATGACCAACTATCCGAAGAAGATCAAGTCGTTCTACATGAAGATTGATGCCGAAAAGCCTGTCTTCAATGGTCAGGAGATGGAGGAGACCGTTCAGGGTACCGACGTCCTCTTCCCACAGATTGGCGAAATCATCGGCGGTTCGGTTCGTGAGGAGAGCTACGACAAGCTGCTCAACGAGATCGAGACCCGTCACATTCCAATGAAGGACATGTGGTGGTACCTCGATACCCGTCGCTTCGGTTCTTGCCCTCACGCTGGTTTCGGCCTCGGCTTCGAGCGACTCATCCTCTTCGTGACGGGTATGCAGAACAT
>DFJU01000062.1:0-3574 GCA_002373755.1 Bacteroidales bacterium UBA3663 | reverse complement strand
TGCAGAACATCCGCGACGTGATTCCATTCCCACGTACTCCAAAGACGGCAGAGTTCTAAAATGTTTCTCCGCAGGGAGTTTTCTGTTCTGATCTATAAAAAATGCAGGCCATGAGGTCTGCATTTTTTGTGTAGTTTACCTTATTTTTCTTTTGGCGATAATATCCTCGACGCGCTTTCTTATTTCTGGGTCAATCTTTTCATCCTGTAGTACAGAAATGAAGAAAAAGTAAACAGAAGTCGTATAAATCACATCACTGTCTGTCGTGTATAGAAGTGTCTTGTCGGACAGAAGTTGTGGCAGGAGTTCCTCGAATGCTGGGTTGCCGGATTTAATCAGTCCTACTGCTGCATTCACTTTCACTTCGTAGGATGGGCTGTACTTCAGGAGTTTGATTTTCTCCTTGTCTGTGGTCAGTTGCCGCAACCTCCTGTATTGCAGTAGGTCATCACTTATTGATGTTGGAAAGCGTTCCATTTCGGCTATGATGGAGTCTTTGTTGTAAAGCGATGCTTCTAAGTTTTTTTTGAAAGAGATATGTTGATATAACTTGATGGAAGTCGGTATCCAAACGCCAGAGACGTTGTCACGTTTCATGGCTGGTTTCTTGTATTTTAGGTTTCCTATCACTCTTTTAGCCTCTTCAATCATAGAGTCCAATGCTTCTTCACTATTGTAGTATAGGTGTTCGATGGATGTTGGCCAATCATCTTTGCCTATAATGCAGTCTTGGGGGAAAGAGATGCTACAATCAGGGCCAACGTTGTATTTTATCGTGAGGTAATTGGGCGTTTCTGGATTAAACAATTTTTCATTGTAACGTATATTCTTGGCCAGGTAACAACGGAGAGAATCGTTTCCACCAGGAAAGACTGGCTTCTTTATGGTGTGTCCCGCATCATAAAACTCTTCTATTTCGTCTGCATCAGAAAATCCGAACGGTATATCTCTGTCCTCGGATTTGCCGTTGTCTTGAACGCATGAGCACAACAGGGCGAATGTCAGGAGATGGAAGGATAGGTGTCTCATATTGTTTCACTTTATATTGATGTGCAAAGGTATGCGTTTAGTAGGTATTTAAAATTATTTGACTATATTTTTCAGAAATTGGGATGCAGATTTTGGTTTTGGACGATGGCGCAATGTTACATTATTCGCGCTCATTGTCGGTTGTTTTCTGATTGAAAAACTGTCCATCTGAATTCTTGTGTACTCAAATTCTTGATAACGAGATACTTGGGTACATCACCAAAGACAAACTGTCCCTGCAACGGAATAGAGTTCGGTGCAGGGCAGTTTCTTATTGTTTTATTTGGTGTTACGACAATCCCTGAATCTGGCCGTTCTCGTCGATGTCGATGATTTCGGCGGCGGGAGTCTTAGGCAGACCCGGCATACGCATCATCTCGCCGGCGATGGCGACGATGAATTCCGAGCCCTGGTTGATGACGATGTCGTTGATGTCGAAGTTGAAGCCGGTCGGAGCGCCGACTTTCTTCGGGTCGGGCGTGAACGAGAACTGCGTCTTGGCCACGCAGACAGGGAAGTGGTCGAGGCCGGAGTCGTGCACCAGCTTGAGCATCTTGTTGGCTTTCTCGCTGAAGGTGACCGATGCCGCGCCGTAGATCTTCTTGGCCACAGCCTCGATTTTCTCTTTCGGCGTCTCGCTGTCCTCGTAGGTGAAGTGGAGCGGCTTCGACGGGTTGTTCTCGATTTCGGCAACAACGGCCTTGGCCAGTTCGGCAGCACCTTCGCCACCGTGCAGGAAGCCGTCGTTCACGACGCACTTCACGCCGAGTTCCTTCTCGCAATGGTCGATGAGACATTGGATTTCATCGTCCGTATCGTTGGCGAAACGGTTGAATGCAACGAGCACCGTCTGGCCGAAGCCCTGCATGTTGCGCACGTGGCGGTCGAGGTTGCTGAAGCCCTTCTTCAGGGCCTCCATGTTCGGCTCCTTGATGTGGTCGGCATCGGCACCGCCATGCAGCTTGAGGCCGTTGCAGGTAGCCACGACGACGGTCAGCTTGGGGCAGAGGCCGGCCTTGCGGCACTTGATGTCGAGGAACTTCTCGGCACCGAGGTCGGCACCGAATCCGGCTTCCGTGACGGTGTAGTCGGCCAACGACATGCCGAGTTTTGTGGCCAATATTGTGTTGCAGCCATGTGCGATGTTGGCGAACGGACCGCCGTGCACGATGGCAGGCGTATTCTCGGTGGTCTGAACGAGGTTCGGCAGGAGGGCATCTTCAAGCAGCACGCAGATTGCACCCGCGCAACCCATATCCTTGACGGTGAACGGAGTACCGTCGTAGCGGTAGCCGAGCAGGATGTTCTCGATGCGGCGGCGCAGATCCTCGCGTGACGTAGCCAGACAGAGGATGGCCATGATTTCCGATGCCGGAGTGATGTCGAAGCCCGACTCCTGCGGGATGCCGTTGCTCTGTCCGCCCAGGCCCTGCACGATGCGGCGCAGGCCACGGTCGTTGACGTCGAGCACACGTTTCCAGAGCACCTGTTTGAGTGGCGGCAATTCCTTGCGGCGCTGGTAGAACCAGTTGTCGAGCAGTGCCGTAATCATGTTGTGGGCCGATGTGACGGCATGGAAGTCGCCTGTAAAATGCAGGTTGATTTTCTCCATTGGCAACACCTGTGCATAGCCGCCGCCGGCAGCACCGCCCTTCACGCCGAAGCATGGGCCGAGCGATGGCTCGCGTAGCACGACGATAGCCTTCTTGCCGATCTTGTTGAGGCCGAGGTCGAGGCCGATGGAGACGGTCGTCTTGCCGATGCCGGCCTTCGTGGCAGAGATCGACGTCACAAGGATGAGGTTACTCTTCTTGGCTTTTTCTTCATCGATGTAGTTCAACGGAACTTTGGCGATGTAGTGACCATAGGGCAGGATGTCTGCCGGATTGATACCAACTTTCTCGGCGATTTTTTCGATGCGCTCGAGTTTGGTTTCGCGTGCAATTTCGATGTCCGATTTCATATCGATAATGATTTTTTTGTGGCCGTCGATTCGATGTTCTTTGGCCGGTTAATGAATTGAATTGGCTTTAATTTTTTCGATACGCTCTTGAAGCATAAGCATATAGTCGCGCAGATGTGCCGCCTCCATGAAATCCAGTGCCTTGGCCGCAGCCATCATCTTCTCTTTGGTGCGTTCGACTTCGGTTTCCAGGAATGGCAGGCTGTGGAATTCGACATCCGTGTCGTCGGCCACCATCCTGTTCTTGTCCGATGCCTTTGCCGACACCGCCGTAGCCGAGGCATTGGCCGACAGGGTTTTCTTGTCCGGCGCGTTGAAGGCGAACTGTTCGCGCGTCTGCTTGAGTTCCTCGTTGTCGAGCAACGTGTTGATTTTCTTCTTGATCTGCTTCGGCACGATGCCGTGCTCCTCGTTGTAGCGCATCTGCTTCATGCGGCGGCGTTCGGTCTCGTCGATGGTGCGCTGCATCGAACCAGTGATTTTGTCCGCGTAGAGGATGGCGTGGCCGTGCACATTGCGGGCGGCGCGTCCGATGGTCTGTGTGAGCGACCTCTCGTTGCGCAGGAAGCCCTCCTTGTCGGC
>DFJU01000106.1:10415-45766 GCA_002373755.1 Bacteroidales bacterium UBA3663 | reverse complement strand
CGGCAAGTTCCGCTGCGACTTCGTGTTCAAGGGCGAACGGCCGGAAAACATCCGCACCGGACAGACCTACTACATCGACCTCGAACTTGGCCAGTCGGAACAGGCCGTCATCATTCCGCGCGGCACATTCTTCCAGAGCACAGGCGGACAGTGGATTTTCGTGCTTTCGGCCGATGGAAGCCAAGCATATCGCCGACGAATCCGCGTAGGCCGACAAAACCCGCAGCACTACGAGATCATCGAAGGTCTGGAGCCGGGCGAGCGCGTAGTCACAAGCGGATACGAGGCATTCAAGGACAATGAAATATTGGAAATAAAATAAAGGGAGTAAAAGGGGAGTGAAAGGGTCCTCGCAGCGGTCAGAACGATTGATAATCGTTCAGCGAGAAGACGAGGCTTTAGCCGAGGGGCAAGGAGAAAGGGACGATAGCTCCGGCTATCAACTCATATTTCTTAATTCATATTTCCTAACTCTTAAGACGAGGCTTTAGCCGAGGGGCAAGGTGAGCAAGCGAACTTAAAACTTGCACAACCTGAAACATAGAATTCTTTTCAATCATTTAACAACTATGAACATACTGAGAAACATGATCTACATGGCACGCCGCTTCAAGACGGCGACGGTGCTCAACCTTGTGGGGCTTACGGTGGCCTTCGCGACTTTCTACCTGCTCATGACGCAGGTCGTCTATAACCACTCGTACAACAAGGGCGTGAAGGATTACGAGCGCGTCTATCGCGTCGAGTTCCGCGACATTATGGAGGAAGGGCGATGGATAGCGCAAAGCTCCCGTCTGATTGCCGAAGAACTGGCCACGCTGCCGCAGGTCGAGGGTATGGCGCTGCTTCAGTGCTGGTTGGGCAACGAACGATTCAGCAGCAACGGGACAGACATCTATTTCCCGACCTGTGGCGTGAGCAACGATGCCATCTCGTTGCTTGCTACGCGACTGATTGACGGCCGATTGAACTGGACGGAGGGCGACACGAAAGGCTTGGTCATTCCGGCCTCAATCGCGATGAATTATTTCGGCTCGACGCAGGTGGCTGGCCGATGTATGCGCGGTGTGAATGACAGCATCCCGGTGATTGGCGTCTTTACGGATATGCCCGCAAACTGTTCGATGAGGAATTGCATCTACAAGAACTTTGGCGACGAGAACAAGGACAACCTCAACAACTGGAACTATACGTGCTACCTGAAGTTGAGGGAAAATGTGGATGCCGACGAGTTTGGCGAAAACCTCGGCAAGACCATTACCCTGAAGATTTATGAGAAATTACGGTCGCTTGGCAAACGGGACTGGGAAGATGCTGAAAAAAAAGGAGAAGAGTTGCCAGTCCGTCTCACACCCATCACCGAAACGTGGTTCTCAGGTCTCGACTCAAATTTGGACAAGGGCAACCGCAATGTGGATTGGATTCTGCAATTGGCGTGCCTGTTGGTCATCATCATCGCCACCATCAACTTCCTGAACTTCACGTTGGCCGAAAGCCCGATGCGCATAAAGAGCGTGAACACGCGCATGGTGCTTGGCTGCAGCACGTCAGCGTTGCGCATGGGCTTTGTCGGCGAGGCAGTAGTGACATCCATCTCCGCGTTCGTGCTTGCTGTGGCGGCCGTCTATCTGCTCTCGCAGTCGCCCCTCGTGCATGGACTTCTTTCGGGCGACATCTCGTTGGGTGGCAATCTGCTGCTGCTGTTGGCATTGGCCACCGTATCGGTCATTGTGGGCATCGTCGCCGGAATGTATCCAGCCTATTATGTCACATCGTTCCAGCCGGCCTTGGTGCTGAAAGGCTCTTTCGGCCTCACCCCGAAGGGACGTAAACTGCGCACCGCGCTGCTCTGCCTGCAATTCATCATCACATCGATCATGATGGTCTATGTGGGCATCCTCCAGCAGCAGGTTCATTACATCTTCCATTCCGACTACGGCTACAGCAAGGACGAGGTGCTTCAAGCCTTCGTGTGGGAGATGACCGACAAACGCGATGCGATGCGTTCCGAACTGATGCAGCTCACCGGTGTCGAGGAGGTAAGTTTCTCGCAGTTCAAGATAGGCACCAATGACAGCTACATGGGTTGGGGGCGTGGCGACAGCGATCATCATATAAACTTCACCTGTATACCTGTTGATTGGCACTATCTGCGCACTATGGGCATTGAGGTGATTGAGGGTCGTGACTTCAACGAGCACGACGAGGGTGTGCTCATCATCAACGAGGCGGCACGCAAGCAGTGGGACTGGGTTGAGATGGACAAGCCGCTTCTGAAAGACTTTTTGCCCGTGATTGGCGTGTGCAAAAACGTCCGATACAAGTCAACTCGTGCCGACAACAACAATGCGCCGATGGCATTTTTCATCACGGGCGACAAGGATAAAGACTTTTATGGACTGGGAACCCTGAATGTCCGCGTAGCAGCCGGCATCGACAAAATCGAGATGCGCCAGAAGATAAGGAACGTCCTTGTCGGCCTCGGTGCCCAGAGCGGAATCGAAGTCAAGTTCCTCGACCAAGAGCTTGAAAATACCTACCAAGGGGAATTTCGCTTCACCATGCAAGTGCTTGTCTTCTCGGTCATTTGCATGATAATCACCCTGATTGGCGTTTTCTGCATGACGATGTTCGAGACCGAATACCGCCGCAAGGAAATCGGCATCCGCAAAGTGATGGGCAGTTCCACGGCCGAAATCCTCACGATGCTGTGCCGCCGCTATCTGTGGCCGCTCTCCGTCAGCTTCGTCATCGCGGCTCCGTTGGCGTGGTACATCGGACACGAATGGCTCCAGTCGTTTGCCGAACGTACGCCAATCCACTGGTGGCTCTTCCCAATGACACTGCTCGTCGTCGCCGCCGTCACCCTCACCACCGTCGTGCTCCAGAGCTGGCATGTGGCCGATGAGAATCCCGTCAACAGCATCAAGAACGAATAAATCAAGATTCATCAAGAATTTTAGAATTGAGAGAATTTCAATTTCCTGACATTCCGAATCGTTGAAAATCAAGAACTTCGCTTTGCAATTTTCCACAATTCTCCAATTCTTGAGAACCTTAAAATTTGAATAATTCCTAAAAAAAATATCACTATGATCAAGCTTGAAAACATTCAAAAGGTGTTCCGCACAGAGGAGGTGGAGACCGTAGCATTGAACAACATTTCGCTCGAAGTGAACGACGGCGAATTCGTGGCCATCATGGGTCCAAGCGGCTGTGGAAAATCGACGCTGCTGAACATCCTCGGCCTGCTCGACAACCCCACCGACGGCATCTACCGGCTCGACGGCAAGGAGGTTGGCAAACTGAAGGAGAGCCAACGCACCAAGGTGCGCAAGGGGCAGATCGGTTTCATCTTCCAGAGCTTCAACCTCATCGACGAACTGAACGTCGAGGAAAACGTCGAACTGCCCCTCACCTACCTCGGCATCCCCAAGCAGGAGCGTCGCCAGCGTGTCGAGGAGGTGCTGCGCCGCATGTCCATCTCGCATCGCGCCCACCACTTCCCGCAACAGCTCTCCGGCGGCCAGCAGCAACGTGTCGCCATCGCCCGCGCCGTGGTGATGAACCCCAAGCTCATCCTGGCCGACGAACCGACAGGCAACCTCGACTCGAAGAACGGACTGGAGGTCATGCAGCTGCTCACCGAACTGAACCAGGAGGGAACAACCATCGTGATGGTGACGCACTCCGAACGCGATGCCAGCCATGCACAACGCATCATCAAGCTGTTTGACGGTCAGGTCGTGCCGGATGTCCTACTCTGAAAATGCGTGGGATTTGTAGAGACGTTTCATGAAACGTCTCTACGGTTTCAACTCTATCCGGCTTTTGTTGCATTGGCCGCAAAATCGAAAAAAATACGTACCTTTGCGACCGAAAAGATTAAAATGGAATCATTATGGCAACATTAATTTTACAAGTTCCAGACGAAAATCTCGTTTCAAAGGTCAAACAAGCCTGCAAAATGCTTATGGGCGTGACTTCAGTCAAAGTTCAGAATGTTCAGCACAAGAAAAAAGAATCAGACGTCACCAAGACCGCAGATTTCCACGAAGCTATAGACGACGTGAAAAATGGCAGGGTGACGACCTACGCTTCGCTGGATGATTTTTATAAAGAAGTCACATCCAACCCGATTGGCTTATGACGTGGCAACAGAACGACACCGAACTTACCCTCCTTTTTCTACAAACCGGAACACATTCAGACATTTTCTAAATTCCCTGTTGACCATATTCCTCCCTTTTATGGCCGACGGAACGCGATTAAAACCGCAAAAAAATGTAGAGACGTGCCATGGCGCGTCTCTACTACGTTATTCTGGGTTCTCTGCGTTCAAATCATTCCGGCCTTCTTCATCGCATCGGCAGCAAGGCAAAGCTCGTCGTACCACGCCTGGCCGAAGCGGCGCACGAGGGCCGACTTCAGACACTGATAGACCCGCATGTTGAGCTTGCGGCCAAGTCGCGTAGCGCATCCGCACATATCGGGCTGCTCGTCGTAGTTGACCGCAACGTAGTCGCCCAACCGCTTCAGCCGCGCCGGATAGAGATGGCACGAAATCGGTTTCATGAACGGCTCCTTGCCGTCGCGGTAGGCCGGATGTGTGGTGAATCGGCCTTCGCGGAAAGCCTTCTCGATGGCGCACAGACAACTGCCCGTCGGCACATGCGCCGCCTCGCACTCCGCATCGCTCGGATAGGTGCAGAACACGCAGTCGCGTCCATCGACCACCGATGTCACCCAGTCGCCGGCCGCGTCCTTGAAAAACGGCCCCTTCTCGCGGATGACGGCCTGAGCACGCGGCGTCAGCGCATCCCAGACCTCATCGACCATGGCGCGCATCACGTCGAGTTCGTCTTCGTCCAACGGCGCACCGCTCTCGCCCTCCGAGTTGCAGCAGCCACCCTTGCAGGCAGCAAGATCGCAGCAGAAAGCCTCGCGTATGAGGTCTTCGCTCACCAAAGTATCTTTGATTCCGAGCACGGGCTATCTAATTAAAAGTTGAGAATTATGGTTTCCTAAAACCGAGTTTTCAATCGCAGCAAAATTTACAATAAGGAGTAAGCCGCATCCGATGGCATTTTCAGGCCGCAAGTCGCGTAGTTCCGACCATGACCGATGCCTCTTTCCCTTCAACGTAGCGCACTACGCGAATTGTGACCGGAAGCGCGATGACTTCATAGATTGTCTTCAACGAAACCTGCAATGCCATCATCTTAAACAACGCTTCGACAGGCATCTCGCCAGAAATCAGCGGCATACAGAAGGCAATCGGGAAGAAAATCAGCGAATCGACACTTTCGCCGGCAATCGTCGAGACAATGGCGCGCAGCGAGAAACGGCGTTCGCCGTCAATCTGGTGCATACGGTGCATCACCCAAGCGTTAGCCATCGAACCCAAAACGAACGAAAGCATCGAGGCGCAGCATACAATAAGCGCCATACCGCCGCCAATGTGGAAAATCGTGTCGATTGCGGCCGATGAGGGCAGTTCAGCGTTGCCGGGCAACATCGTCACCAACGCGCCCATCGCCACGACGAAGAAATTCATCGCAAAGCCCAACCAGATGAGCCGGCGCACGGCACGGAAGCCATAGACCTCGGTCGCAACGTCGCCGACGATGTAGGAAATCGGGAAAACGAGCAGGCCTCCAGTAAAGCCGAAAGTGGTCACCTTGGCCACAAAAATATTGCTGGAAACCAGACACACGCAGAACACAACCGCCAGGACCATGTAGATCGCTGACACCTTTTCGGTCTCTTTCATTTTCTTGTTTTTTACGAGGTTAATCTGGAATACTCGAGCAAGCCAGCGGGAACGGATATCGGCAAAAAATTGCTGTCCGAACGGTCCATTCTCCGGTTTGCCAGTGAATTTCGGGGCGCAAAATTAACGAAAAATATTCAGCCGACAAAAAATACGCCCAAAATCCCCGCATGCAGCCAATTTCGCAAATGAAAATTTGCAGAGGTAGGCAAAATGCAATATCTTTGCGCTCGTGTATTTTAAACGAAATCTTGTCCATGCGCATACTCGCCACGCTCTCTCTTTTCGCGACGTGCTTCGGCTTTCTTTCCGCCTCCGACATCTACACAACGGCCAACCGTCCACTCTACGATGCCGTCGTTGAGGCGCGCGAAATGCACCGCAAGGGCGATTCCACTCCGATTACTATTCATCTGGCTCCCGGCACCTACACCGTGGAACAGACGCTTGTGCTCCGCCCCGAAGACAGCCACCTGCGCATCGTGGGCGAACGCGGCAGCGACGGCCGATGCCTCAGCCGAATCTCAGGCGGCATCCGTCTTGGCCAATGGCGCAAGGAAGGCAAGCTCATGGTGGCCGATGTGCCTGAATTTCACGGCCGCCCCCTCGAATTCCGCCAGCTCTACGTGAACGGCAGGAAGGCCGTGCGAGCCAAAGACGTCGCCGAGTGGGACGACATGGAACGCGTCCTGAGCCAGGATCGCGACGCAAAAGTCCTCTACGTTCCGGCCAACGCTACGTTGAAAAGATTGGCCAAAGAGGGCGTCGGACACGCCGAAATGGTGCTGCACGAGATGTGGTGCGTCTCCACATTGCGCATCAGGAGCATCACCCAGACGGGCGACTCGATGGCCATCCGCTTCCACAACCCCGAAAGCGACCTGCAGTTCTCGCACCCGTGGCCGTCACCGCTCTGCCACGACCGACCCGAGGGCTGGAACGCATCGCCCTTCTACATCACGAACCACAAGGCACTGCTCGACCAGCCGGGCGAGTGGTATCTGGACCTGAAGGCGCAGAAGGTCTATTATTGGCCGATGCCGGGCGAGGTTGTGGCCGATGCCATTGTCCCCGCCGTCGAGACGCTGTTGGCCGTCGAAGGCACATTGGACAACATGGCCGATGACATCCGCATCGAAAATGTCGAGTTCGCACACGCTACGTGGATTCGTCCCTCACTGGAGGGACACGTGCCGCTACAGGCCGGCATGATGCTCACCGAGGCATACCGCATCGACCCGATGATGCAGCGCAAGGGCAACCACGACCTCGACAACCAAGGCTGGCTGGCACGTCCCGCATCGGCCGTAAGAGTGCGCGGCGGCAAGGACATTGCCTTCCGTGGCTGCACCTTCACGCAACTGGGCAGCAGCGGCATCGACTACGAGTGGGGCACCCGGGGCGGCTCTATCGAGGGATGCACATTGGCCGACATCGCAGGCAACGGCATCGTGGCAGGTTCGTTCTCGCCCGCCGGACTGGAGACCCACATCGCCTACAACCCGACCGACCGCCGCGAGGTCGTGAGCGGACTCCGGATTGCGGCCAATGAGATTCACGACACCGGCACCGAAGACTGGGGCACACTGGCCATCGCCGCCGGATATGTGGCCGAGACGGAAATCGCGGGCAACCGCATCGAACGAGTGCCCTACAGCGCCATCTCGCTCGGCTGGGGATGGAACGCCAACACAGGCTGCATGCACGACAACCGCGTAGCGGACAACACGATTTCGCAGTTCGCCCTGCACATGTACGACTGCGCCGGAATCTACACGCTGGGCAGCCAGCCGGGTTCGGAAATCACGGGCAACACGGTAAGCGACATCGCCAAGCCGAGTTATGCGCACGACCCGAACCACTGGTTCTGGCTCTACACCGACGAAGGCTCGTCGAACATCTGGGTACACGACAACCATTGCCCGTCGGACAAGTTCCTGCAAAACGCCAACGGCCCGTGCAATGTGTGGGAGAACAACGTAAAGACAGTGATACTCACGCCCGAGAACAAGCCGAAGGCCAATGACCTGATGCTGCGGGAGGAAAACAAGCCCCGCGTCATTCCCGTGAAGAAGTGAATACCATCGGCCAACAAAAAAATCACGTAGCGACAAGCTTTTCCGTGATTTTCCGATGTTCCGTGTATTTCCGTCGTAAAAAAAAAGACCCAAAGAATTGTTAAACGATAAAAAATGAACGCAAAAGAACTAACGCTTCAAAGCGAAAAGAATCGCAAAAGACTCGTTGAGGTGGTCTATAACGCCAAAGCCGGACACATCGGCGGCGACCTCTCATGCCTCAACGTGATGACAGCTCTCTACAGTGAAGTGATGAACATCAGTCCGGCGCAGGTGAACGACCCCGACCGCGACCGCTTCATCCTGAGCAAAGGTCATTGTGTGGAATCGCTCTACACCGTGCTTGAAAGCCGCGGCTTCATCAAGCCGGAACTCACCGACACGCTGGGCAAGTTCGGCAGCGTGCTGAGCGGACACCCGACCATCGACGTGAATGGCATCGAGGTGTGCTCGGGCGCACTCGGCCACGGACTCAGCATCGGTGTCGGAATGGCATTGGCCGCAAAAATGGACAAAAGGAGCTACAAGACCTTCGTGATGATGGGCGACGGTGAACAGGGCGAAGGCTCGATCTACGAGGCTGCAATGGCCGGTCACCAGTACAAGCTCGACAATCTGGTGGCAATCATCGACCGCAACCACCTTCAGATCTCGGGCAACACCGAAGATGTGATGGCGCTCGACAGCATCCGCGAACGCTGGTCGGCCTTCGGCTGGGACGTCAAGGAGATGAACGGCGACGACATGCAGTCCATCCTCGACACCTTCGCCTCAATCGACTACGCGAACCGGAAGCCGCACCTGCTGGTGAGCAACACGACCAAGGGATTCGGCGTGAGCTACATGGAGAACGTGGCCAGCTGGCACCACGGGATGCCGAACGAAGAGCAATACCAGCAGGCAATCGCCGAAATCAGCGCGCGAATCGCATCGCTCGAAAAGAACATCTAAAAAAAACGCACAGAAATGAAAGCTTGTAGAAAGAGTTTTACCGATACACTCCTTGGGTTAGCCAAAAAGGACAAAGATATTGTTGCAGTCACCACCGACGCACGCGGCTCGGTCACATTGGGCGATTTTGCAAAGGAACTGCCAGAACAATTTGTGGAATGCGGCATCGCCGAACAGGATGCCGTCGGCATCTCGGCCGGATTGGCACATTCGGGCAAGAAGACATTCGTGTGCGGCCCGGCGTGCTTCTACGTGGCACGTTCGCTGGAGCAGGTCAAGGTCGATCTGGCCTACAGCCGCAATCCGGTGACGATTTTGGGCGTGAGCGGCGGTGTGGCCTATGGCGCATTGGGCACAACCCACCACTCGCTGCACGACATGGCCGTGCTACGCTGTTTTCCGGGCATGAGCATCTGCCTGCCATGCGATGAGCGACAGACGGCCAAGCTGGTCAAACTGCTGGTCGATTATCCGCAGGCATGCTACGTCCGCGTCGGCCGTGCTGCTGTGCCCGATGTCTATGAGGACGACA
Organism: Bacteroidales bacterium UBA3663; assembly: GCA_002373755.1. Lineage (GTDB taxonomy): Bacteria > Bacteroidota > Bacteroidia > Bacteroidales > UBA3663 > Liminaster. The sequence goes on along the minus strand of DFJU01000106.1, from coordinate 36,432 downwards.
ACTTCACGTTTGAGGTGGGCAAGGCTAACATGCTGATGGACGGCAAGGACCTCACCATCATCGCAACGGGCGAGACGACATACCACGCCAAGCAGGCCGGCATCATGTTGGCCAATGAGGGCATCTCGGCCCGCGTGCTCGACATGGCATGGATCAAGCCGTGCGACAAGGAGGCCGTCATCAAGGCTGCCCGCGAGACCGGCCGCATCATCACCGTCGAGGAGCACTCGCAATTCGGCGGACTGGGCGCAATGGTGTGCGAAATCCTGTCGGAGAATCCCGTCCCCGTGCGCATCCTCGGCATCCCCGACGAAGATGCCATCCACGGCACCAACAAGGAGATTTTCCACCACTACGGATTGGACGCAGAGGGCATCGTCAAGAACGCAAAAGAGTTTGTGAAAAAGTGAGCGACCCCCTCCCTCCTGCCCCTCGCTAAAGCTCGTCTTCTCGCTGAACGATTATCAATCGTTCTTTTCGCTGCGAGGACCCCGAGGGGAGGAGATTATCCGAATGGGAAGGTAATTTGTAATTCGTAATTTGTAATTATCGCAAATCGCTATATGATTCTCGCCATAGACCAAAGTACCAGCGGAACGAAAGTGATGCTCTTCAACGAACAGTTGGAGATGGTCAAGCGTATCAACAAGGCGCACAAACAATATTATCCGCAGCCAGGCTGGGTTGAGCACGATGCCGAAGAAATCTATCGCAACGTGGTCGAAGGGATCCGTGAGTTGTTGGCCGATGAACCTAAAAACCTCAAAACCTCAAAACCTCAAAACCTGAGCCTCGCCATCACCAACCAGCGCGAAACCGTCGTCGTGTGGAACAGGCTGACGGGGCGGCCGATAGCCAATGCCGTCGTCTGGCAATGCCTGCGCGGAGCCGACTTCTGCAACGAGCTGAAAGCCGCCGGCCACAGTGCAATGGTACAGGAACGCAGCGGACTCATCATCGACCCATACTTCTCGGCAAGTGGCGCAAAATGGCTGCTCGACAACGTGGAGGGCGCACGCGACGCTGCAAATCGCGGCGAACTGCTGATGGGAACCATCGACTCGTGGCTCATCTGGAAACTGACCCGCGGCCAATGCCACGTGACCGACGTGACCAACGCATCGCGCACATTGCTGATGAACATACGCACATTGAAGTGGGACGAAGACCTACTTCGGATGTTCACGATTCCATCGTCGATGATGCCAGAAATCCTGCCATGCGACAGCGTGTTCGGCGAAACCGACGTGGAAGGCACATTGGCCAACCCGATAAAAATCGCGGGTGTGCTGGGCGACAGCCACGGTGCATTGGCCGGACAGATGTGCTTCGAGGCCGGACTGGGCAAGGCCACCTACGGAACGGGCTCGAGCGTGATGGTGAACATCGGCCAGGAATTCAGCAAGGCTCCCGGCGGACTGGTCACAAGCGTGGCCTTCGCTGCCGGCGGAAAGTGCTTCTACGCATTTGAGGGCAACATCCACTGCACCGGCGCCACGCTGAAGTGGTTGCAGGAGCAGATGCAGCTCATCTCGTCGCCGGCCGAGGTCGAACCGGCCGCACAGAGCGTCGAAGACAACGGCGGCGTCTATTTTGTGCCTGCCTTTGCCGGACTGGGCGCACCGTGGTGGAATGCCGACGCACGCGCTGCCATCGTGGGAATGTCATTGGCCACTACGCGAGCCCACATCCTGCGCGCCGCACTGGAAAGCATCGCCTATCAGGTGAACGACCTCGTCAAGGCCATGACCGAACAGGCCGGTGTCGCCCTCAGGGAACTGCGCGTCGATGGCGGTCCGACGAAGAATGCCACCTTGATGCAGTTCCAGGCCGACGTGCTGGGCGTGCCGGTCAATTGCAGCGACGTGGAAGAGGCATCGGCCATGGGCGCCGTCGTGATGAACGTGCTGGCAAGAGGTGTCTATGCCTCGTTGGCCGACGTCGCCCGCCTGCGCCGCTCGCGTTGGACGAAAAAGCCATTGGCCGACAGCTCGAAAATGCAGCGCTACGTGGATGAATGGCATCAAGCGGTCGCACAAGTGCTGAAATAATTATGAAATAAGAAATAAGAGTTAACAACGGACTTCACTCCCCTCCCTTGTGGAGGGGGCGGGGGTGGGTCCTTAAAAACAAAGAATTTATGAAGATTGTGAACAAGAAGCCGTGTTTCGGCATAATTATAGGTACGCGAGCCTACTTCAACAGCGAGTTGGCCAAGGACGTACGCAAGGAGTTGCTCCGCATCATGGACGAGTGCGGCTACGACTATGTCATCCTGCCGGAGGATGCTACCGTGACCGGTTCGAGCTCGATTGAGACGCGCGAGGACGGTCTGAAGGTTGCTGCCCAGTTCAAGGAGAACCGCGAACGCATCGACGGCATCATCGTCGCCCTGCCGAACTTCGGCTACGAAATCGGCATCATCAACGCCATCAGCGAGGCCAACCTCAACGTGCCGGTGCTGGTTCAGGCCTACGACGACTATAACGACAAGGTCGATCTGGACCACCGCCGCGACGCCTTCTGCGGCAAGATTTCGGTGTGCAACAACCTGTATCAGTACGGCATCCCGTTCAGCGACACCACATTGCACACCTACGACATCTACGACCCGTTGGTCAAGGCCGACATCGTCAAATTTGCCGCAACCTGCCGCGTAGTGAACGGCCTGCGCCACTGCCGCATCGGCCAGATCGGCACACGTCCGCTGGGCTTCAACACCTGCCGCGCAAGCGAGAAACTGCTGCAACGCAGCGGCATCACCGTCGTTCCGGTCGATTTGAGCGAAATCCTCTACAATGCCGAGAAGGTGGCCGACGACGACCCGAAGTTCATCGAGAAGCTGAAGTCGATTCCGGCCTACGCCAAGGTGCCTGAGCAGTATCAGGACAAGCTGCGCGTGCAGGCAAAATTCGGCGTAGCTGTCGAGAACTGGATGGAGAGCGAGAAGGTCGATGCCGTCGCTATCCAATGCTGGGACTCGCTGGAGCAGAACTATGGCTGCGCCGCCTGTGTCACGATGTCGATGTTGTCGGATAAGCTGATTCCGGCTGCCTGCGAGACCGACCTGGCCGGTGCCGTGTCGATGTACGCGCTGACATTGGCCACACAGCAGCCTGCCGCCCTTGCCGACTGGAACAACAACTTTGCCCAGGACCGCAACAAGTGCGTCTGCACCCACTGCGGCAACTTCCCGAAGGGCTTCGTAGGCACCGACGACCTCAAACTCGGTCCGCTCGGCGTGCTGGGTCGCACCCTCGGCAAGGTACGCACCTTCGGCGCCGTGTATGCCAAGGTGGCTGAAGGCCCGTTCACCTTCTTCCGCATCTCGACCGACGACACCAAAGGCTGCATCAAGGCATATCTGGGCAAGGGCGAGCTGACCAATGACCCATACGGCATGGACGGCTGCATCGCCGTGACCAAGGTCGATAACCTCCAGAAGCTGATGAAGTACATCTGCCGCAACGGCTTCGAGCATCACGTCGCCCTCGTGCGTACCGATGTGGTCGAAATCGTGCAGGATGCCCTTGTGAACTATCTGGGCTGGGATCTGTACGTACACGAATAAATGAAGGGAAGTCAGGAGAAAGGAGGACGCAACTCTTAGTTCTTCTTTCCCTACTTCCCTGCAATCAACCAGAATTTTATCTTATATAATATCATTAACCTCTTCCCGTTGTTGACTGACGGCGGGGAACAAAACCAAATTACACTATGTCACAATCATCATTACAAAAAACACTGACTGCCTCCACCTGCAACTTTCTGGCTGCAGGTGCCATCGTGGCCGGAGGCAGTGGCCTTGAGCTGTGGGAAAAGTATCTTGGCCTGAGCGGCGGCGACCTTGGCTGGCTGAACTTCCTTTCGGCCAACGGCACAGGTGCTGCCATCGGCGCATTCTTGGGTGGTTTCTTTGCCGACCGTTATGGCCGCAGCAAAGTGTTCACCTACAACCTGTTGACCTACATGGCAGGCATCCTGCTCACCATGACAGCCAGCACCTTCGCACAGTTGCTGCTTGGCTTCGTCATCACTGGCGTAGCAGCCGGCGTGAGCATCCCTGCATCGTGGACCTACATCTGCGAATGTTCAGAGCCTAACACCCGTGGCCGCAACATCGCATTCAGTCAGGTGGCTTGGGGTCTTGGCCCTGCCTTTGTGCTACTCTTTGCCTTCCTGTTCTCGCCTGGCGGCACACTCTTCTCGTGGGTCGTTGAGGTGGCCGACTGGTTTGGCGTACGTTCCAACCACACGAATGCAGTGAACGTCTATACGTCGCGCATCGTGTTCGCACTGCTCTACATCGACGCCGTCATTGCATGGTTCTTCATGCGCCGTCTGGAGCCGTCGAACGAATGGCTGGCCAACAAAGCATCCATCGACAAGACGCAGCCGCTGTTCTTCTCGTTCAAGAAGCTCTTCAAGGCACCGTATTTGCAGACGGTCATCATCCTCACCAGCATGTACCTGTCGTGGAATCTTGTCGCGTCGACCATGGGCTTCTTCCAGAACCACATCTATCAGACTGTCGGTAACCTCTCGATGCTGATCACTACCCGCACGTTGGCCGACATGTGGTTCCTGACCTGCGTCATCACCTTCGTCGGAGCCTTCTTCATCGACCGCTTCAACCACCGCAAGCTGATGGCCGGCTTCATTGATGTCGGCATCCTGGCATGGCTTATGGTCGGACTGGTCGGCATCGACAGCATGGGCGGCCTTATCTTCGTCACCATCCTGTGGGGCGTTCAGGCCGGCATTTCGGTGCAGCTCTTCTTCGCCCTGTGGAGCGTCGAGCTGTTCCCGTTCCGCTACCGTGCAGCAGCAGTCGGCGTAATGGTCTGCATGGTGCGTCTGCTTTCAGCACTCGGTGCCAGCACCTTCTCCGAATACTTCAACTCAATCGGCGGCGAGAAGGCCATCAGCTACGGCTCATGGATTATGCTTGCGCTCTTAGTGATTTCGGCAGCCATCGGCATCCACTACGCTCCTGAGACCCGTGGCAAGACAATGAGCCAGATTTCCGACGAACGCTACGGCGAAGATCACACCAAAGAACACTATGGCGAATAAACCGCAATGGATATGGTTCCCCGGCGACCGCGAGGTTTGGCTGGGGAACCAGTTTAATAACCGGCGCACTGAACGTGGCGCGATGTTCCCGCCCTTCTGGAAGCAGGACAGCCACTGGCAGACCGTCGAATTCTCAAAGGAATTTACACTTCCCGAGTCAGATACCCTTCACATCCACGTGGAGGGCATCTATAATTTTATGGTCGATGGAAAGCTCCAGTTCGGCCAACCCGACACGTGGACGCTGCCCGCAGGCCGCCACAAGCTGAACATCAAGGTCAACAGCGTCAGCACGCCGCCATCGCTCTGGATTGAAGGCACATTGGCCAATAGCCCAGCCAACACCGACGGCTCGTGGCTCGTGACCTGCGAAGACAAGATCTGGATTGACGAAAACGGCGTCGCCCACGGCTCGGGCATCTACCTCGCGCCCGGCATGTGGCCCGGATGCGACGACCCGCAGGTGCTGCCCAGCCAGTTCCAGCTGCTCCGCACCGAGCCGCGCAATGCCATCGGCCATAAAAAGATTGCGGCCAATGCCTCCCTGTGGGACTTCGGACGCGAAACGATGGGCTACGTGACCCTGCACGGCGCGCACGGCGAGGTCGCCATCTACTACGGCGAAAGCGAGGCCGAGGCATTGGACAAGGAGCACTGCGAGACGCTCGACCGCGTTGTGGCCGACGGCACCCTGACCATCTCCGGCTCGAAAGCCTTCCGCTACGTGCTTGTGGAGGGCGATGTGGCCGATGTGACGATGCTCTACGAATACCTGCCGCAGGAGGAGTCGCGTAGCGGCCGTTTCGAATGCTCGGACGACGAGGTGAACCGCATCTGGCAAGTTGCGGCCTACACGATGGACCTCACTACGCGCGAGTTCATGATGGACGGCATCAAGCGCGACCGCTGGACATGGAGCGGTGACGCCATTCAGTCATATCTAATGAATTACTATCTTCGCTTCGACACAGAATGTGTTAAGCGTACCATCCGCCAATTACGTGGAAAAGACCCTGTTACAGCACATGTCAATACCATCATGGATTACACGTTCTANNCGTACCTGATGAACTACTACCTGCGGTTCGACAGCGAGGCCGTGAAGCGCACCATCCGCCAGCTGCGCGGCAAAGATCCCGTCACGGCGCACGTCAACACCATCCTCGACTACACGTTCTACTGGTTCAACTCGTTGGCCGACTACTATCGCTACACGGGCGACACGGCCTTCATCGCTGAGATGTATCCGCGCGCCAAGACGCTGATGGACTACACCCTGGGCCGCCTCTCCGACGACGGACTCGCCATCGGCCAACCCGACGACTGGGTCTTTGTCGATTGGGTCGATTTCCCGATGCACAAGCGCGGCATCCTCAGTTTCGAGCAGATGCTCCTCATCCGCAGCCTGCGCACCATGCAGATATGCGCCGCGCTGGTGGGCGACACCGAAGCCGACCGCTACGCGACTTTGGCCGACGATGTGCAGCAAAAGACCGACCGACTATTCTGGGACGACGCACAGAAGGCGTATCTGCACGCACTTGAAGACCCCCTCCGACCCTCCAAGAGGGGAGGAGAAAGTTCCGCCACCACATTGACATTGAACCGACAGGTGACGAAGTTCCCGAACATGATGGCAATCCTCTACGATGTGGCCGATGCCAAGCGCGCGCAGGAAATTCTCGCCAACGTGATGCAGAATCCCGACGTGCCGGCCATCACGACGCCATACATGCGCTTCTACGAACTGGCCGCACTCTGTCAGCTGGGCTTGCAGGCCGACGTGCTACCCGAAATCAAGGCATATTGGGGCGGAATGTTGCGCAACGGAGCGACCTCGTTCTGGGAAAAATACGTACCCGAAGACGAGGCATCGGCCAACGAAAAGACATCCGGATTTATGGCCGATGGCATTGTCCCATCGCCCAAGGCTCCGCACCTCGAGATGTACGGCCGACCATACGGCAAATCACTCTGCCACGCGTGGGGCGCATCGCCCATCTACCTCATCGGCCGCTACTTCCTCGGCGTCGAGCCTCTCCAGCCGGGCTACATTTCGGCCGATGGCAAAGCCGCATGGACGGCACGGCCAACGCTTGGCGGCCTCGCGTGGATGCGCGGCGACGTACCCACTCCGTTCGGCCCTATCCACATCGAGATGGACGGCCAACGCCTCACGGTGACGGCTCCGAAGGGCATCGGCCCCGGCGAAATCCGCGTAGCCGGGAAATCGGCCACAATCGAGGCTGGACAGACCGTCACGCTGGCCTGAAATTCAAGGAAGCGACGTTTCCAACGTCGCTATAAAAACATCCACGAATTTATGAGCGACGCTGGAAGCATCGCCTCCTTGAAATCCGTTTTTTGTTGGAACTATTAAACTTATGTCATGAATATACAATCTTTCATCTTATCCATTTCCGTTTCCGTACTCTCATTTTCCCTCCACGCCCAGAGTTTGAGCGAGACCACCCAGAGCCAGCACGCCGTGATGCACGACGTCCCGTTGGGCAACGTGCGCTGGACCGACGGCTTCTGGGGCGAACGCTTCAACGTCTTCAGCCGCACCTCGGTGCAGAGCATGTGGCAGACGTGGCAGAACCCCGACGTGTCGCACGGCTTCCGCAACTTTGAAATCGCGGCCGGCGACTGCGAGGGCGAACATTGGGGGCCTCCATTCCACGACGGCGACATGTACAAGTGGCTGGAGGGCATGGCTGCCGTCTATGCCGTGACGAAGGATGCCGCATTGGACACAATCATGGACACCTTCATCGACCGCGTAGTGCGTTCGCAGCGCGCCGACGGCTACATCCACACGCCCGTCATCATCGAGGAACGGCGGAAAAAGGCATCGGCCAATGACTCACGCCAGCAGACCGTCATCGGAACGGCTGTCGGTGCGGCCGACGAGAAGGGCCAGTTCGCCAACCGTCTGAACTTCGAGACCTACAATCTCGGCCACCTGATGATGGCCGGCATCGTCCACAAGCGCGCCACGAGCAAGACCACGCTGTTCGACTGCGCCGTCCGCGCCACCGACTTTCTGGTGAACTTCTACGAGACCGCATCGGCCGAGCTCGCACGATGCGCCATCTGCCCGAGCCACTACATGGGCGTGGTCGAGATGTGGCGCGAGACGCGCAATCCGCGCTACCTCCAGCTGGCCCAGCAGCTCATCGCCATACGCAGCCAGGTGCAGAACGGCACCGACGACAATCAGGACCGCGACCCCTTCGAGACGCAATATGAGGCGATGGGCCATGCCGTCCGTTCGACCTACCTCTACGCGGGTGTGGCCGACGTGATGGCAGAAATCGGCCATAAGAACGCCGACGGACACGACTGGATGGGCAATCTGACAAGCATCTGGCAGGACATCATCGGCCGCAAGATGTACATCACCGGCGGATGCGGCGCGCTCTACGACGGCACATCGCCCGACGGCACCAACTACACGCCCGACAGCATCCAGAAGGTGCACCAGTCGTTCGGCCGGCCCTACCAGCTGCCCAACAGCACGGCACACAACGAGACCTGCGCCAACATCGGCAACATGCTGTTCAACTGGCGTATGCTCGAAGTGACGGGCGATGCGAAATATGCCGACGTGGCCGAACAGTGTATGATCAACAGTGTGCTTTCGGGCATCTCGCTCGACGGCCGACGCTACTTCTACACCAACCCGCTGCGCCTCTCGAAAGACCTGCCCTACACGCTGCGTTGGCCGAAGGAGCGCACCGAATACATCTCCTGCTTCTGCTGTCCGCCCAACACGCTGCGCACACTCTGCGAGGCACAGAACTACGCCTACACCGTGGGCGAGCGCACCCTCAGCTGCCAGATGTACGGCGCAAGCGAGGTGGTGGCCGATGTGCCCGGCGTGGGCGAAGCCACCCTGCGTCAGGATACCGACTATCCGTGGGACGGCCACATCCGGCTCACCGTCGTCAAAATCCCGAAAAAGGCGCGCAAGACAGCGTGGAGCATCGCCATGCGCATCCCTGCGTGGAGCGGACTGACGGCCGACAGCACGGGCTACCGCACCACTACACGGATTTGGCGCGAGGGAGATACATTGGCCATCGACCTTCCGATGCCCGCCCGCCTGATGGAGGCGCACCCATTGGCCGAAGAGATTCGCAACCAGGTGGCCGTACAGCGCGGTCCGGTGGTCTATTGTCTAGAGGAATGCGACCTGCCCAAGGGCGTGCGTCTGGACGATGTCTCGGTTCCAGCCGATGCGAAGTTCCGCCCCGTCGAGATGCAGATTGACGGCAGCCGCATCGTCGGCCTCGAAACGGAAGTCGAGATTGTGGCCGATGCCCCGTCGTGGCAAGGTGTGCTCTACCGTCCGCTCGCAACCGCAACACGTCGCGCCACCGTCCGCTTCGTCCCCTACTTCGCATGGGGCAACCGAGGCCGCTGCGACATGACGGTGTGGCTGCCGGTGGCGAGGTAAAAAACGATTGAACTATGTCATTTTGGAACAGAATCTTAGGTATCAACGATGCTGACGACGCTACAGACAACGCCGTCAGCATCGAAGCTGGCCAAACATCACACAACAGCGGCCGTTTTGCCGTGATTGACGCCGAGGTCGGACTCAAAGATAAGAAAGTGCACGACATCGGAGCCATCAGGCACGACGGCAGCACATTCCACAAGGCCGACCGCAATGCGCTACGCGACTTTTTACGCGACATTGACTACCTATGCGGCCACAACATTGTCCATCACGATGCAGGTTTCCTGTTCGGCGACGATTACGGCCGATGGCTTCTGGTCGATACTCTCTACATGTCGCCGCTACTCTTTCCGGAACACCCCTACCACCGTCTGCTCAAAGATGACAAACTGCAATCCGAGCAATTCAACAATCCCGTCAATGACTGCCAGAAGGCTTTGGACCTGCTGAACGACGAATTGGCAAAATGGAAATCGTTGAGCCAGACACGCCGTCTGATCTATGCTTCATTGCTACGAGGCCGTCCTGAATTCAATGGTTTTCTCGACATGGTCAATGCCGACTACGCGACTAGCGGACTTGCATCGCTCATCCGAAGCGACTACGCGACCGACATCTGCCAAAATGCCGACCTCGACAGCATCATCGCTCAATCGCCAGTAGAAATGGCATACGCATTGGCCATAATCGATACCGAAAAACGTAATTCAATCACGCCGGCATGGGTGCTGCACAACTACCCCAATGTTGAAAATGTCATCAAATTGCTGCGTCACAACCGCTGCGAACGTGGGTGCCCATATTGCAACCGAAAGCTTGACATTTTCGCCAACCTGAAGTCAATCTTTGACTACGACGGATTCCGCACCTACGGCGGAGAACCGTTGCAAGAACAGGCCGTGCAGGCGGCCGTTGACGGGAAATCATTGCTCGCCATATTTCCGACAGGCGGCGGCAAGTCGCTCACTTTCCAGCTGCCGGCGCTGATGGAGGGGCGCACAGTGCATGGACTCACGGTGGTCATCTCTCCACTTCAGTCGCTCATGAAAGACCAAGTGGACAATCTGGCCGACCGTGGAATCACCGAAGCAGTCACCATCAACGGACTGCTCAACCCCATCGAACGACAACTGGCCATCGAGCGAGTCACCAACGGCGAGGCATCGCTGCTCTACATCGCGCCAGAAATGTTGCGTTCGAAGACCATCGAGCGAGTCCTGCTTTCGCGCCATGTGGTCAGATTCGTGATCGACGAAGCCCACTGCTTCTCGTCGTGGGGACAGGATTTTCGTGTCGATTATCTCTACATAGCCAAGTTCATTGACCAATACCAGAAAAAGAAACAACGGTCGCAGCCGATTCCTGTCTCATGCTTCACGGCGACAGCCAAACAGAAGGTTGTGCAAGACATCTGCGACTATTTTAAACGCACATTGGGTCTGGAACTGCAACTATATGCCACGTCGGCAACACGCACCAATTTGCGCTATTCGGTGATTCACGTCGAAACCGATGATGAAAAGTATGCGAAACTACGCGACTTGGTCGATGAGGACAACAGCCCGACCATCGTCTATGTGTCGCGCACGCGCCGTGCCGTGGAATTAGCCGACAAGCTGAAGCGCGACGGCTACAAGGCTCTACCCTACCACGGCCAAATGGATGCTGACGTGAAGGTGAACAACCAAGACTCGTTCATGAACGGCAGCACGCGCATCATCGTGGCGACATCGGCCTTCGGCATGGGCGTTGACAAGAGCGATGTCGGACTCGTCGTGCACTACGACATCTCCGATTCTCTCGAAAACTATGTACAGGAGGCTGGCCGCGCCGGCCGTGACCCGCACCTGAATGCACGTTGTTATGTGCTTTATGGAGATTCAGACCTAGACAAGCACTTCATCCTGCTCAACCAGACGAAGCTAAGCATCGGCGAAATACAACAGATTTGGCGCGCCGTGAAAAGCATGACAAAACAGCGCGAACGCGTATGCTGTTCGGCTCTCGAAATCGCACGTCAGGCAGGATGGGACGACTCGGTGTCGGACATCGAAACGCGCGTTCGCACCGCTCTGTCAGCACTTGAACAGGCCGGCTACATCGAACGAGGCAACAACGTGCCACACGTCTATGCCACCGGCATCACAATCAACAACATGGACGAGGCACGCAGCCGCATCGCCAATTCCTCACTCTTTGAAAACGAAGAAATCGAAAAGACGATACGCATCATCAAGTCGCTCATCTCGCAAAAATACATCGCACGGGCGCAAGATGCCGAGGCTGAATCGCGAATCGACTATTTGGCCGACACATTGGCCATGACACGGCAAGAGGTCGTGTCGGCAGTCGAGCGGATGCGTCTGGAAGGCATTTTGGCCGATTCGAAAGACATGTCTGCCTACCTGCAAGATGCCGGCGACTCGGAGCGGAAATCGCGTAGCACACTCGAACGCTTCATAAAAATTGAGAGCTTCGTACTGGAACAGCTCCCTGACGACACTCTGCGCATCCTGTGCAAGCAGCTCAACGACAACGCCGTGAAGAGCGGCATTACGTCTTCGACAGAAAAGGACATCCGCACGCTGCTCTATTTCCTCTGCGTGAAGGGCTACATTGCCAAGACGGAAGACGCAGCCCACCGACTCGAAATACAACGCCGCAACGAAAAGGCCGTTCTGCTCGAACGCTTCCAGAAGCGAGTTGAAATCAGCCGTTTCATTGTCGAAAAACTGTATAGAATGGTGTCGGACAAGACCGACGATCCGAACGAAAAGAATGCCGTACAGTTTTCTGTCGTCGAACTGCTGAAGCAATTCCAGGAAGCACACCGCGACGATATTTTCGGCTCATCAGGCAATTTGAGCCTCAACGACATCGACGAAGCCCTGCTCTACCTGTCGAAAATCGGCGCACTGAAACTGGAAGGCGGTTTCCTGGTGCTCTACAACGCTATGGACATCCGGCGCAAGAAGGAAAGCAAGGCACGCTACAAGTTCGAGGACTACCGTATGCTCGACGAATTCTACAAACAGAAGATCCAGCAAGTCCACATCGTGGGCGAATATGCCAACCTGATGGTTCGCGACTACAATGCCGCCCTTCGCTATGTGCAAGACTATTTCCAGATGGACTACCGCAAGTTCGTGATGAAATATTTCAAGGGCGAACGGCTCGACCAGATACAGCGCAACCTCTCGCCACAAAAATATGACCAGTTGTTCGGCCAACTGTCGCCGATGCAGATGCAGATTGTCAACGACAAGGATTCGCGCTGCATCGTTGTGGCCGCCGGTCCAGGCAGCGGAAAAACGCGCGTCCTTGTGCACAAATTGGCCTCGCTGTTGTTGCTTGAAGACGTCAAGCACGAACAACTGCTCATGCTGACCTTCTCGCGTGCCGCCGCCACCGAATTCAAGCAACGACTAATCGGGCTAATCGGCAATGCAGCCCACTTTGTCGAAATCAAGACTTTCCACGCCTACTGCTTCGACCTGCTCGGACGCATGGGCAATCTGGAAGATGCCGGCAACGTAGTGGCCGATGCTGCAATCATGATTGAACAGGGCGAAGTCGAACCCAACCGAATAGGAAAAGCTGTGCTGGTGATTGACGAAGCGCAAGACATGAGTGCCGACGAATACAAACTGGTCAGGGCACTGATGGCCGTCAACGAGGAAATGCGCGTAATTGCCGTTGGCGACGATGACCAGAACATTTATGAATTCCGCGGTTCAAGTTCATCGCACATGAAGGAACTGGCTCAGATGCAAGGCTCACGCTTCATCGAAATGACCGAAAACTACCGCAGCGCACGCCACATTGTCGATTGCTCCAACCGATTTGTACAACGCATATATGGACGAATGAAAAGCACGCCAATCGTCTCGATGAGCAACGACAATGGCTACGTCGAGGTCGTCAACCACAAATCGCACATAATGTTCGACCCACTTGTGCAGACATTGAAGCGCAACCGCACATCCGGCACTACCGGCGTATTGACCCAGACCAACGACGAGGCCGTCACGCTTGTTGCCATACTGCGCAACAACGGCATCCGATGCCAACTGATTCAATCGATGGACGGCATCCGCATCTGGAATCTTGCCGAAATCCGCTACTTCCTGCTCCAACTTGGCAAACATCCTCACTCTGCGACAATCTTGTCAGATGTATGGAATGAGGCAAAAAACCTCACATTCGCGACATATCGCAACAGCCAATGCCTTCCAATCGTCAAAAGCTGCATCGAACGCTTCGCATCGACCAACAACAGACTATATCTCTCCGATCTGCGCGAATTTCTGTTCGAATCGTCGATCGAAGACTTCTGCGACTTCAACGAAGGCGATGTTATCGTATCGACCATACACAAGTCAAAAGGTCGTGAATTCGACGACGTATATATGTTGGTCAACGACTCCACACAAAAGGACGACCGAACCCTACGATGCATCTACGTCGGAATGACGCGCGCCCGGCATCGGCTATTCATCCACACCGACAGTCCGCTCTTCAACAATCTGGGGGCTGACCGACTGGCCACCGACGAAACCATTTACGCAATGCCCGACGAAATCGTCTTGCAACTTTCACATAAAGATGTCGTGCTCGACTACTTCAAAAGCCGAAAAAAAGACATCCTGACACTTCGCAGCGGCGCTGAATTGACGCTACGCGACCTTGTGCTGCACGATTCTGCATCGGACAAGGCTGTTGCCAAAGTGTCGGCAAAATTCGCGGGCGTGATGGCCGACTGGACGCGGAAAGGCTATGCCGTACTGTCGGCGAAAGTGCGTTTCATTGTGTCGTGGAAGCCGAAAGATGCGCCGGCCGATGAACCAGAAACCGCCGTCCTGCTTCCAGAAATAACCATGCGGAAATCGGCTTCACTCTAAGTTACCATTCAAGATATTCCCCATTTTCCTTGCAAAACGCACACTAAAACTGTAGATTTGCAGAACTGAATTTGACGACAATCGCTCATCTTAAAGTAAACCATTGTAACACACATCATTATGAAGATTTATCCTTTCCTTCTGTGCCTTTTGGGGCTCGCTTCGTGCAGCCTTCCATCCAAAAATGACATGTATGCCGACCTGGAATCCGACCCGAACGCAGCCGATTCGCTCAACGTGGCCGACACCACAGGATTCCGCATCAACGACATCTACGACATGGCAACGCTCAGCCGGACGTACGATGAACTGTTGGCCAACCCCGAAAAATATGAGTGCCAACGAGCCTTCTTCGACGCATTTCCGAGCCGCTGGTGGGACTTCATCCTCGTGTACGGCAACCACGGCGAAGGCATCAAGAACCTCTATTCATCGTATGTTGCACACATCGACGCCCTCTCGATCAGCATGACGAAAATCGGCGACACAATCTATTGCGCAAAGCTAATCGACCTTGCCATCGGTGCCACCATCGAGGCCGATGCCCCAAGCCTGTTCCAGAAGGTGCTCCGCATGACGATGGAGAAGAAAATCGACGTCATGATTCCGCTCATCGCCACAATGAACCAAGCCGACCAGATGCACTTCTGGCAATTCTATTGGTCAACGCCTCTCAAGAAATCGCACATGGATGCCGACTTCAAGCAGATGTACAACTCGCAAGTCGGCGCACACCGTAAGGAGATGGAAATCATGAAGTCCGCCTTCCAGAACTTCTGCGGCCACGCCGGCTACTTCGGCGAAAACCAGAGCCACGTACAGCTGAAAGAATGACGGCTGCCCCTGCCCTGCTACGCGACTTTTCTGAGCAACAAAGACCTGCCTCCCATTGCGGAAAGCAGGCCTTTGTCATTTTTTGTCGTTCTGGTTATGGCCGATGCGCATCGACCGCAAACCAAGTCATCATTTCGTCGGCTCGACAGGGATAATCTTGCCGTCCTTGTCGAAGGTCAACGGGTCGATGCAGACCTGACGATGGATGCCAGGGCCGTTGCGTCGGCCACGGAAGAACGGATTGATGCGGTGATAGACGATGTACCAGAGGTCCTTCTTCGGGTCTTTGAGGATGGAGTTGTGGGCCGTGCCGTAAATCTCCTTCTCGGGACGCTGCTGGAGGATGACAGGCTGCTCGGCCACCTCAATAGGACCAAGAGGCGACTTGCTGGTGCCATAGGCGACGTGGTAGTTGTCGGCGCCGGTGTCATCGACCGACCAGAGGAAGTAGTAGATGCCCTTGCGGTAGAAGACGTAGCCGCCCTCGCGGTAGGCATAATCGCGTAGTGAACCGCCCTTCGGCGTGAGGTTGACCTTGGTCTCGGGCTTGATGCTGATCATGTCGTCGTTCAACTCGGCTCCGGCCAGGAAACCGTTGCCCCAATAGAGGTAGAACTTGCCGGTCTTGGGGTCCTGAAAGACATCGACGTCGATGGCCTGACCACCCTTGGCATCGGCCGGACGGTCGGCATCGGTGATGATGGGATGACCGCAATCGACAAACGGGCCGACTGGACTGTCGCTCACGGCGCAACCAATCTCCTTGCGCTTGCTTTCGGGGTTGTGGGCCGAGAAGTAGAAGTAGTACTTGTAGCCCTTGCCTTCTTTACGTTCGATGATGGCCGGCGCCCAGGCGTTGCCGACAGCCCACTTGACCTGATCGGTGGCGACGTCGAGCATCTTGCCCTCGTCCTTCCACGTCTTGAGGTCGTCGGACGAGAAGACCGAGAAGTCGTGTCCGCCCCAACCCGGAGTGCCGTCGGTCGTGGAATAGATGTAGTATTTCTTTGTCAGATTGCTGTAGAGCACCTCTGGGTCGGCATGGAAGTCGGGCAGAATCGGATTGGCCGTAGCGCCCCACTTGGCCAAAAGGCGGTCTTTCTCCTCCTGCGTGATTGGCATGATGGTGCCGTGACGTGGCGTGAATGCGCCCTTGGTGTGCGTGTCGGCTACCCACTCGAAGGTCTTCAGGTCGGCCGACTTGCAGAACTGGTAGTGACCCGAGCCGTAGCAGTCGTACATCACGATCCACGACTTGCCGTCCAGACTCTTGCACACGCCGACGCCTTCGACGGCCTTCTTGCATACCTCGACATGGCCATCGAGTTTTGTCCACTGGCTGCCGAGCGGCTGGCCGGGTTCGGCCGTGAGCTGCTTGGCCGTGGTCTGAAGGATGCCACCGTGCGCCTCGCTCTTGTAGAAGAGGTGGTAGAGCTGGTCGGCCTCGTTATAGACGATGTCGCCGTCGATGGTGGCCGAGCCGTTGTCGAACATATAGACGGGTTCGGTCTCAAGGTCGGTGAAGTCGGCGTTCGCGTAGCAGTAGAAAATCTTGTCGAACTTGCACTTGCCGTCGTCGGTCAGCATCGAGAAGAAGACCATATACTTGCCGGTCTTATGGTCGTAGATGGTCTCCGGTGCCCACACGCGAGTCACGTTCATCCACTCGGGGAAACGGGTCGGGATGTTGACCACCGAGTGCGTCCAGTTGATGAGGTCGGTGCTCTTCATCATGACGAGGCCACGGTTGGAGGCCCAGCCGAGGGAACTCTTCATGTCGGTCGCAACCATGTAGAACGTCTTGCCGTCCTCGCCACGCAGGATGTGCGGGTCGCGCACGCATTGGGTGAAGGCGATGCTGTCGCTCTTGATGACGGGCAGGCCCTGGTTGAGCAGGGTGTAGTTGTAGCCGTCGTCCGACAGCGCATAGCAGATCTGCTCCTGCTGTGGATTGTTGCCTGTGAAATAGGTGAACAGAAAGGCCACGAATTCGCTGGCCAGAAATAAAGGATTCATGGTGTGAATTGAGAATTGAAAGTTTGTAAGTAGTTGTTCAAAATTATTTTATAATATCATGTAGGCTGTCCAAAAGCTATCTTTTTCATTCTTGGGCGCATCTTCCGGCCTTGTCCTCAGGCACAATGTCACATTGCGCCATCGGCCAAAACCGAAATCTGCATCCCAATCTCTGAAAAATATAGTCAAATAATTTTGAACACCTACTTAAAAATTTACTTGACGAACGTCACGATGCCGTCGCGCACCTGCAGGCCCTTGTCCGACGATGATGGACGGCCCACGATGTCGTAGCTACGCGAATTTTCGATGGCCGATGCCGCAGCGACACTGATCAGGCCGGTCTTGATGTTGTCAACACCAGATGTCGGCAATGTGACGCCGTCCCAGCTGCTGAGCACGTCGAGGTTGGCGGCCTTCTGGATAAATCCGGAGTACGACTGGATGGTGTTGACACGCGCGCTGACGTACGTCCAGACGCCATCGGACAGGACAATGCTGCCGATCGGATATTTGGTCGAGGCCGTAAACATTCCGCGCAGGCCGTTGACGTTGGTGGCAGGTATCGAAGCCTTGGACGTAACGTCCTCGAAGAAGAACGCCGTCGTGCCGTCGGCCACATGGAAGACGTATGGGCGGCCGGCCACAATCGGGTCGGTCTCCTCCTCCAGACAGATGGCTGTGCAGTCGGACAAGATGCCGGCGATGTGATAGATTGTCACGCCATCAGGCACCGAAAAAGCGTACGGCAGACAGATTGTGCCCCATCCGCTGGCATCGGTCTCGCGGATGAAGAGCGGCACCTGACGCAGCGAGAAGTCGGTGGCGCACCACCAGCCCTCGCGGTTGTCGCCCGTACTGGTCGGATCGCCGTACTTGATCCACGACTTGTTGACCGCGCCGGCCTTCGAGCCCTGGAAGCCGATTTTCACCTCGTCGCCCTCGTTGACCAGGATGTAAGGCGTCTGCAATGTGCTCCACATCGCGCTGTTGTCGAACGTCGCAATGTCGAGCAGGCCGTAAGGCAACGTCACAGAACGCGCGGTGTCGTTCGTCGTGCTGTTGATGATGAAGGCGTGCTGGTCGGTGACGCACAGATGCTGCGTCGAGGCTTTGCAGACGAGCGCGTAGAGGCCCGATGCAAGGCCGCTGATGGTCTGGTCGATGGCCATCGTCTGCGATTCGTTGCCCGTGGCCGACAGGCTCCACCAAGCGTTCCAGCATGTCAGACCGGCCTGCGTGGCGGTGCGCTGGTCGCCGCCGGTGTAGGTTCCGCTGATGGTGTTCCAGCCCGATGTCGTGGCGAAGAGCGGCGACGAAACGGCATCGGTCAATGCGGTGTAGGTCAATGCGCTGGCCACAATCGACTTCAACTGAGCAACGCGCTCGATGTTGCCCGACGGTGTTTTGCCGGTGCGGACAGCATTGACCAATTCGCCGACAGTCGCGTAGCCAGGCAGTTTGAGCGACATGACAAGTTCGGCATCGGACATGATGCTGTCGAACGATGCGTAGGCGCGAATGGTCTGCATTGCCGTCTGGATGCGCTGTTCAACATCTGCGGCCGATGCACATTCCAGCACTGCCGCGTTGAGTTCGCTGTTGACCTCAGGACGGGCGGTGTTCCATTGCACGAATGCCGCTACGCGATTCTTGGCGCACTCGAAGGCATCGGCCAACGCATCAGCCTCGTTGTCGTAGAGGCGGCCGACGTAGAACTCATCGACCTGAGCCACGCCAGCGGCATTGCGGATGCGGATGTGGCAAATCGTGTCCTGCGTCACGGTGAACGATGCACCCTGTTTTGCCCAGTCGGAGACATCCTGCAACTGCACGCGCACGTTGGTCTCGAGCGTGCCGCTGCCGGTGCTGATGCGCTGGTAGTTCGGGTTGTTGAGGCAACCGGCCGCAGCCGCGTAGTAGGTGCAGTTCGGCTTCAACTTGACATCGACGTTGACACATTCGGCCGACGTAGCCGTTGTCGAACCGCCGTAGCACTGCAAGTATGCGCCGCCGCCGAAGCCGCCCACAGGGATGACCTCGAAGTAGGGTGCGGCCAATGCATCGCCCGTGCCGCTCGTCCAGCCCGTCGTGCCGAAGTCGAAGCTGCCGTTGGCCAACATATTGCCGCCAAGGTACATCGTGACATCGCCCACAACGATTTCATCGCCCGCATCGAGCGTCGAGCTGACCGCTGTGACCTCGTTGCTGGTGTGTTCCTTGCCTTTCAGATCTACCAGGACGACGCGGAACTTGTCGCCCACGCCAGCATCGTACGTAACGGTGTAGCTGCCGCCAGCCTCAAGGCACTGGACATTTTCGACCGTGCTCCACGTTGACGAATTGGCCTTCTTCCGCTGCACCACCATCGACTGGTTGTATTCGCCGTTCGGCTCGCTCCAGCTGAGGCTGATTGAGCGCGATGCCTTGTCGTAGGTGCCGATGAGGTCCGACGGGCCGCCCTGACGTGGCAGGTTCGGGATTTTCTCGTGGCCGGCATAGGCCAGACCCGACTTCTGTGCGGCATACATCTCGCCGGCCGGTGTCAGGGCATTGTTCATATAGATTTTCGAGCAGTTGGCCTCGCCGTTCCAGAAGAAGTAGCGTTCCACCCACTCGTTGTTGTTCAACGTGTTGACGATGCGCGACACGACCTCCTTGTTCTGGTTGAGCGTGCTGGTCGATGGATTGTCGCGCTCGCTTGTGGTCGTAGCCACGGCAAAGATGCCGTCATTGTTCCACGACGAACCCCAAATCCACTCCGAAATCCACACCGGACGGTTCACGGCACTCACCCAATTGTTCACATTGGTCGTGAATGAGCCCTCCTTCCAGTAGCCGTGCAGGTCGATGATGTCGCAACGCCAGCCGCGCGCATCAATCGAGTCGAAGAACTGCTTCAGGAAGCCGGTGCCGTTCCAATAGTCGCTGCCGTCCCACGACGAAGGGGAGCAGAGTCGCATACCGGTGGCCATCAGTCCCTCCCAGTTGGCGAGGATGGCATCCAGGTCGCACGGCGAATCGTCGCTCGAGTTGCGCGGCTCGTTGTTGGTCTTCATGTGAGCCGTCCACGTGGCTGCGCCGAGTTCCGATGCTGTAGGCCAATTCTCCTTGATGTGGTGGGTGACGCTCTCCACATCGGGCAACATATTGGTACCCATGCCCCACGAATAGGTGCTGGTCACGTTGAGAGCCGAGCAGGCCGTATTGTCGCCCGATGCCGCAGCCAGCTGGTGCTTGCCGGCATCATACCATTGGAAGATGCGGTAGGATGTGATGTGCTGGTCGAGCACGGCCGGCAATGTGGCGAACTCGAGGTCCTCCTTGTCGGCGATGAAGCATCGGCTGTAACCGCGACCGCTGGCACGGGTCGAGAACGTCACCATGTAGCCGCGCTTCAGCTTGAACGAACGGATCTGGTTGTTCAACTTGGCATCGGACAACGTGTTCATGAAGCCGCCCGTATTCTCGAGGCCGAAGCTGTTGACCGCCGTGCCGCCGAAGTTCTGCTCCGAATAGACCGTAAGCGGCTTGATGCTGCTCGCGTAGGGGAAGATGATTGCGCCCTGGGCATACATGCGCACCTGGCAGTTTGAGCCGTTGGCCGCCTGCACGCCGTTGATATAGACGCGGCCCTTGAGCCACGACGCGATGACCTTGCTCGGCTTGATGTTCTGGATGATGACGACGGAGTGGTCGGTGTCGGTGATGTTGACCGAGCCGCCATCGGCAAATGGTGTGGTCGATGTGACGACGTAGTCAACGGCATCGCTCACCGTGACGGCCGACGTCACCTGCTCGACCGTGGTCGTGGTGTTTGCGGCCAATGCCAATGCCGGCACAAGCGCAACCACAGCCAAAATCAATCGGTTAAGAAGAATTTTCATGAGCTTTAAGATTTTGCTTTTGGATTATGGACTCTTATTTCAGTTTTGAACTTTGATGCCCCTTGACATGGCCTTGATCTCCCTGCTACGCGGTTTTTTGTGCCTTGAACGGAATCAAAGTACAGAGAATGGCGACAAAGATAATCAAAGTTTCATCAAAGTGCATCAAAGTTCAAAAGCATCAATGAGAAATGTCAAGTTCCGACGCTCCCATGCGAAGTGCGGCACGGGGACGTCGGACTTTTTTTCAGTACACGAACTTGCGGCCGTTGCAGATGTAGGTCATGCCGCGTTCGAGGCGGTCGGCCGGCACTTCGCGACCATGCAGGTCATGAATCTTGCTGCCGATGGCCGATGCCGGATTGACGATGTTCTCGATCGATGTACCGTCGAGGCCGACCACAACGACGATGCCCTCGCTCAGGCGGCTGCCGTCGAGCACGATATTCTCGTCCGAGCAGACGATGGTCGGTGTGCCGACGATTGTTGTGACATCGGCCACGAAACGCAGTGCGTCGCCAACCTTTGGCGTGTAGGTCTTGTAGAGGTCAACCTGCAATGTGCCGTTGAGCGTCAGCTTGCCGATGTTGCGGATGCCCGAACCGCCGATGACCGTCGCGCTGGTGCCTGCCTTACGCATACAGACGCGCAGCGTGCCACCCGCATTGATGGTGACGTTCTGGCCGTTGAAGTACATCGTGCCGCGATAGTCGCCCAGATAGTTGCCCGGATAGAGCAGACCATCGACTACGACCGACGAGTTGCGGATAGTGTCATCGACACTGATGAGCGTGCCATTCTGGCCGATGGTGAGCTTGCCCGAACCGAGGTTGGCCAATTTCGTGTTCAACAGCACCGAACCTTGCTTGATGCTGACGGCTCCCGTTGTGCTCCATCGGCCGGTGACCGTCATCTGGCTGTCGCCCACCTTGTTGAACACGGCGTTGCTCACAACAGTGCCATCGAACACGAACGATGAGTCGTTGCCCACGTTCCAGGTGTTGACCGCAGTGTTGGCCGAGCTCGACAGCGAACAGGTGCCGCCCAGATTGCCGTAGCCGGTCAGTCGGCCGATGGCAAACGTCTTGCCGGTGTTCTCGACCGTTGTGCCCGACGGGATTTCCATCGTGCCGTTGGCCATGCCGTAACTGTTGTTCAGACAGAAACGGCCGTCGGCTGCGATGCCTGTGGTCGGAACCACCGTTCCCTCGAAGGCCGACCAGTTGCCGTTCATCGCGGCACGTGTGGCGTACCAGTCCGAACCGACCACAAACGGATAGGTGATGATGACGCGGCCGTTGCCCGACAGTGCATTGCTGTAGGTCGCGCGGTCGCCGTTGCAATAGATTGCGGTGTTGTTGCCCGTCACGGTGACAGGAACCGACGACGAACCGCTGAGCGACAGCGTGCCGCCCTGCATTTCGACCGATGCGGCCGGTGTTGCTTCGGCTGCAACCGAACCGCCGGCGATGACCATCTTGGTGAGTGAGCCATTGGCCGTCGAAAGGGTCAGTGTGCCGCTGCCCTTCTTGGTGCAGACTGTGCCGTAGAGGGCTTTCTGCTGCGTGAACGCGGCTCCGCAGAAGAGCACGCCGCCCTCAGCCGTCTGGAAGCGGATTGGCGATGCGTTCTGCACGGCTGCCGTGGTCTGGAGCACTGCGCCATTGGACATGACGAAAAGTGCCGTCGATGAAACAGGTGCGCCCAGACAGCCGAACGCCTGCGTGTTGCTGGCCAATGAGCTGACCACCGTCGTACCGCCGCGCAGGAAGTTGCCGCCCGTGTAGGTGTTATCGTTGCTCAACGTGACCTTGCCTGCGCCCTCCTTGACGAAGGCACCGCCCACAATCTTGCCCGTGCCGCTGAAGGTGTAGGCCGTCGTGTTGTTGACGAGGAAGGTATCGACCGTAAATTCGTCGCTCAGCGTGACGTTGAAGTTCTGCGCGTCGTCGTTGAACTCGGCGATGTCGCCCTGCACGAAGACGTCGGGCACGAGGTTGTCGCCATCGGCCAATGCGAAGTTCTCGGTGGTCGCGTAGTCCCAAGTCTGGTTGACGCTGCCGGTCCAGTAGATGTGCGATGCGCCACGCACGCTGCCCAAGGTGAGCAGAATCTTGCCGTCTTCGTATGAGAGCGCGCACTTCAGCCCGTTCGTGCCCTCGACCTTCAGGTTGGAGAGCGAGCCGGTGATGCTGCCCGTCTTGGCGATGCAGTATGTTCCGGCTGCGACGTTGCCCGCCAGCTCGATGACCGGCATCATGTACTTCGGGCCGTACGACCAGTTTTTGGTCTCGATGACGATGCCCTTGGCCGACAGTGTGTCCGATGCGAACGTCTCGCCGTCCAGATCGAACACTACGCGACTTCCGAAGCCGAGGTAGATGGTGCTGTCGGCCGCAATGGTGCCGATCTTGCCCTCACCGCCCGGACGAACGACCGAGCCGTAGTCGGCCTTGATGCTCTTGAACGCGGCCGAGCCGTTCAGCACGGCAAAGCGGTTGAGCCACAGGTCGCTCTTGAGCATCGTGCCATTGAAGTTGAACGTGCCGGCCCAGATGTTGGTCTCGCCCGTGTGGGTGAATGTGGCCGATGGAAGGTTCAGGATGCCGTCGCCCTGCTTGACAAGTCGCGTAGCACCCGACAGGCCGCCGCCCGTCACGTTGCAGGTGTAGTATGTGCGGTTGATGACGGCATTGCCATTGAGCAAGGTGCTGTTCGTTCCCTGCACCCACGATGGCACGTTGAACGTCACCATGTAGGGCGATGCGCCGTCGGCAATCGAGATTTCGGTGTCGTTGGTCTCGCACACGATGAGGTGTTCGTCGGCCGATGTGATTGTGCCGCCATTGGCCACCTCGGTGCGGCCGGTCATCGTGAACGGCGGCGGAGCGACGGTGATGCCCTCCAGTTCGCCGAGGAAGTAGCTGGCGTGAGGCGGCTGGTTGTAGCCGATGCTCTCCCACACCATGCCCTGACGGTACTGGTGGTCGTGCCACAGCGTGTAGTTGCGGTAGGGCGTCGCGATGTTGGTCGTATAGACGCGCACATACTTGTTGTCGGATGTACGGACGATGATTTCCTCGCGCCAGTCGCCCAGAATGTCGCCCTGAGCCGATGGCGTATTCTTCGTCCAGTTGCAGTTGGCTGTGCCATCGGCCGTAAAGACGATGCTGCCGTCGGCCTTGAACACGCGGGCTGCACCTTCGCGCGACGAGGCTCCGTCGAGGCCCTCTTCGAGCAGGTCGCCGTCCCAGTAGATGCNNACACGCGGGCTGCTCCCTCACGCGAGCTGGCTCCGTCGAGTCCTTCCTCCAGCAGGTCACCGTCCCAGTAGATGCGGAAGTTGTTGGTGAAGCCGCCAGGACCGCCTGCGATTGGCTTGTCGGCCACACACGAGATGGTTCCCGACTGGCTGGAGTGGCCCATCGCACCCGGATAGTCGTTGGAGAAGTTGCCGCACAGGGCTCGGCCGTCGTCGCTGCCCGACTCCAGCCGGTAGTAAATCTGCGACGTGGTGGCGTTGCGGAAGTTCATGGCCGGATGATCCTCGTTGCAGGCGAAAATCTCCTGTCCGTGGCGGTACGGGTCGAAGTCGGAGCAATGCTGCGCGTCACCGTGGCCGAGGCCGGTTGTCGAGAGTCCCTTGCCGTTGTCGTCGATGACCATCGAACCGAAGCAGATTTCGTCGCGGCCGTCCCAATCGACATCGGCAATGCCGAAGTTGTGGTAACCCTGTCCGTAGTACGGGCTGCTCCAGCCGTTGTTGTCCTCCCACGACCAGTAGAGCGAGAGCTTGTGGGTGTCGGGATCGACGCTGTAAGCCTTCATCATGTGGCGCGTGTAGCAGCCTCGGCCGAGGAAGATGAACGGATGGCGGCCGTCGAGGAACGGCGCACCGAAATAGTGCTTCGTGGAACGGTGGCCGTAGCCGTCGCCCCAGTCGTCGGCCGCACCGCGTGGCAGCGGATAGGTCATCCAGTAGGGTGTCGAGCCGGAGCCGATTTCGTAGGGCTTGCCGGTCGCGCCGTCAAGGTAGAGCAGATATTCCGCGCCGGTGTTGGTGTAGGTCATATTGGCCGTCTGGAGCACAGTGTTGCGCGTGTTGACGCTCATGTTGCCGATGTTGGTGGTGGTGCCGTCGCTGTGGTAGATTATCATGTTGTCGGCGCCGCGCATCAGGATTTCGGCCTTGCCGTCGCCGTCCCAGTCGTAGCCCACAGCATCATACTGCTCGTCGGGGCCGCTGACCATGTTCGGGCCGAGGTCGATGTACCACAGGCGGTCGCCCTTGATGTTGTAGCACTCCAGCAGGTTGAAGGCCGTGGCATCGACTGAACTGCCGTCCACGTAGTTGCGCTTCATGATGAACTCGCTCACGCCGTCGCCGTCCACGTCGGCCAATGCGATGTCGTTGATGGAGTAGTCGCTGGTGATGTTCGCGCCGCTACGCGAGTAAACGTCCTTGACGGCGAACTGGATGTACTGTTGGCTCAGACGAGTGACTTCGGCGCACTTCGCCTGCTCCACGCCGCGCACGACGGCTGCCACCTGATATTTCGAACCGCTCTTGCCAGCGGCATCCGTATAGTTCGAGACCGAGAGCGGGCCGGCAATCAGCTCGCCGTCGCGGTACAGGTTGTACTCCGTGTCGTAATACTCCTCGCCGAAGATGCGCCAGCTCACGAACGAGCCGTTGCCCGAAGGAACGGCCACCAGTCCGCGGTCCAGCTTGTCGGTGGTACGCTGTGCCTGCATGGGTTGTGGTGTGGCCAATAGCAACGCGCCCGCCACAAGCGTTGCAAATCCCAAAATGTTTTGTTTCATAATCTTAAATT
>DFJU01000106.1:0-10263 GCA_002373755.1 Bacteroidales bacterium UBA3663 | reverse complement strand
GCGGCCGATGGCGTTGCCGTCACATCGGTCACAGCCCCGATGGAGAGTGCCTCGGCGGTCACGTTGCCGTAGCTGTAGAGGCGGAGGTTGGTGAAGCAGAGCCAATAGGACGAGCTGGTGTTGCCCGTGCCGAGCACCTTGATGTCCAGCTTGCCGGCCGTGGCCAGGTAGTGTTCGCTCGTATTCACGTAGTAGCCCTTGGCGAAGTGCGCTGCGGCCGATGCCATCGTGTTCGGCACGTAGGTACCATCGCCCAGCTGCTTGTCGTCGGCATGGAGCGACGTTGCGGTGCGTTCGGCCATGACGTTCTTCAGATTGACGGCCGATGTGCCGACGTAGAACCTTGCATTGACGCCGTCGGTGCCCGACTTGTAGGCCGCATAGACATCATCGTTGCTGCCCGGACGCTGGAAGCCCTGCAAGGTGGCGCGGTAGGTGCCTGCCGGCATGTTGGCCAATGACTGCTGCGCCGTGGCCGACTTCTGGTAGAACTCGACCTCGTTGTAGTTGACCGTGCCGTTGCTCGTAATCAGACCCAGCCAGCCGGTCTTGCCGTTGGTGAAGTCGGTGTTGGTGAGCATGAAGGTGAGGTCGAAAAGGTTGTCGGCCGATGCCACACGCACGCCGGTGAGGAAGGTCTTGCCCGCCGTGAGGAGCGCATCGGTGGCACTCTGGGCTTCGGCCACGGTCGATGCGGCATCGCACTGCGCCGTCAGGCTGGCCAACGCTGCTGCAAAGGTGGCATCGGCATCGGCCGTCACCTCGACGTGAGGCACATCGGCCAGTGCCTTGATGTCGGCCAAAAGGCTCTTGAAGGCATTGCGCGCGGTGATGAGGCCGCTGTCTTCCATCTCGGCAGCCTGCTGTGCGGTGAGGATGAGCCAACGCTGCTGCTTGGCATTGTCGCGGATGTTGAATGTGGCCGACGAGACTGCGCCATTGGCCGCGGCACTCAGGCAGCTGCTTTCGGATGCGATGAACCAGTAGGCGCGCTGCGAGGTGATGGTGTTGCCGTTGTCGTCGGCCACGTCGTTGCGCGACGGCATCAGCTGGAATGGTGTGGCCCATGCACCGGCGGCGTAGGTCGAAGCTGTGGTGCTGTAGCTGATATGGTGACTGGTGGCGACGTTGGTTATCGCGTAGAGCTGCGTGGCCGGGTTGAAGGTGATGCGCCATGCGGCTGAATCATTGGCCGTAGCCTCGCTTGCCGTGAGCTTGACCCACTGGAACGAACCGTCGGCCATCTCCTTCAGGTATGAGTCGTAGAGGCCGTAGCTCGACGACTCGTTCTTGAGGTAGTATTTTGCGCCGTCGTCCTGAACGAACGAATAGTATGGCAGGCCGGTGGGATGACCCGTGGTGGGCGGCAGACCGTCTTCGCACAATGCCTGCGCCATGAGACTCACTGCGGTATATTGCATCTTGGTGCCGCTGTCCTCGTTCGCGCCGTTCACCGAATAGGATGTTCCGGCCGATGCCCAGACGTGGGTCGCATCGCCCGTGACGTATTCGCTTGCGTTGTTGTCCCAGAATTTGACAAGCTCGTTGGCGCGCGTGCCGTACCAGAGTCCAGTACCGCTGCCGCTGCGGAGCGGCGACGAACTGCCTCTCCAAAGGTCGCATTGGCCGACACCTATCGCATGAAGTGCCTCGTGCATGATGGTGCCTGTGCGCTGATAGCTTGAGTTGGGGCCGACGCGCATCCAGCCGCCGTAGCTGCAATCGGCCGTCGGTGTGCCTGAACCATAGTGGACACTGAGGTACAAGCCGGAAATCGAGGTCAGCTCGTTCCAATAGTCGGCACACTCGCCCACTGCCGCATTGATGCGGGCATTTTCGTCGGACGAGCCGCCATTGTCGTAGCCCCACGCGACGCTTCCCTTGGGCAGGGTGCAGAACTTGATGACACCGCCGTAGCCCACTGCGCTGTCGGCCGTCATGCCGTATGCACGCGCATAGTAGATGGTGGCCGGTTCAAGCCCCTCGATGTACTGGATGCGGCCATTGTTCACGAAGAACGTCGTAGAGTGTTGGTCGGCGATGGTCGGTTCGGGATTGGTCGCGCTGATGCAGAAACCGCGTTCTGTGATGGTTGTACCGTTGGCCGTCCATGTGGCACGTCCGAAAAATCGCGTAGCGCCACGCACGTAGCGGCTATCGGTCACGACGGTCGGGGCATTGCCCGCAAAAACGGGTGCGGCCGACAATGCCATCGCCGCGATACATATTGGGAAAACAAGTCTCTTCATAGAATCACATTTTTAGTTCATCTCAAACATTATCATTTCACGAACTTCACGGTTCCGTCGTTCACAATCAGTCCTTTGGCCGATGCCGATGCGCGACGGCCCAGCAAATCGACAGTCGGGGTGGTGTCGTTCATGTCCGACGGCAGCTGCGACAATCCGCTTGTGGCCTCGCCGCCGTCGCGCACTTGGGCGATGTCGTCGGCCGTCAGAGCGAAGTTGTAGATGCGCACATCGTCGATGTAGCCACGGAACACCGGATCGCTCTTGAACTGGCTGCGGCCGATGTAGTTAATCACGGGCCGTATGTCCGACGGACGCAGTTTCATGGTGGTCGAGGTGGCCACAGCTGCGCCATCGACGTAGAGCGTCACGGCATCGTCGCCAATCGTCACGGCCACATGATGCCAGCCCGTGCCGAGCTTGTCGGCCGACAGAATCTCCTCGTCGCCGCCGTTCTTCATCACGAAACGCATGTTGGTGCCGCTGTAGGGCGTGAGGAACATATACTGATCAGTGCCGTTGCCGAAGTCGAAGATGCGCTGCCAGCCCGTGCCTACCATCGTGTTGTTGACCCATGCGGCAAACGTCCATCGCGGCGACAATGCCACTCCGGCAGGCAACAACAGGTGCTGTGCGTTCAGGTAGATGCCCTTGCTGCCCTGCTTGGCCGCCGTAGCGTTGTAGGGCACAGTGTAGGCGCAGGCGGCGTCGAACAGATTGTCGGTGCTGTCGGCCAGACTACCCTCAAATCCGTAGTGTGCCACAAGGCCGTCGGCCGGACGGAAAATCAACGTAGCGACGGCCGATGCGTCGGACAGGTTGCGGCTTGCATCGACCGCACGCAGCTTGTAGGCATACGTCTGGCCATAGACGATGGCGTTATCGACGAATTCGGTGCCGGCAACCATACGGCCGACGCACGACCATGCGGTGTCGCCCTCAGCCGCGACTGCGCCGCGATAGATCATATAACCGGCCAGGTCCTTGTCGCTGTTGGCCGTCCATGTAATTTTGGCCGATGCCGTCTGCGCCGTCACTTCAAGTCCAGTCGGGGCCGATGGCGCAATCGTGTCCAGCTTCGCATCGACGGGGATGAGCCGCCACCGCTGATAGGCTTCGCCCGACAGCTTGGCCGTCTTCACGAGCACGTTGTTCATCGTCTTGCCTTCCGGCACCTCGACGTAGAGGCCCGAGTGGTGCGAACGGATGTACCAGTCACCATTGCCGGCATATTCGAAGGCCCAGTGCTCATTGCCTCCACCGCCGCCCGGGTAGCCGCACAGGCCAACGCCTTCGGCCGTGCCCCAGTTGAGCAGGTCGGCCAGGAATGTCGTGTCGCGCACCGACTTCAGGTAATAGTAGCCGAAGTCGCCGCCATAGCGGTTGCTAAGCGGCACGAGCTTCCACTGCTGATGCGTGTCGGGCTTCGTGGTGTAGTTGGTCTGGGCCAATGCCGTTCCGCTCGTCTTGTTGCCAAACTGGAAACCGAGGCACTTGCCGGTGCTCACGTTCATGATGACGTAGGCCTGACCGGCCACAATCGGCTCAATCGGCACATCCTCGCCGCAGTGCAGCTGGATCATGCGCTCGGCATTGCGCTGGTCTTCGGTCGCGTAGCCGGTGCCGCCGGGCATCGTGATGCCGTAGTTGCGCACGGGGCCCACGCCGTCGTAGTACATCTCCTTGTCGAGCGACACGAATTCGTAGTTCGTGGTAGTGGCCTGACGCTCGCTCACGCCGAGGAAGGCGTCCATGCGGCCGTCCTGACGTTTATAGACGCAAGCAGCCGTCCAGTTGGTGCGGTTTTCGGCATAGGCGATCTCCTTGCCGTAGTAGGCTGCACGACAGAATTCGCCGCGCGCCTGACCTTCCCAGCCCCACCATACGCCGCTCTGCAGACCGTAATGGACGCCGATGAAGGCTTCGCCCACGTTGTGCATCTCGTCGGCCGTAGCGTGGTTGCCGTCGGCACGAACCGTCTGCCAGAAACTCGCGTAGTTATCGAACGAACCGGCCAGCTGATGCGTGTTGCCCTCCTGAACGTATGGCTTCACGTAGCTGTACCACGACGATGCCTGATCGCAGTTCAGCGTGTTGCCGGCCGAGACACGGATACCGGTCAGATCGGGGTCTTCGTTGATGAGCTTGGCGATGGCCTTGAAGTGATCCTTGGTGCCCTCCTTCCACGCGGTGTAGTCCGGTTCGTTGAATGGCGAGATGGTAATGACCTTGAATCCCTTGCTCTCGCAAAACTTGACCGATGCCTTGATGACCTTGAGCCACTGCTCGGGCTTGCCGTAGTAGTTGGCATAGTTCTGGGCGCAGTTCGGATAGTTGTCGCTGTTGCAGAGCACCTCGTGGTCGCAGTTCAGTATCAAGTTCTTCACGCCGCTCTTTGCGATGTGGTTCAGACGGGCCAGAAGGGCGCTCTGCTGTGCGGTTGACAGGTTGCCGTCATCGTCCACAAGGTCACTTGGCTGGAATGAGACACGGCCGATGCTCAACACGTCGGTACCGATGTAGTTAGTGCCGCGCACCACGTTGTCTTCGCTGTCCCAAGCGACGTCCATGCCGACCACAAACGGCTCGGCAGGCATCAACGACGGGTCGCTGATGTCGGTGTCGGCGCGGAAAGGCACCTGCGTGTATGACGATGTGTAAGCCTTGAGTGCCTGCGATGTGTGTGCAGGACGCTCCTGTGCAAAAAGCCCTCCTTCTTCGTCCACGACAATCGGGAACAGCAGAGAGAGGGTCAATATTGGGAAATAAGTTTTCATCATAAGCATTTCTTTCTTGAAAAGTGGAGATAAGCAGTTGTTCAAAAAAATTTGAGCACCTGCTTACCTGTATCCAATGATTCAAAACACTCCCTCCCCTTTTTACGGAGGAGGGCGAGTGAAGTCGTGTCTTTAATAGCCGATCTGGTTGTTCCAGTGCAGGAACCAGTTGTGCATGTCGGTCAAGTCGGCCGTGATGCCTGTGTCGCTGCCGCTGCGGCGGTTCTTGATCTTGTCCGACAGATAGTTCGGATCGGTCGCAGAGCGGCGCAGAGCCACACGAAGCAGGTCGTAGTAGCGATAGCCCTCGAACGCGAACTCCAAAGCCTCCTCATCGACAATCAGGTCTTCAACCTTCTGCATCTGCCATGCGCGGAGCTGTGCGCTGTCGGCGATGGTAGTGTCGTTCGGCATACGGTAGTTTTCGTTGAACTGCGTATAGCCCGAACCACGGCTGTGGATGCCCTGCGTGTTGCCATCGTCGTTAAAACGGTTCAGATCGACTGTCGGATCGATGATGTCGTAGAGCGTGTTCGGGAAATCGAAATACGAAAGCACAGCCGAATCGACAGGATTGTTGTAATACGGACGGATGCTGTCTTGCACAATCTTGTTGTTGATGCCGGTCGAAAGCACGTAGAAGGCGAAGTGCGGATAGCCGGCGCAGTTCATGGCCTCGGCCAGACGCAGATAGACGAGCTGACGGCGGTAGAGGTGGATGTTGCGCGTCTGATACTTGGCGATGGACTGCTGTGTGTAGCGCGTATTGGTCTTCGTGTTGTACTGATTCTCTTTGGTTGACCAGACGTGAGACAAGCGCAAATCACCCGACTGATAGTCGTCCAACGTCTTCGGAGCAATGATGTAGTCGCCGTTGCCCTGATAGAAGCAGTAGTCCTGTGCGGCCGAGAGGTCGATGAGCGACTGCGACGGGGTGAGGCTGATCTGATAGTTGTTGTCCGACGAGGTGTTGACCAAACCGCGCAACTCGCTGTAGTAGCCCTCCGATGGAATTGAGTCGCCCGGAATCATGAAAATCAGCTCTGACGAAAGCGAACTGCTTTCGTCGGTGAAAGATGAGATGTATGAATCAAACCAATTCGTCCAAGTGCTCGATGACCAACGCACGCCACGCGTATAGGTCGGATAGAGGTGGGCATTGTTGGACTTGTACATGTAGTCGTAATAGTACATCGCAGCCGTCAGATAGTTGCCGGCCCAGAGGTTCAGGTCGCCCAACACAAGACGCATCGGGATGTAGAAGAGCTTCGACGGAATGCCCTTGATGTTGCCGTAGGTCGGATATTCCTCATCGACAAGTGCATCGAGGCCGTCTTCGAAGATGAAGTAGTCGCACACCTGCTTGATGTCGTACATCGGATAGTCCTTTTCCGACTCCTCCTTGGTCAGGATCGGCTCGGTGACAAACGGCACGCGGCCGTAGGTGGTGACGAGCTGGAGGTAGGTCCACGCACGGATGGCCTTTGCCGCTACATATTCGGCACGGAACAGATACTGGTTGCGGTTGTTCTTGAGCGCGGTGTCGGCATTGGCGATGTAGTAGTTGCAGTTGTTGATAATCGCGTAGTAGTCGCGCGGCACGTTGTATTCGTTGTCGTCGCCCACATTGAACATTGCGACGTCGCGCAGGTCGGACGATGTATTGTCGGTCACATCCATCAAATCGCCGCGCACCTCGCCCAAAAGCACTGTGCGGTCGCCGATGGCCTGCAACCGGTTCAAGATGCCGATCATCGAATAGATGGTGTCGGATGCCACATTCAGATGGTTATGGTCGGCATAGATGACGTGCGTCGAGCCGGCCTCGAAGAAGTCGGTGCAGGAGCTCAACGTCGTGCCCAAAAGAGCCAATCCAAGAATATATTTTTTCATAAATTTAGGTTATGAGGTTTTGAGGTTATCAGGTCTTGAGGTATTTTAGAATTGGAGGTTATGAGGTTTTTAAGGTTTTGAACCTTATAACCTTACAACCTAAAGACCTTACAACCTTATCAAATTACAAGTTAATCTTGATGCCTGCCATGAAACTGCGGCTCTGGCCGATGCGACCCAAGTCGATGCCCTGGCCGATGACTGCCGATGTTGCGACAACTTCCGGATCGCTGCCGAGATATTCGGTCATGGTGAAGAGGTTGTTGCCCTGAATCCAGAACTGCATGCCCTGCAGGAACTGCATATTGAGCGGCAGGTTGTAGCTCAGTGTGAGCGACTTCAGCTTCAGGTATGAGCCGTCTTCAATCCAACGGTCGCTGAATCGGCTGTTGCCCATCGGATCCTGGAATGTGGCCTTTGGCACGGCGGTATCCTGACCCTCCACCTGCCAGCGCTGGGTCATGGCTGTGGTCTGGTTCATGAAGCGGCTGCCGCCTTCGAGCTGCGAACGCATGTAGTTATAGACATCGTTGCCTACCGAATAGCCGAAGTTGGCATCCAAACGGAAGCCCTTGTAGCTCACTGCGGTGAAGATGTTGCCGTAGATGTCGGGGTTCGGATTGCCGATGACCATGCGGTCGCTCTCGTTAATCTGCTTGTTGCCGTCCACGTCGGTGAAAATCATGTCGCCGGCGCCGAAGTAGTTGCGGTCAACGCCATTGTCGGCCATGACATAGAGTCCGGCGGCGGCTGCCTGTTCGCTGGTCGAGAAGACACCCTCGGTGCGATAGCCGTAGAAGAGGTTGGCGGCACTGCCCACCTGCGTGCGGATTGTTGCGCCGTAAGCATCGGTGTTGTAGCCCGTCTGACCCTCAGCCAGGCTCTTGATTTCGTTCTTGTAGTGGCCGACGCTGAAGCCAAGCTCCCACGACCAGTCTTTGGTGGCGATGACCTTGCCGTTCACCGAGAGGTCGTAGCCGACGTTCTTCAGCTTGCCGGCATTCGCCCAGTTGTATTCCAAGCCCGACAGGAAGCCGAGGCTCTGGAGCGAGAGGAGGTCATCGGTCGTGCTGTTGAACCAGTGGCCGGCAACGTGCAGGCGGTGCTGCATGAAGTCGGCTTCGATGCCGAGGTTGGCGCGACGTGTGGTCTCCCACTTGATTTCGGTGTTGCCGATGCCTGCGAACGACAGGCCGGAAATGGCATTCAGATACATCTGTGCGGCGAAGTAGCTGCGGGCAGCCTCGTAGTCGGCGCCATCGTTGCCGCTCACATCGTAGCCGGCAGAGAGGCGCAGGTAGTCAAGCCAATCCAACTGCGGCATCCAGCTCTCGTTGGTCAAGACCCACGATGCCTGAACCGAAGGGAAGATGCCCCACACCACGCCACCGAACTTCACGCCACCATCGGCATCCTCGCCGAAGCGCGATGAACCTGATGCGGTGAGGTTGAGCTGTGCGTAGTAGCGGCCCGCGTAGTTGTAGTTGCCCTGCATATAGAGGTCCATGTTGCGCCAGACGTCGTTGTTGCCGACGCTCTGTGCATTGAGCAGGCCGCTGCTCATGAACGGAGTTTTGTCGCTGCCGGTGTTGTAGCCCAACTGCTTGTTGCAGGTGTAGGTCTCCCAATTGATGCGGAGGCCGCCGAAGGCCGACACGTCGTGAGCTGCGTATCGCTTAAACCATGTGAGGCGGGTGTCGCTCTGTACGCTGTTCTGCTTCGAGGCCAACGAACGCACCTCATTCTCGCGCGTAGCACTGACGGCAGTCACGTAGTAGGCCGGAACACCGTTCACCGGAATGAAGAGGCGGTTGGTCGTGTTGACCAGCGAGTAGCTGAAATGCTCGCTCAACTTCAGGTTCGGACGGAAACTGTAGGTCGGGGTGACTGCGATGTTGATCAACGAATTCTCGAAGTGGTTCTTGTTTTCGCCGTCGGCATACTTGTTGAGTGCCCACGGGTTGGCCAACTTGTAGTTGTAGTTGCTGTAGCTGGCCAATGCCTCGTCGAGATATGACTCGTCGGTCACGTCGTAGTAGGTCGTGCTCAACTGGCCGTTGCCGTACGAATATGGCGAAAGGAACGGAGCCTTTGCATAGGCCAGGAACGATGGTGCGGTCGGCGTACCCTCGTCGTATGAGAGCGGAGCGCCGTCGTTGCGCAGGCTGCGTGTCACGTTGCTGTACGAACAGTCAAAGCGGACGTCCAAGTGCTTGAACAGCTGGATGTCGGTGTTGAAGCGGACATTGATGCGCGTCATGTCGTTGTAGCGCAGGTTGCTCTGGTTGCTCGTAAAGCCGACCGAGAGGTTGTATTGTGCAACGTCGTCGCCGCCCTCAACGTTGATGCCATAGTTCTGGCTGATGGCTGTGCGATAGACCTTGTCTTTCCAGTCGGTGTTGTTGTGATACTGCTTGTAGTAGTAGTACGTCGGGTCGGAGTTCAGGAACTTGAATTCCGTAATCTTCGAACCTGTGCCGCTCAGCAGCTGCGAGGCGTAGTTGCGGTACTGGTCGGCATCCATCATGTCGTAGTATTTCGGCTCGGTGGAGATGCCGGTCGATGCAGATGCCGTGATTCGCGTAGCCATGCTGTGGCTGCGGCGTGTGGTAATCAGGACGACGCCGTTGGCTCCGCGCGTGCCGTAGAGGGCTGTGCCGTTGCGCATGATCGTGACGTTTTCGATGTCGCTCGGGCTGATTGAGGTAAGGATGTCGTTGAAGAAGCCGTCGTGCAGCATTTCGCGGTCGTACTGCTGCTCCATGATGACACCATCGACCACAACCAGAGGCTGCGCATTGGCGTTGAGCGAGTTCAAGCCCTGCACGAACATCACATTGCCGATGCCCGGAGTGCCGCTACGCGATGTGCTGTAGGCGTATGCACCGAGCTGCTTCTGAATCTCCTCCTTCACGTTGACGGCATTGGAATACTGGAAGTTGCCGACATGCTTGTCGTCCAGAATGTCCAGTTTGGCACTGCGGTCGGGCGTAAAGGCGACGGAATAGAGCACGACGCTCTTCTGTTCAACGTCGGCCGACAGACCCAACTCGATGAGCGAGTGGTCGGGGCTGCTGATCTGCAGCGACGAGGCGAAAGTCGGCACGTCGAGCTGGTAGCGGCCGTCGTCGCCGGTCAATGCGGAGTAGCCCTCCATGCCGGTGACCCTCACCATTGCACCCGAGACGGGCTGGCCTGTGGCGGCATCGCGCACCTCGCCCTTCACTTGGCGCGTGTCGTATTTCGCCTTGGCTACCGTAGCCTTGGCAGGCTGGCGGTCGGCCAACGGTTCGTCATCATCAAAATCCTGTGCTGACAGGCTGACCGAACTGGCCATCAGCAGC
>DFJU01000083.1:333-30412 GCA_002373755.1 Bacteroidales bacterium UBA3663 | reverse complement strand
GAACTTGCCGTTGGGAGTGCACAGGAGGATGTGCCCAGCAATGTACTGGAACTTGCCGTTGGGTGTGTACAGGAGGATGTAATACAAGTTGCGCGTCTGTTTGTGCGGCAAATTGTGCATCTGGTAGTTTTATTAATACAAGAGGCTCAGGTTCACAAGGCACCAACCAAGGTTGTAATGGAAATTGTTCTAGTAAATGTACTGCTGCCTGTGCTTCTACTTGTTCTGGAAACTGTAGAGATAATTGTGGCGGTTGTTCTTATAGCTGTTCCAATGTATGTGGTGGGCGGTGTAGTGCTGCATGCTCATATAATTGCTCTGGCAGCTGTGGCAGTTGTCGAGGTAGATGTAGAAACTGTAATTGATCGATTATGGAAAAAATCGCGAATATTCCTCATGGTTGGCAAGAAGGAACATCGAAAGATATTACTTTTATTGTTACAAAAGACTGCCAGTTGGCCTGCAAATATTGCTATCTTGTAGGGAAAAATACAAGAGAAAAAATGTCTTTTGAGACAGCAAAAGTGGCAATAGATTATATCTTGGATCAAGAAAAAGACCCTTTATTTAACCAAGAATCTGTAATATGGGAGTTTATAGGTGGTGAACCTTTTTTAGAGATTGATTTAATTGATAAAATATGTGATTACATAAAACTGGAAATGTATTCACGAAATCACCATTGGTTTAACTCTTACAGACTTTCTTTTTCAACTAATGGGCTTAATTATTCATCAGAGAAAGTACAAAATTTCATAAAAAAGAATTATACTCATTTAAGTATAGGGATAACTATTGATGGAACGAAAACCAAACACGACTTAAATCGTATTTATAAAACGAGTGGTCAAGGTTCATATGAAGATGTAATTAAAAGTATTCCTTTATGGTTACAACAATTTCCTGAGGCGGGTACCAAAGTCACAATATCTTCATCTGACATTCCATATATTAAGGAATCTGTTTTGCATTTATTTGATTTAGGAATTCATCATATTTCAATCAATTGCGTATTTGAGAATGTATGGAAACAAAATGATGATGTGGTGTTCGAAAAGCAATTAATTGATTTAGCAGATGCTATAATAGACAAAGGGTATTACGAATATACGACGTGCTCTTTTTTCAATGAAACAATTGGCAAGCCATTAGATTGTGTAGCCAATAATGAAAATTGGTGCGGTGCAGGAAAAATGCTTGCAATTGATGCAAATGGTTATTTCTATCCTTGTACTCGATTCGCACAATATTCACTTAGAAATAAAAAAGCATGGATATTGGGGAATGTACATGATGGTATTGATCGAAATAAATTAAGACCATTTTTGACTTTGGACAGATGTACGCAGTCATCACAGGAATGCATTAATTGTGAAGTCGCATCTGGTTGCGCATGGTGTCAAGGGGAAAATTATGATGCAGCCAAAACGCATACAATTTTTGAAAGAAGTATTTCAATCTGCAAAATGCATAAGGCGCAAGTACGTGCAAATAATTATTATTGGAACAAATTATTTCATAAACTTGAGACCAAATATTCTAAACATGAACAGATATAATTAAACATAAATATGTTACAATATTTAGTAATACTTCTTGATGATACAAGTGTGGCATATTG
Organism: Bacteroidales bacterium UBA3663; assembly: GCA_002373755.1. GTDB lineage: Bacteria > Bacteroidota > Bacteroidia > Bacteroidales > UBA3663 > Liminaster. Next base: position 28,791 of record DFJU01000083.1, on the reverse strand, counting down.
TCATACGGATAATCCTATTGTAGAAGAACGGATTATGCCGCTATCTACTCTTCGAAAGGCTATTTTCTGGGGAATGTGTGAGAATTTGATGATACATTTCGTTTATCCAAATTATAGTCTTCCAAAAGAATATCAAGATGTTATAGATACTGTTGATAATGTGAAAATTGGGAAGGACATTGAAGTATATAATGAAATTCCTAAAAAAATCAATTCTTCAAGCATTGTGTTAAGGTTGTCTATTAATGAGTTTATTTCATCGATTGCTGAATTAGAAGTGGTTCTTCAGCAAGCTAAACGTATTAATATTTGTTATACTGACATAGAACACTTTGATGATAATAGAATTGATGATTATAGCAAGGCTCTCAGTTCATTGAACAACATTATAATTAGATTATATGAACAAAATATACAACCTCAAATAAATATTTTGTCGGATAGAATAATCCACAACGAAAAAATGCATAATTGCGACGCTGGTATAAGCAATGTGACCGTTGCTCCCAACGGAAAGTTTTATCTTTGCCCATCGTTTTATTATGACGAAATTATGCATATTGATAATGAACTCAATTATCAGAACCCGTCTTTCGACAGATCTGTAGGTTCTCTTGAGAGCGGGTTAGATATGCCTAATAGACATCTGCTTATGTTAAATTCTGCGCCTTTATGTAGAGAATGTGACGCATATCATTGTAATAGATGTATTTGGCTCAATCAGAAACTTACATTAGATTGTAATACACCAGGTCATCAACAATGTGTCCTTTCTCATATCGAAAGGAATGCTTCACGCGATTTAGTCACAAAACTAAAATCATTGGGGTATAACATAGATTGTTGTATCGATGATTTACCATATTTAGATCCATTTGAACAATTTATTAAATTTTGACAATTATGAAAAAATTAGTTGGAAAAGTTACTACAGAAGAAAGAGATGTTATCCTTTCTCTCTATGAACGTCGTAATGGTCTCAATGAATTGGCCAAAATTTTAACAACAGATAACGATGTAATGTATGAAAAAATCGTTAAAGATCTTGGAGAAACATCTAAAAAGTTCCAAGACTGGTGGTCAAGCATGTCTAGTAAATATGAATGGGAATCAATAAAGAATGGAAATTGGGAAATTAATTTTGATACTTGTGAAATATATCTAAATAGTTAAGCCATATGAAAATCTTTTTATTTATTGGGACAACTGAAATTGTTGTTATAGGAATTATAGTCCTTGTTCTTTTTGGAGGGAAAAAAGTTCCTGAGTTAATGCGTGGATTTGGCAAGGGAATTAGGGAATTTAACGATGCAAAGAATGAAATCAAAGATTCTTTGTTTCGTCCTGAAAAGGAACAAAATGAATTGAATGAAAAAAAATGAAGTGAATAATTATAAATCAGGAATATAAGTGGAAGTTCAAAATCACTCGGTTTGGTTGACTGTTATTTTCGTGGAAATGCAGCCGGATTGTCCGATTGGGCAGTCCGGCTTTTTGCGTTAAAATAGACGAAGATTTGTGGAATTTCGACATATTTGCCGAAAAAGATTTGTGGATTTTCAACAAATTCTCTCAAAAAGATTTGTGGATTTTCAACATAATGGCTACATTTGTGCTCAAAATCAAGCATTTATATTTATATGTTTTTTCGACGCAAGTTATATTACTGTCCGCTATAAGTTGAAAAGCGACAAATCATGCGTCCGCAGTGCCAATAAATAGGCATTGCGGATTTGTTTTAGAAAAGAAAGTCCCCACAATAAAAAAGTGAGCAAGTTTGAAACCTGCTCACTTATATTTATGTCTGTTGTTTAGCACATTGTCCAATGTCACTCGGCCCAGACCTTCCTCCCGCTACGGACATACAGCCCGTGGAGCGGTTCACGCACGGCTCGTCCCTGCAGGTCGTAGGTTTGGGTTTTGGCCGATGGCGTTGCGGCACTCGGCGCATTGGCCTCAATCCCGCCGATGGCGTTCGTCACGGCCTTTTCGCCCAGACGGAACAGCTTCACGCCGTGGCTCGGGACGGTAGCTTGCAACGTGCCCGTCACCGTGCCGAGGTCCTTCAAGCCCCAGATGTCGTGGACCGGAACAGCCTCATCGGCCGCATAGCCGAACTGCGTCAGGTCAAGCTCGAAAGCGTTTCCTTGGCCGATGGCATAGATCAGGAATTCCATCGTGGTGCCCGACGACGAGGTGTTGTCCGTGTCGCACGACGAGTCGTAGCCGCACAGGGCGCGGAAGGTCGTCCACGTGTGGCCCTCGGGCAGGTCGTAGAGGAGCGTGCACTGCGCGTTCAGACCCAGGCCGGTCGTGTACGATTGGCCATCGACCTTGAGCGTGCCGCCCTCGACGTTCTGGTTGACGTGCATCGAGCCCCACTCGCTGGTGTATGAGGTCTTGGCCAATGTCGTGAGCGAAGTCTCGTGACCCTCAGCATCGACGAGCACGGGGTTGATGAGGTTGGCGCGGTCGTAGGCGAAACCGTCGCCGTAGTTGCTCACCACGATCTTCAGCTGTTGTGCGCCGGTGATGTCGGCCACAAGCTCCTTCGAACGGGTGCCCGAACGCGAAATCAGACCCGAACGGGCCGCGTAGTCGTCCTGTTCGTCGGCCAATGGATTCTGGTCGAACACCATGAAGCGGATGCTCGTCGTCGAGTTGGTCTGGCCGATGCCGCTGTCGTCGGCCGCAGCCAAAGCCTTGAAGCGCACCACGTCGAGCGAGTCGGGGATGGTGAAGAAGATGGCGGCATTGGCATCGGCCGAGAATCCACGCTCGTAGGCGATGCCCATGACCTTCATCTGTCCGCCGTTATCGACGTTCTTGTTCTCATAGACGCGGTTGAAGTACGACTTGGTGTACTGGCGCTTCTTGTAGGTGCCCGTCAGTGCCACCTCGCGGCCGTCGCGCAAGACGAGCGTCGGGTTGATCCAGTCGCCGTGGTCGTAGTTGTAGTTGTCGCCGCCATCGTCAATCACGAGCACGAGCGTCTTCGAGCCCTCGGGCCACTCGATATCGACGTTGACCGCATGGCCATCGGTCGTATAGGCCACAACCTCGCTCTTATAGAGAGCCTTCTGGCCGACAATCCAGCGCGTGTTGTCACGTTGGAAGAGAGCCACGTAGCGCGTATTGCCTATGGTCGATGTCCAGACGACGTGGCCGTTATCCTCGTCGTTGATGACCTCATGGGCATCCTGGCCGTACTTGTGCATCTGGTGATACTCCTCGTTGTTGAGCAGCGAGAGGGTGAAGGCATCGTTGCGCGTCATCTCTCCGCCGAAGAAGAGCGGCGAGTGGCAGATGCCCCACAGCGACATCATCGTGAGCTGTTCGTTCTGCGTCAGGTTGGTCCATCGGCCGGCATCGGCACTGGCGTAACCTGCATCGGCCACAGTCATCGCAATCTGACCCAGCGGCAGCATGTCGCAGTCGGCATAGTTGCCCGCGCGGGTGACATTCTCCCAGGCGTGTGCCTCGTTGAAGACGGCATCCACGGCACTCCAGTTGTCCCACAGGTCGTCCATCATGCGCCACATGTTGGCATTGGCCAGACACTCGTCGGCATACTGGTATTGCGTCTTGCCGGGCGAGAGCGAGAGGACGATGGGGCGGCCGGTCTGGTCGATGGCCTTGCGTATCATGTGAATCTCGTCGGTGTAGAACGGGCGCGACAGGTCGTCAATCTTCAGGAAATCGACGCCCCACTCGGCATAGAGGTCCATGATGGAGTTGTAGTAGAGCTGTCCGGCCTCGTTGTTCTTGACCAACAGGTTGTCCTTGAGCCACGTGCAGGGCGATGTCGTGCCGTTATAGACCTCGCTCCATGCGGTCGATTCGCTGCCCTTCAGCTTGTAGCTGCTGCCGACGACCGACTTGGGTACGCCGCGCATGATGTGGATGCCGAACTTCAATCCCATGGCGTGGATGCTGTCGGCCAATGCCTTGAAGCCCTGGTTCACGCCATCCTTCATGCATGATGGGAAACGGGTGGGCGACGGCAGGTATCGGCCATAATCATCGAGCACGTAGTCCTGCGTACCCTTCTGGTTGTAGTTGCCTGCGCCGAGCGACGGGTGGTTGCAGTACCAGCGGATATCGACCACGACGTACTCCCAGCCGTGCCGCACGAGGTCGTTGTCAACCAGATAGCGGGCGTTCTGCACGACCTCCTTCTCGGTGACGCTGCTGTAGTAGCAGTCCCACGAGTTCCAGCCCATCGGCGGTGTCAGCGCCCACGTGCGGAAGGTTGCCATGTCTGTTTCATTGGCCAATGCCATTTTACTCACAGTCTTGTCTTGCGCAACGGCCGATGCCGCGCACACGACGGATGCCAAAAGGCACAAAGTGCTTTTCTTCATAGAATACTGTTTTTCGGTTAAGTTGTTGTGTTTGTATGTGTTACGTGTTTTTCGAATAAAAACTTCACGTGAAATATATCTATTATAACGGAGAAGGTGGGGAAAAAGTGTGTGGAGAAGAAGAATAAATAACTTTTATCCTTTTTTTCTTTGCCAAATCAAAAAAATCATCATCTTTGCCAGGTCAATTGGGCCACGACGGTGGACCGTATGTTGATTTTATTATTCAAGACGCTACCAACGTCATTAACTTCTATTCGGAAATTCTCGCAAAATTTCACGTAAACAGATGAAGATAATGCAACGGTTAGGCGTCCACAAGTGATGTATATACTACGTGACTTGCCATGTCTTCAATCGGGGGCATAGTTTCCGTATCGTATATTTTCACTGGCGTGGACTTTCTATTACGTTGCTTATTCGTCTGTTTAGGCAATGCGAGAAGCCTCCGAATCGGATAAGCAACCGAAAAGAGGGTTCTCGTCTTTTTTATGTTTAAACGTGAACCTGTCGGCCAAATAATCACTTAATTATTAACGCTTTAATTTTTATGTACAATGAAAAAAGCTTTCTTTGTCATCGGCATGATCGGTTCTGTCATTGTGACATTCAACTCATGTGCTGTGGGTTCATTCAAGACGTTGAATGCATGTTGGGATTTCAACAACGGCATCAGCAGCAACAAGTATCTTAACGCCATCATCGGTTTTATCCTGATTCCGTTTGAGGTTACAATCGGAGGATTCTGCGATGTGTTTATCTTCAATTCCGTGGAGTTCTGGACTGGGTCAAATCCATTGGCCGCAACCAAAATCGTAAAAGGCTCCGACGGCACCGACTATGCCATCAGCCCCATGAAAGGCGGCGGTTACATGATAAAGAATCTGGCCACCAATGCGAAGATGGAACTCCAGTTCGAGGCTTCGACCCGCACATGGACCGCTGTGACGGAAAACGTAAGCGTCAAGTTGTTTTCATTGGTTGATGATAGCCATGCAATCGTATATCTGCCAACTGGCGAACCGATGGAGGTCGCGCTGACGGAGGAGGGGATTATGGCCTACAAAGAGGCATCTTCATCAACCTCATTAATAACTGATTAGTTCGATTTAAGGGAGGAGTGCCGGTTTCAGCACTTCTTCCTGCACTGTAATAACACATGAATCCAAAAGATTATTCCGAGACATTGGCCTTCTTCGGTGACTTCAACAGGGTTTATCATGCCTTGTGCGGTGGAAAGTATTCTGTTTCAAACGCTACTCCAGTCTTGAACTTTGAGGATTTCGTAAAGCCTGTTGCCATATTTGATGAACGTATCGGCAAGATTCTGAAGTTTGAACAGGAGAAAATCATCTTGAAGGACGACTCCATCTTTGATTACACGTCTTTTGTCGGCAAAAGCGAATTCTCCGCATTGGTTAAAGACCTCACGTTTGAACCGAAGGCACGCTGCGTGGGCTATCGGCTGAAATCGGACAACTTCATTTTTGAAGACGTCGAGCGTGAACTGATGGATGAAAATTTCGATAAGGTTTTCGGGCTGACGGAACGGGTAATCTGCTGGGATTGGATTGAATCGACAGATTATTCTATTCACGAACAACAATATTGAAAAATGTTTTCATGATAGCGAGTTTTTATTTTAAATCTAACTTATTAAAGCCCTACGCAACACGGTCAAGCGAGAATTTATGAAAAAATGTTTTTTAGTTTTTGCATTAAGTTGCATTTCATTAACAGTTTTTGCACAAAAGGAAGTGACTATTAAGGCTGGTACTCCTATTCCTTTTCAAGCCACCAACACAGTAAAAGCGGCTGACGTCAACAACGGAGAAAAACTGAATTTTAGAGTATCACGCGACATTGTCGTTAATGGAGTTACAGCAATCCCATATGGAACACCAGTCAGCGCAAAAGTGCTTAAGGCCAAAAGGTCTGCATGGTGGGGCATACCAGGACGTCTTGAGGCTTCTATTACAGAACTTGTATTGCAAGATGGAACTGTGATACCAATTCAGAATGGCGAATTCAAGATAAAAGGGAAGAACAGAACCATACTCTCTGTCGCTTTATTTTGGTTTGTAACAATACCAGCTTGCTTGATAACCGGCTCAAGAGCGGAAATGCCGGCTGGTTATGAAGTTGTAGGAAATACTGCGACTACAGTTAATTGCACGGTTGAATAATAATCATTGGCCAATGTCCCGGATTGAGACATTGGCCAAAATTATATTGCCAGACATTCTTCACAGCTGTGTCCGTAGAATATGGAAGCGTCGACGTCTTTATGGCAAGGTGCAGCTCACAAGTCTGATAGTAGAGTGTGTAACAGCTTCTGAAAACAGAAAAAGTCACTTCAAATCCACTCCAACTGCGTAGAGCGGATAGTTTGTGAGCCAATCCTGCTCTCGATAGCGTGCCATCGAAAAGCGAATGCCGTGCAGTTGCGGGTTCCTTTCAACAAAGAGGCGGAGACTTTTCGCTTGCAAGTTTTCTTCGGCCTTGATTTCGATGGGCAGGATGCGGTCGTCGCATTGCACGAGGAAGTCGATTTCGCAAAAAAATTCCTTTAAAAACAAAAACTCCGACTGAAAAGTGTACTTGAATGACAAAAACTCCGACTGAAAAGTGTATTCAAACTACAAAAAGTCCGACTAAAAAGTGTAATCATTCCGCATTCTTATCAAAAAAGACATTGGCCAATGCCCCGAATTGAGACATTGGCCAACATGGATATTCACTTGACAAGACCGTCGATATCGTTGCGGTCGTAGTCGCCGAACCAGTCATGCAGTTTGCGTTCGGCCTGCTGCTTGACTTCGGGCGTGATGCACGAGGCGACGGCCGTCACGCAAGCGACGAGAGCCGTCAGGTCGTCGCTGTAGCCGACCACGGGCACCACATCGGGAATCAGGTCGATGGGCAGGATGAAGTAGCCCAACGTGCCGTATATGATGCTTTTTTTCGACATCGGCGTGGTGCTGGCCGTCGCTGTGTAGTAGAGCACCAACACCAGCCAGACAACCTTGATGCCGGCCTTTTGGGCAACACTTTTCAGCTTGTCCCACAGACCGTCATCGGAGTAGTGCTGGCGGCTGGATTCAATTGTCTGCTTGTCGGGTGCTATTTCAATCGTCTGCTTGTCGGGTACTTTTTCTTCCATCGCGTTTCAAGTTTTTAACTTCGTTGCGGCTTATTTCAACGTGTACTTCACCGAGCCCTTCACGTCGGCCGACGATGCCGCTACGTGGATGGTGAACGTGCCTGGCTCCGATTTCCATTGGCCAGAAACCTCATCGTAGAACTGGAGGTCCCCGTCGGCAATCGTGTAGGTCACGGTCTTCTCTTCGCCCGGGGCCAATGCGACCTTCTCGAAGTGCTTCAGCTCCTTGACCGGACGGACGACGGTTGCCTTGTCGTCGCCCACGTAGAACTGCACGACCTCCTTGCCGGCCACCTTGCCAGTGTTGCGCACGCTGACGCTGACGGTGCGTCCGTCAATCTGAGGCTGGCCGTATTGGAACGTCGTGTAGCTCAGGCCGTAGCCGAAGGGGAACACTACGCGGCTTTTCTTCATGGCCGATGTGCCGTTCTGGCCCTTTGCGTCAAACCAGCGGTAGCCCAGCAGCACGTCCTCGGCATAGACCTCGGCCTCGTCGCCACGTCCGTTGTGGGTCTTCGTGTCGGCCGATGTGTTGCGTTGCGCAAGGGTGGCGTTCTGGCCGATGAGCCTCTGCTGCGCCTCGAAATAGCCGCCTTTTAGGAGGTCGGCCGACTTCGGATTCTCGCCCTTTGCCAGCTTGAACGGAGCCGGAAGCGAATCGGCCGGAACGCCCGGATAGCCTACGCGACCCAGTTTGTGGGCAGGATAGTCCTCCAGTTCGCGGGCGAAGGTGAACGGCAGCTTGCCCGACGGATTGACATCGCCCGTAAGCACATCGACCAAGGCCGGACCTGCCTGGCTGCCCAGATACCACGACTGGACGAGCACCGGCACCTTCGTGAGCCACGGCATGGCGTAGGCGTTGCCGCTCACGATGACGGTGACGAGGTTCGGATTGGCATCGGCCAATGCCCCGATCAGCTCATCCTGCTCGAAGTCGAGGTTGTACGACAGACGGTCGCCGCCCTCGCAGTCCTGGAAATGGTTCTTGTTCAGACCGCCGATGTAGATGACCAGATCGGCCTCCTTGGCCTTGGCTACAGCCTCGTCGCGCAGGCGTTTCAGCTCGGCCGGCGTGATGACGTCGATGCGTCCGTAGTGCGAGCCGCCGCAGGTGTAGCCCTGTGCGTAGGTGATGTTGCATTGGCCGCCGAAATGCTCCTGAAGGGTGCGCAGGGGCGAGACCTCGTCCTTGGCCTTCAGTTCCGACGAACCGCCGCCCTCGGTGAGCTTGCGTGTGGCATTGTCGCCCACCACGAGCACGTTCTTGTAGCGGGTCATGTCCAATGGCAGCAGCTGTGAACCATTGGCCGCAACCTCATTCTTCAGGAGCACGATGCCCTCCTGTGCGATGGTGCGTGCGGCGTCGATGTGCTCCTGCGTGTTGATGCAGCCGAAGTTAGCCAATGCGTCCTTGCCGGCGACGGGCAGGCTGGTGCGCAGGATGAGGCGCAGCATACGGCGTGCCTTGTCGTTGACGACCTCCATCGGGATTTCGCCCTTGCGCGCCTTCTCCAGATAGGCCGTGCCGAGGTAGTAGTCGTCGTAGCCGAAGCCGCGTCCCTCGCTCGTCAGCCCGTTGGTGTAGGTGCCCATCTCGAGGTCGAGGCCGTAGAGGGCCGCCTCGTCGGTGTTGTGGGTTGCGCCCCAGTCGGAGATGACAGCGCCGTCGAAGCCCCATTCCTCCTTCAGGATCTGCTTGAGCAACGTCTCGTTGTGGCTGGCGTGCTGGTCCTTATATTGGTTGTAGCTGCCCATCAGGCTCCATGCGCCGCCCTGCTTGACGGCTGCCTCGAAGGGGCGCAGGTAAAGTTCGCGTAGTGCGCGGTCGGACACCAAGACGTTGACGTGGCCGCGGAATTCCTCCTGTTCGTTCAGCGCGTAGTGCTTCACGCAGCAGGCCACGCCGTTGCTCTGCAGGCCCTGGATGTAGTTGATGGCCATGGCCGATGCCAATGCCGGATCTTCGCCCATATACTCGAAGTTGCGGCCGTTGAGCGGCGTGCGGTAGAGGTTGACGCCCGGGCCGAGCAGGACGTTCTTGCGGCGGTAGCGGGCCTCTTCGCCGATGCATCGGCCATAAAGCGTCGCCAGGTCAGGATTCCACGTAGCGGCCAGACAGGTCAGCGTGGGGAAGGCCGTAATCGCGTCGTTCGTCCAGTTGGCGTGACCCCAGTCGTTCCAGTTGATTTCCATGCGGACGCCGTGTGGACCGTCGCTCGTCCACAGTTCGGGCACACCCAGTCGCGGCACGCCCGGGCTACAGAACTTGGCCTGCGCGTAGCTCAGACGCACCTTCTCTTCGAGCGTCATCTGGCCGAGCAGCGAGTCAACAATTTGTTCGATGTTGTCTTGTGCGGCCAATGGCATTGCGGCCAGCAGCAAGAGTGCAGCAGTAATGTTTGTCTTTTTCATGAGTTAAAAACGGATAGTTTGTTCCTCGCCGCTGTAGCGCACCTCGATGCCGGCGGCCTCGGGGTCGTAGCCTTGAGGATGGTTTGTATTGATAGGAATAATGATGAATGTCCGTTCGAGCAGCATCCCGTCGAATGAGCTGTCGCGCTGGCCGATGGTGAAGGTGCGCGATGCGTCATCGTACGAAAGTTTGATTTTGGCCGATGCGCCACGCTCGTAGTTGTAGTTTGTGCCTTCGTCCTCGTAGAGCGTGAACTCGCCGTCCCGACCCTCATAGACGAAGATACGGAGCGTGTCCTGGGGGCATTGGCCGACATATTCCTGTTTTTGGCCGACGGGGATGATCGATCCGGCGCGCACGTAGAGCGGGATGCGGTCGTAGGGCGCAGCGCAGACCTTCGACTCGCCGCCTTGCGATGCCACCTCGCCCGTGAAGAAGTCGTACCAGAGGTTGTCCTTCGGGAAATAGACCTCACGCTCGCGTGCCTTGTACTGATAGACGGGATTGACCATCAGCGCTGGGCCGAACATGAACTGGTAGCCGATGTTGCGCACCGAGGCATCGGACGCAAAATCCATCACCAACGGACGCATGATGGTGTAGTCGTCGAAGTGCACCATTGCGGCCAATGAGTAGATGTAGGGCATCAGACAGTAGCGCAGGTCAATCTGGGCGCGGATGGCCTTGTAGGCCGGATGCTGTTCGGGTGCGATGTTCCACGGCTCGCGGAAGGGGAATTGGCCGTGCGTGCGGTAGATCGGCGCAAAGACGCCCCACTCGTGCCAGCGCACGTTCAGCTCGCGCCACTCCTTGAGGTCGTCGTTCTCCTGTCCGGTCTTGTCAAACAGGCGTTGGGCGCGTTCGTAGCGCTTCTCGACCGAGAATCCGCCGATGTCCTGGCTCCAGTAGGGCACGCCCGAGATGGAGAAGTTCTGTCCGGCCGTGATCTGCGTCTTCATGTCCTCCCAGCGCGTGCCGATGTCGCCGCTCCATGTGGCTGTGCTGTAGCGCTGCTGGCCGGCAAAGCCGTTGCGGGTCAGGAGGAAGACGCGCTGGTCGTTCTGCTCGCGTTGGCCGTCGTAGATGGCTTCGGCATTGACGATGCTGTAGGCGTTGAAATATTCGTCCGACGAGCCGAGGTAGGTCGGGCCGCACAGCAGTTTGCGGTAGGGGATGTCGGTGCAGTCGCGGATGTTAGGCTCCGATGCGTCCATCCACCACGCGTCCATGCCGATGGTGCCCAGATGCTCCCACAATTGGTTCCAGAAGACCTTGCGCGCTTCGGGATTGTAGGCATCGTAGAAGGCATATTTGTAGCCCAGCCAGTCGATGAGCGAGTCCTTGATGCTCTGCTGGTAGATGGCGCCCATCTCGTTCAGTTCGCGGAAATGTTCGGTGCCGAGGTAGTATTTCGGCCAGCATGAAATCATGATCTTGGCGTTCATGGCGTGGATGCTGTCGATCATGCCCTTCGGGTCGGCGAAGCGGGTCGGGTCGAACTCGAATGCGCCCCACTGGTCGGGTGTCCAGTAGTTCCAGTCCATCACGATGTTGTCAATAGGGATGTGGCGGCTGCGGAATCCGCGTAGCGCGTCGAGGATTTCGTCCTGTGTCTTGTATCGTTCGCGGCTCTGCCAGTAGCCCAAGAGCCATTGCGGCATGATCTGCGCCTTGCCGGTGAGCTGTCGGTAACCCTTGATGACCTCGTCGGCATTGTCGCCGAAAATCGCGTAGTAATCCATCTGTTGCGACATCTCGCTCCACAACGAGAGCTGCTGCTGTTCGGCATCGGCCACGGGAGCCAGGGCGCGCAGTCCGCAGTATGCCTCGCCGCCGTCGGGCTGCCATTCGAGGCGGAACTTGTAGCGTCGGCCGGCCTCCATTGGCCAAGAAAATTTCCTTGCGTTCGGGTTCCACGCCGTGCGCCATATCTTGCCGTCAACGCCGAGCACGTCGGGCGAATAGACGCATTGGCCGTCGATGAAAATCTTCTGGTAGCCGCTGTAGTAGTGGCAGAAGCGGTATTCGCCTGTGGCCGATGGCTCAATCTCGCCCTCGTAGGTCACTGTGGCCTTGTCCAATGGGAATCGGGGCAGGTTCTTGGCCGATGCGAGGTTCTCGAAGTAGAGCGAATCCTCGCGGCGCACGAGCGTCTGCTGTCCCGGTGCGGCGTATGTGCCTGTCAGTGCGCCGGCGTTGCCCTCCTTGTCGTAGAGCTTGAAGAGGGCCGGCAACTGGCTGTAGTCGCGCGGATTGCCGAAGCGCATCATCGAATAGCTGTCGTAGAGCACGCCGTAGTTGCGGCTCGACACGACGAACGGGATTGACACCTTGGTGTTGTACTGGAACAGCTCTTCGTTCCGGCCCTTGAAGTTCCACTCGTCGGCCTGATGTTGGCCAAGGCCGTAGAAAGCCTCGTCGGCCGGGCTGTCGAACACGACCTGCGTTGTCCAGCCGGTGTAGTGTTTCGTGACGGGCTTGTTGTTGAAGCCCACGCTGTTGTCGTCGGTGGCGATGTCGCCCTCATGCTCCCACACGGTCTGGTCGCACTCGTAGGGCGTGAAGCGTTTGCCGCCGGTGGACTGTTCGGCCAGCAGCGTGTTGCCATTCAGGTCGGTGAACCACACTCGGCCGTCGCTCTTGAGCACGTTGGCGCGGATGGCCGATGTCTCGACCGTCACGGTGTCGCCGTTGCGCCTCACGTTGATGGCCTCGTTGAGCGGCTGCTGTGGCACGACGATGAGCGACGGCTTGTCGGCGAACTCCGCATCGGCCGTAGCACTCACGCGGATGATTTTCGGACCCATCACTTCGAGGCGCACCAGCTTGGCGTCGCCCGATTGCACACGGACTGTCACTTGGTTGCCGTCGAGCGTGAAGTCGGCGCAGCCGCAGAGGGTCAGGGCAGAAAGCAGGAAAGGAAATGTCTTTTTCATCGTATCTGTTTTTTGTGTCATCGGAATATCGGATGCTGATTGAGTTCAAAAAAAGCCCCGCTACGCGGATTTGAATTCGCGTAGCGAGGCTTGTGCGGTGTGGATTTACCAGTTGTCGGTGCGGAACGGGAAGGCTGGCAGCTCGTTGCCGCCAATCAGGTTGCCGACCTCAAAGTCCTTGAAGCAGTAGCGCACGGCTACGGGGTTCTTCACGTGCGATGTTTGGACGACGACCTCGTTGGTCTGCCAGCGCAGCGATGTGGTCTCGGCCGGATAGAACACCTTGTCGGGGCCGGCGATTTCGAAGCCCTGGATGTCGTAGTTGCGGCAGATGCCCATCTGCAGGTCGTAGAACGAGATGAAGCAGCTGTCGCCCTTCACTTCGAGGTCCTTGTAGCGCGGACCGGCGCAGCACACCTGCGTGAGGCCGTAGCAGCGGTTCAGTGCCATCCAGCAGAGGCGTTGGCCGACCTTCTGCTTCTGGCGCGGATGGATGTTGTGCAGCTCGAAGTCCTCCACAAGGTCGTTGGTCGAAACCAGATGATAGTTCGGGATGAGCTTCTGTGCCTTGTACTGCTGTTCGCGCAGGAAGGCCGCGCAGCCCTGCTGGTCGCCGTCGTAGGCATAGGGCGCGATTTCGACCGAGAGGAACGGGATGTCGCCCAACCCGATTTCCGAGCGCCACAGCTTGACCATGTTGGCCAGACGCTTTGCATAGTTTTTCGACGATGGGCCTTTGCCGACGTTGCTCTCGCCCTGATACCAGATGATGCCCTTGTAGGTGTAGTCCTTGATTGGGCAGAACATTGCGTTGTACATCAGCAGCGGACGCACGTAGTGAGGTTCGATGGCCATGATGTGTTCGGGCACGAGGTCGATGTCTTCATACTGCTTGAGCACATCGCGGCTCGTCCAGCTCTCGACGGTTGCGCCGCCGTAGGCCGATGTGACGATGCCCACCGGAATCTGGAGCGACTGGCTGAGGGCCGATGCAAAATAGTAGGCCGTGGCACTCCAGTTCATCGGATTCGGGAATCTGGCCGTGGTCCATTCGCCCTGGCAGTTTTCCTGTTCTTCAAGTTTCTGGTCGAGTTCGACGACCATCATGCGCACGCCCGGATTCTCGCGGAAGGCGTTGGTGGCATCGGCCTGGCCGTTCAAGATGGCAGCACCCGGGAAGCCCTTGAGCGGCATCTGCATGTTGCTTTGGCCCGATGCGAGCCACACTTCGCCAATCAGGATGTCGTTGATCGTGATGCGGTCGAACAGCTGCAGCTCGCTCTGGTAGCGGATTGCGGCACGTCCGGCGCGGTATTCGCTCGGCTTGTACTCGCAGATGACGATGTTCTGTGCCTCGAATGTGGCATCGCCCGTCTGCACGGCAATTTCCCAGCGGCCTTTCTCGTCGGCCGTCGTGCGGTATGTCTGGTCGCCCCACGAAGTCTCGACCGTGAGGTGGCTGTTGGGCGACGACCATCCCCACAGGCGTGCCTGCGTGTTGCGTTGCAGCACCATGTGGTCGCCAATCACGGCAGGAGTCTTGATTTCTGCCTGCAATGTCGCACTCGCGAGCAGCAACAGGCTGAGAATTAGATTTTTTTTCATATTCGTATATTTTTTTAGCAGATGATATTTACTACGCTGTTTTTCAGTTTGCTACGCGATTTTGCATTGACCGATGGTGACTTTCATTCTCCTCCCCTCGGGGTCCTCGCAGCAAAAAGAAGGGTTGATAACCCTTCGCGAGAAGACGAGGCTTTAGCCGAGGGGATTATGGGAGGGGGTCATGGGTTACTTCTTCAGATATTCCACCACCTGGTCGGCAAACGCCTTGTGGCCGGCAATCGACGGGTGTCCGGCCTGCTTGTCGATGTCGTGCAGTTCGAGCAACGGCATGTCGTAGTGGTTGCAGATGATGCGCATCGACTCGACGAATTCCGGCTTCAGCTCTGTGTTGAGGATGAAGATGGTGCGAGCCTTCGGATAGTTCTGGCGGATGGTTGAACACAGTCGCGCCATGGCCGGACGGAAGTACCACATGTCATTCTCAGTCCAGTTGGCATATTTGTAGTTGCCGAGCTTTTCGCCCGTCCACGAGTCGTTGGTGATGCAGCACGACAGGATGACATCCGGTTCGCCGAGTTCAGCTACGCGGGTGTTGAACGAACGCGGCTGGTAGTTTTCGCTGCGGTAGCCGAAGTAGCCCACTGTGCTGCCCGAAAAGCTGTTGTTGACCTCCAGTTTCCAGCCCATGCGGTCGATGACCTGCCACCACCATGTCTGCTCGACCTTTGTCACGTCGTTTTTGGCGTTGCGGTTGGGCGATGATTCACTCCAGTACCACGTCTCGTTGTCGGCCGGTGTGAGCCAGCCCTCGAATGTCGAATAGCTGTCGCCGAAGATGGTGACGCGCGTCTGAGCCTGTGTGAGGCCCGTTGCGCAAAGCAGTGCCGCTGCGATTACGGCCAATGTCTTTTTCATAGTCGAATTGTTTGTATGTAAGTTTTTTTTTGGAATATTTCGGGGATAGAATAGTTGCTCTATTTCCTGCGCAATTATGTGTGAAACATCGGCGAAGATAACCATTTTTGCACGATTCTTCAAATTCTGTACGTTTTTTCTTCCCGAATGTCGGCAAAGTGGCAGAAATGAGCAAATGAGTTGAAGTGCCGGCGCAGCATTTCGTAATTTCCAAACTTTTTTGTTTCTTTCACTCCGGATCGGCACTGCTTCGTTTTGCTACGCGAATAATACCCTGATAGTAGGCTGATAATACCCTCGCTACGCGGATTATTTCACCGTTTGAACGACGTTTAAATGTCGTTTGAACGACGGTTTTCTCCATCAGCTGAAATAAATTGAAATCAGTTTTTGTCGCGTCATCTGCCCGTAGAGACGCCACAATGTGACGTCTCTACATTTCCCACAAAAAATGCGGAAATATTTGTATTATTTTCAGACATTGTGCATCTTTGCGGCCGAAATCTTATTCAACCTGAAATCTATACATTCAAAACCGAGATTTATGGGGAATCAAATATTTCACACAGACATTTGCGGTGAATTTCTTGGAAACTAAATAGTTTGTCTATGGAAAAAAGTTTGAAAAAAGTACTATTGTGCATCTCTGGCATAACATTGTTGTTCGGAGGGTGTTCTATTGTAAATGAGAATAGATATTCATCCATAATGGACAATATAATTAATGATTATATTCAAGAGTATTGCGCATTTGAGCACTGTTCTGATTCGACCTTTTATATAACTGTTTTTTTTAATCGGAACAGTGACAGTCTCAGCATCCAAATAACAGGCAGTTGCGTTGACCCATGTTTGGTTATTCGTCAACATTCTTCTATAGAAAAACTAAATGAGGCGATTAGAAACGAAGAAGATATGTGGAGTCCTGTATATGGTTATTTCAATATCGGTCAAAATCGATGGGTGATAGTTTATTATACATCTCAACAAGATGTTCCTCTTATTCAAGAAATCTTCTTTAAAAAGAAATGGATTTATGACAAAGAATTTGAGAAGTGGAATCGCAATTCATTAGAAGATACAGATATTTGGTTTTATAGAATTGTGAATGACAAATTGATTCAGACACGTAAAATTTCATGGCGTGAATAAGAAAGATATGATTATTCTATTCATTCTTCCTACTGAATAATTTCATCTCGCAACCGCATCCTTCAAAATGCAGTCGCGAGATTTTTTGTCCGAATGGCATCGTGCACAAACCGCATAATTGATTTCCAATTCATTTCAATTCGAGGAGAATGTCGATTAGGCACAAATGGTGCTACGCGGATTACGTGGCCACTAAAAAACAAGACGCAGCGAAGAGTCAATTCTCCGCTGCGTCTGTTTTTCCAATGTGTGTCGTGGCGTTGTCACTTTGTCACTTTGTCACCGTGACCGTCACCTTGCCGCTCTTCAGACCCTTGCCGGTCACTGTCAGCGTGGCGGTGCCGGCCGTCGGTGTCGATTCGATGACGACGACGCATTGGCCATGGAAGGCACGCATGGTGGGCGCGGTGAAGACCTCGGTCGAGGTGGCGTCGCCGTTGCAGCATGAGTTGAACTTGGCCGATGAGCCACTTACGGCAAACGAGAGCTGCGCGTCGGCGTCGGGGCAGAGATTGCCGTCCTTATCGACGATGCGGGCGGTGACGAAGGTCAGGCTCGGGCAGTCGAGCGCGCGGCCGAGTGCATCGGTCGGCGTGGCGGGCATCGACTGGCGGTCGGCCACAAGCTCGATGTGGTGCGGCTTGCCTGCGGTGCGGACGACCTCGGTGGCGGCGACATTGCCGGCTGAATCATAGGCCACTACGCGGATTTCGCCCGGTTCGTAGGCCACGTCCATCCAGCGCATGCGGTAGCGGTCCAGACGGTTGGGTGTGGCCGATGGATTGGCAAACCACGAATGTCCGCCCCAAGGCATCTTCTCGCTCACGCGCGTTGCCTCATATTCGGCCAGATCGACGTCGGTGTGGCGGCGGCGGCCCTGGCTCTTGCCGTTGACGAAAAGTTCGGCCTCGGGCCAGCTGGTGTAGCAGAACACGGGCGTCACTTCGCCCTTGCGGTCGGGCCATGTCCAGTGGGGCAGGAGGTGGAGCGTCGGCTCGTCGGTCTTCCAGTGCGTGCGGTAGAGCCACATGCGGTCTTTGGGCAGGCCGGCGAGGTCGTAGATGCCGAAATAGCTGGAGCGTGACGGCCAATATTCATCGTAGGGCGTAGGTTCGCCCAGATAGTCGAAGCCGGTCCAGACGAATTCGCCGATGACCCACGGGCACTTGTCCTGATACATCCAGTCGTCGTCGGGCAGGTTGCTCCAGATGCACGACTCGAGGTCGTAGCTCGAAATCTGGCCGTCGTCGTAGGCCGTGCCATGCTCCTCCTTGACGGGGAACTTATAGACGCCTCGGCTCGATACGGTCGATGCCGTCTCGCTGCCCAGCACGATGCCCTTCGGCGAGTTGGCCAATCCCTCTTCGTAGATGAACAGGCGGTAGTTGAAGCCCGGGATGTCGGTGGCCTGCCAGGTGCCCGATGCCATGGCCGATGTGCCTCGGTCCATACCCTGCGTGCAGGGACGTGTCTCGTCGAGCGAGTGGATGAGTGTCTGCATCTCGCGCGTCATCTTTTCGCCGAAGGCCGAGCCCTGTTCGGGGATTTCATTGCCGATGCTCCACATCACGATGCTCGGGTGGTTGCGGTGCACCTTGACGAGGTTGGTCAGGTCGCGCTCCCACCAGGGTTCGCCCTGTCCGTCGGCCTTCTTGTCGAAGAAACGCGCGTAGCCGTTCCTGCATTTCGCCGAACGCCACATGTCGAACGACTCGGCCATCACCATCATGCCCATCTCGTCGCAGATGTCCATCTGCCACGGTGCCGGCATGTTGTGCGAGGTGCGGATGGCGTCGCAGCCTATCTCCTTGAGCAGTCGCACCTGACGGCGGAATGCATCCTTGTTGAACGCAGCTCCCAGCGGGCCGAGGTCGTGGTGCAGGCATACGCCCTTGAACTTGCGCAACTGGCCGTTCAGACGGAATCCGTCGGCCGAATAGTCGATGCTGCGGATGCCTACGGCGGTCTCCTGACGGTCAATGGTGTGGTCGCCGTCCTTCAGTTCGCTCACGAGGCGGTAGAGCACGGGGTGTTCGGGGCTCCAGAGCTTCACATCGGCCAAAGCCATGACCTGATGGCCGCTGCGGCCACGGTTCAGGTTGGTGGTGTAGCGCTTCACGAGGTTGCCCTCGGCGTCGTAGAGGCTCTGTGAGATCTTGAGGTTCTTGCTGTCGTGGCCGATGATGGCCTGCGTGGTCACGTAGAGCGTGGCTTCGGTGGCCGATGTGCCGTCGGCCGAGATGCCGGAAAGTCGCGTAGTGCGGGCGAAGGTCTCCCACGTGTCCAGATAGTTTGTCGGATGCTCAATGAGGCGCACGGGGCGGTACAGGCCGGCTCCCGGATACCAGCGCGACGACTCCTCGACGTTGTTCAGGTGTACGGCCAATGTGTGTCGTCCGGCCTTCATCGCGCGTCCCAGCCCGATGCGGAACGTGTTGTAGCCGTATGCCCAGAAGCCCACCTCGCGTCCATCGACATAGACGTGCGGCTCGGCCATTGCGCCGTCGAAGATGAGTTCGGCCACGTCGCACGAATCGCTGATTTCAAATTCGGTGCGGTACCAGCCTTCGCCGATCCAGGGCAGCGAACCCGAACGGCCAGTCTTTTCGGTCGGCACCTTCTCGCCGTTCTGTTCGATGGCGACCACCTGTTTGTCGATTTCCTTGTCGAACGGCCCGCTGATGGCCCAGTCGTGCGGCACCGAGACCTGCTGCCAGGCCTTGTCGTCGTAGGTGGTGGCTTCGGCGCCATTGGCCGCACCCTTGTGAAAACGCCAGCCATCGAGCAGCAGCTGTTCGCGGCTCTGGGCCGATGCGAGGGTTGCAAACGTCAGCAGAAGCAGAGTAGGGAGGTAGTGTTTCATGTGTCTGAAGTGTTTGTTTTGGGGTCGCAAATTTAGTCTTTTTCTGTCATACGGCCAATGATTCACGTCATTTTCGCGAGCGAGTTTGCCCAAATGCGCCAAATGGCTTAATTTTGCGTGGATCAAAAAATTGCAATGTTATGGCAGACAATTTCTTGGAGCGTCAATATGCGGCCTACGAAGAGCGCAAGCGCAACCTCGGCAAACCTCGCCCGAAGTCGTCGGTGAAGTTCTACACGCGGCCGGGGAAGCCGAAAGAGGAAAATGGAGAGCAGAAGGCGTGAACCGTCTGCACAAAAAAGTGCCGGGCTTATCGCTCGGCACCATCATGAAAAAGAAATGAAGCAATGCGTTTTTGCAGTCCTCACGCGAGGTCTTGTGCATTAACGCATGTTTTTTTGTCTTTATCACTTGACAACGTTAGCCTGCTGTTGGAGCATCTCCATGACGACCGCTTTGGTCATGTAGCCGTTCTTGTAGGCATCCATCTCCGAATAATCGACGATGATTGATTTGCCGTCGCGACGGACAATCAGCCCGTCCACGCCGTTCTGGTCTTCGATGGCTTCCCATGCGACGTCGGCCAAGGTGCTGTTGGAATAGGTCGTGGTGATGACGTAGCTTGTGCAGACGTTCTGCTCGTTGAACTGGGCTACATGAGTTGCAGTGTAGGCTCCCGGCTGCGTGATTTTCAACGTAGCGGTGTTGCCATTCTCGGTAATTTCGGCCGATGCAGTTCCGTTGATGATGTCCTCGATGTCATCGTCGTCATCGTCGCCACAGGCTGTAAATGCGGTCACACTTGCCATCGACACCATGAGTGCCACAGCCATGTAAAGTAATTTTTTCATACTTTTTGATTGATTGTTTAGTTGGTTAATAGATAATAATTCCACAATGTTGTGGTTTTCGGGTCGTTACGTAAGGTCGGTGCAAAGATATGGGATATGGGCCAGATGCCGGTATTTTTGGCGGAAATAATGCCATCGGCCATGAAAAAAGTTCAGATAAGGCCGAAAATGCGCGGTTTTTTGAGTTTTTGAGTGGGAAAAGTTGGGGTCACGCAGCACCCAACATTTCAGCTGGTGATATGTTCAGGATTTTGCATAGCTGTTGGGCGATGCGTAATGTCGGCTCGCAGCGGTTATGGATGTAGTCGCTGATGCGGCTCGGACTTATTCCAATCTGGGCTGCAAGCTGCTTGGCCGTCATTCCGGCGGTTTCGAGGGCATCCAGAATGATTTCGCCCAAGGTGGGTGCCGGAATGTGGCAATGTTCGTTCTCGTATGCCTCAACGACGTCGGTCACAATCATCAGTTCGATCATCAATGGATCGTTCATTGGCGTATTCTCGTCAATTTGTGGCAAAAGTGCATCTATTCGTGCCTGTGCGTATTCGTATTTTTCTTTTGTAACTTCCATTTTCTTAGATATTTATATTTTGCTGCAATCAATCTTGTCGTAATCGGCGTGAGTGCCCACCCAACGTATGTAAACCAACTCTGGAGTGAACATGACCACAACGACCAGACGGTATTTGTTACCTTTGATGTTGAAGACGTAGTGTTGGTTGCCGACGTAATCTGCACTGGGAAAGTCCATTCGCATATCTGAGAAATTCTGCCAATGCGCAGAACACACTTTCTGGTGCCATCGTTCCAAGGCGATGCGGCTGTCTGCGTGTCCTTCTTGTTGGTAAAACTCTTCCAATCGGCGTTTGCTGATGATTCTCATATTGCAAATTTTCGGTGCAAAGATAGTTGCATTTCTTTTGAATTACAAAATATTTCTTTGATTAAATTCTGATTTTAAAAACAATTTGCCTGTATTGTCTTTTATTGGACGATGTTTCAATGCAGTTTCACTGCGCGGCGAAGGCGAAGATGTCGGTCGTGTAGCGTTTCAGTTCCTTCTCCAGTGCCGCCTCTTCGCCGCCCAGCATGGCGTCGAGCTTGGCATGGAACCGTGGGCTGTGGTTCATCTCGAGCGTGTGGGTCAGTTCGTGGAGCATGACGAGGCGTTGCAGGCGTTCGGGCAGCAGCAGAAGGTAGAGCGACAGGTTGATGTTGTAGCCGGCATCGGCCAATGTCACTCCCAACACGCGGCGCACCTTGCGCGAGCAGCTGCCCCATCGGCCATGCGCCGAGTTGATGTGAACCTCGTTGAATGGCAGCCGGAACTCGTCGGACAAGGCTCTGAGCCGCGCCGGAAGCATCCCTTTCGCGTAGCTGCGCACCTGTTCTTCGATGACCTTGACGAGCCATACCTGTGCGCCATCGGCCATGAAGTCGAAGTCGGGCGGACAGCACAGCGTGACGTGCCCACGCTCTTTTTGCAGGCGGCACTGGCGGTCGCGTAGTGTCTCATCGGCCAACAAACGGAACGAGAAACACTCGGTCTCGATGCGGAAATTCCAGTCGATGTGCCGTTCGACGTGGTTGTAGGGCTTGGCGGCGATGCGCTGCATGAGGTTCCGCAGCTTGGGACGCATACGCTCGATGCTTTCGGCCAATTCCCTTTCTGACCACCGCTGCGGCACGGTGACGAGCAGGTGTCCCTCGCTGAAGCGGAAGGTGAAGCCGCGTGCGCGTGCGTTGGTACGGGTCTGGATTTCGCCGAATTCGGAATCTGTCATTGATGAGGCAAGTTGTGAAATAAGGATTAAGAAATAAGATGGTTTTTTATGTGGTTCACAAGCTTGTGGTCCACAATGTTGTGAACCGATATTGTGAGCGACTTATTTTGCGTTGAAAATCAAAAGAATACGATTTGGAAAAGGATAGCGGAAATGTGTTCAAAATCGACTCTTTCCGTCACTCTTCAGGAAAACGGATGACGCCATAATGATCGTCGTCGGTGAAGAAAAGGACGGTGTTGCGTTCGATGTAGAAACCGCGCAGTTTTTTGGGGAAACGGTAGAGCGGTTGGCCGTCGGACGAAATGATCCACATGTCCTTGCTGACGTTGCTATAGAGGTAGCGCATCCCGTTGGCCAATGTCTTGTATGAACGGTAAACGTCCGCGCCATTGGCGATGAGTTGCGGCGCGGCATCGGCCGAGACACGATAGGCATCGTTGCCCATGTTGAGCGCACAGCCGAACCCGAAGCCCGCATTTTCAAAATGATTCGTGACACGGTCGATGTGATAATAATCGCCCCACGAAAGGACTTTGAATTGGCCGCAATTGTCCGTATCCCATTGCATTGGTTGAATCTGTCCGTCGGGAAGTGAGATTTTCAGAAGCTTTTGTTTTGCATTGGAACAGGCATAGGAGATGCTGTCTGCTGCATATATGCAAGAAAACGCCTCTTTACGGTTGGCGAGTTCGGTCATCCAGAATTGTTGCCCATCGGATGCGTTGAATGCAGCCACATAGGGGACACTTTGGGCAACAAGCTTCTTGGATGACTTCACGATGCTGCCCGTGTTGATAAGCACAATCGTGTCGCCAACTGAATAAAGGTGAGTATAGGAATTTTTCCCATTGGGCAAAGCTGTTTTCCACCGACAGAAATATTGATCGTCAAAGCAATACAAGTATTTTTTATCGGCCACATAATTCCATGTTCCAAAATGAAACCATTGAGAGACAATTTCGTCATCTATAGTAAGATGCTGAACTGATGCATATTTGGTATTGAATATGAAGTATTTTTCTCCACGCATTAAGAAGTTGCTATCTTCAAGTTTCTGAACAAAACGGCATCCATTAAGGCGTGTAGTGCTCCAAAGGGTGTCTCCGGTATTGGTTGACACGCCTGTACATTTGACTTCTTCATGGTAGTCACTGCGAAATACAAACATTTCTTCATTGCGCAAAATAACGCTTAGAGGCTTTTCTCCAATATACAAACGGGAGTTGCCGAAAAGAACATCAATCTTGTGACTCCATTTCAGTTCTCCCGTAGAAAGCGTGTAAACATCAATGCCTAAGGAAGAATACAGCACCAAGTATTCCGAAGTCATAAAACAGTGAAAATGTGGTGTAGTCAGTTCATAAAGTAATTGGCAATCCTCTGTCTTGTAAACACCGATTTTTAATTCTTGATTTCTGATATTGGTGCCAATGAAAAAATAATTACCATCGGGAGAAAGGCTTTCTCCTTGTATTTTCCCATCAATAGCCAATCCATGAATCGTGGAATTGATCGGCGACGTGAAGCGTTCGACCGACCCTTTCAGCAACGGGTCAACGGCTTCGGTGGAGAGATTCTGGGCCGACAGCTGAGCCATTGGCCAAGCAAGAGCCAACAGGCTGAGGGTAAGGTTTTTAATGGATGTTTTCATGTTGTGAAGATGTCGTTTATAGGTGTTTTTTTGTCCGATGTAAATGGATCATGGAGGCGAAGTTTCTAACTTCGCTTTTTTTGTGATTTTTTGTGAAGTTTGAAACTTCACTTCCCTGATTTGATTTTTTGTGAAGTTGGAAACTTCACCTCCTTGGGGTCAATGCGCCACGAGCCAGTTCTCGCCGCTGCCGCAATCGGCGATGAGGGGCACGGTGAGGTGGGCTGCATTGGCCATCTCCTCGAGCACGAGACGCTGGAGCTGGGGCAGTTCGGCCGACGGCACGGTGAAGTTCAGTTCGTCATGTACCTGGATGAGCAGTTTGGCGTGCAGACCCTCGCGGCGGATGCGTCGGGCGATGTGCACCATGGCAATCTTGATGATGTCGGCCGCAGTGCCCTGGATGGGCGCGTTGATGGCGTTGCGCTCGGCATATCCGCGCACGGTGGCATTGGCCGAATGGATGTCGGGCAGCAGGCGCTTGCGGCCGAACAGCGTGGTCACGTAGCCCTTTTCGCGCGCCGCCTCGATGCTCTTGTCCATATATTCCTTTACCTTCGGGTAGGTCGCGAAGTATCCGTCAATCAGCTCCTTGGCCTCGCTGCGCGGGATGTTGAGGCGCGATGCCAGACCGAAGGTCGAGATGCCGTAGATGATGCCGAAGTTGGCCGTCTTGGCCTTGGTGCGCTGCAGTTTGGTGACCTCGTCCAATGGCAGGTGGTATATCTTGGCGGCCGTGGCGCGGTGGATGTCCTCGCCCGACAGGAAAGCCTCGACCATGTTCGGGTCTTGCGAGAGGTGCGCCATCAGACGCAGCTCGATCTGGCTGTAGTCGGCGCTGAAGAAGACTTCGCCCTCGTCGGGGATGAACGCCTTGCGCAGTTCGCGACCCATCTCGTCGCGGATCGGGATGTTCTGCAGGTTCGGATTCGACGACGAGAGGCGCCCCGTGGCCGTCACCGTCTGGTTGAATTGCGCGTGGATGCGTCCCGTGGTCGGGTTTATGTCCGATGGCAGCGACTCGATGTAGGTCGAGAGCAGCTTGCGGATGCCGCGATAGGAGAGGATGTCGTCGATGATGGCGACGCACTCCGGCCTGTCGGCCACCTTGCCCTTCAGCTGTTGCAGAATCTCCTCGGCCGTGCTACGCGACTTCGATTTCGGGTCGAGCTTCAGTTCGTCGTAGAGCACGGTGGCCACGGCCTTAGGCGACAGCGGGTTGAGTGGATGGCCAACGGCATCGGCCAACTTCCCGTCCAGCCGTTTCAGTTCGTCGTTCAGGATGACTTCCGACTCGCGTAGCGCCGCCGTGTCGAGCCGTACGCCGGTCAGTTCCATGTCGGCCAACACCTTGACGAGCGGCATCTCGATGTCGTCCATCAGGCTCGTCATCTTTTCGGCTTCGAGCATCGGCCGCAACACCTCCCAGAGCTGGAACGTCACGTCGCTGTCCTCGCAGCAGTATTCGGCCACGGCATCGACCGCCACGTCGCGCATCGACTTGGGTTTTGTGTCCGATGGTTCGTTGTCGGCCTCGGCCATGGCAAAGAGGTCTTCGACGATGACTTTCGGCGCGCTCTTCTTGCCCGTGTCGATGAGGTCGCTGGTCGGTATCGGCCTGTATTTCAGGTAGATTTCGCTCAGGTAGTCCATGTTGTGCGGCTGTTCGGGTTCGAGCAGGTAGTGCGCAATCATTGTGTCGAAACAGGGGTCGGCCACCTCCATGCCGTAGCGTTTCAAGATGGAGTAGTCGTACTTCAGGTTCTGCGCCACCTTCAGCGCGGCGTCGTTGTCCAACAGCGGACGCAGCTCCTCCAGAATCCGCGTAGCGGCCTCGCGGTCGGCCGGAATGGGCACGTACCAGGCGCGGTGTTGTCCGATGGCGAACGATACGCCCACCAGTTCGGCCTCCATCACATGGGTCGAGGTCGTCTCGGTGTCGAAGGCATAGGCTGCCTCAAACAGCAGCTGGCTGACCATCTCGGCGCGCTTCTGCGGCGTGTCGCAGATCACGTAGCGGTGCTCCACATCGGCCAAAGTCTTGAGCGGTTCGGCAGGGGCGGTCTCTGTGTTCTTGGCCGATGCGGTTCCGTCGTCCGCCGTGCTTTTTTTGGCCGATGTTTTTTTCTCGTTGGCCGATGGCCCAGCCGGACGCAGCTTGTCGCGCAGCTGTCGGAACTCCAGTTCGTCGAAGATGCGGTACAGCTCGTCCACGTCCGGCTCCTGCACGCGCAGCGCCTCGCCGTCGAGCGTCACGCCCGGCACCTCGCGGCATATCGTCGCCAGATATTTCGAGTCGCGTATCTGCTGCGCATTGGCCAACACCTTGGCAAACGTCGCCTTCTTCAGTTCGGGCAGTTCGTTCTTCCCCTCGGCCGATGCCTCCTCCACGCGGCGCAGCATCTCCTCGACGCTTCCGAAGGCGGCAATCATCTGCTGTGCCGTCTTGGGGCCGACGCCCGGGCAGCCCGGAATGTTGTCGGCCGAATCGCCCTGCAGGCCCAGCATGTCGATGACCTGTGCTGTGGTCTGGAGGCCGTATTTGTCGAGCACCGCCTGCACGTCGAGCACCTCATATCCCGGCCCGAAGCTCTTCGGCTTGAAGATGCGGCTGCGCTCCGTCACGAGCTGGGCATAGTCCTTGTCGGGCGACATCAGGAAGGTGTCGTATTCGCCCGTCTCATCGGCCAACCTCGCCAGCGTTCCGACCACGTCGTCGGCCTCGTAGTTCGCGACCTCGAAGATTGGGATGCGGTATGCCTCGATGATACGCTTGATCCACGGCACGGCCACGGTGATGTCTTCGGGCTGCGCCTCGCGCTGTGCCTTGTAGGTCGGGAACTCCTTGTGGCGGAAGGTGCCGCCCTTCGGGTCGAAGCAGACGGCGATACATTCGGGCTTGAGCGGCGTGTCGAAACCCGGCATCCGTTGGCCGCCCAGCACGTCCTGCAGGGTCTTGACGAAGCCGTAGATGGCTCCGGTGTTCATTCCTTTGCTGTTGACGAGCGGCTTGCTGATGAAGCCGTAGTAGGCGCGGTAAATCAATGCGTAGGCATCGAGCAGAAAAAGCTGTTTCATGGGGAAGTTGCGTTTATTGCGGCACAAAGATAGGGACATTCCGCCAATTTTCCATTTTTTTGCGGCGATTACGTTGGTCCGCATTTCTGCCGTGGCCGTGTGTTTTATGGCCGATGTGGAACGCCGATGATGCTGATTTGACGGATTTCGATGTCGCTTTTTTGTCGAACGGCCAAGAACCATCGTCGAAGGAATTCCCGAAAAAAGGTCTTGTCCGATGCCCACTACGCGAATAATACCCTGATAGTACCCTAATAGTAGGCTGATAATACCTTCACTACGCGATTTTTCACCGTTTGAACGACGTTTAAATGCCATTTGAACGATGGATTTCTCCATCAGTTGAAATAAATTGAAATCAGTTTTTGTCGCGTCATCTGCCCGTAGAGACGTCACATTGTGACGTCTCTACATTTCCCGCAAAAAAGCTGAATTATTTGCATTATTTTCAGACATTGTGCATCTTTGCGGCCGAAATCTTATTCAACCTGAAATCTATCCATTCGATTATGGCCGACGTACATATAACCATTATCAAAATAAAATTGAAAACAGATGATATCAAAAGAAAAAATGAAAAAAAAGGCAATATTCGCCTTGAAACTGCTGATTGCGATAGCCGTTAGCTTAACGTTTTCTTTCCTTTTGCGATATCCGGAAAGAAAGAAAATAGCAGATTATCAAGACAAATTGTCCGAAGATAGAAAAGTCGTCAGGGCATACGTATATCTCAGAAATCCCAGAAAAAATAGATTTGAATATCGTTTCAAGATTGGAGATATAAAATACAAAGGAGTTTCCAGATACGCTCAAATGCAGCCACATCCAGAAGAAGGTGATTCCATTTGGGTCTATTATAAGGAAGATGACCCAAATGTGAACATATGGGTTGGAATGTTTGAGTGAAACCATAACTTAATCACTCTCGCAACCGCATCCCCGAAATGCAGTTGCGAGATTTTTTTCGCGTAGTGCATCGGCCGCAAGCCAAAAATTGATTTCAAATTCATTTCAATTCGTGGAGAAAATCTTACCGAAAAACGAGACGCCACAATGTGACGTCTCTACAAGTGTTGGCAACCCGATGGTGGACGCGGCACGTAGCCGGCGTTCTGCATCGGACGAAATGAACAGATGATGCAGACGATGGGCGCGGGAAAGTTATCAACGAAAAAGAATGTTGCCACTTTTTGACGGAAAAACTTTCATTTTGATAAAAAAACGCATAAAAATGAACTTTATTCCAAAGAAAACGGCTTTTTGGTGATTTTTTGTAAAAAATATTTGGCTGTAAACTCTCTTTTCTCTACCTTTGCGCCGCACATTTCAGAAAATCAACACAATTATTAATTCATAAACCTAAAACCAGTTCAAAAATGGACGCAAAGAAAGTTCTTGAGAATCTGAAGCAGAGATTCCCTAATGAGCCAGAGTATCATCAGGCCGTAGAAGAGGTCCTCGGCACCATCGAGGAGGAGTACAACAAGCACCCTGAGTTCGACAAGGTCAACCTGATCGAGCGCCTCTGCATTCCGGATCGCGTATATCAGTTCCGCGTTACCTGGATGGACGACAACGGCAATATCCAGACCAACATGGGCTACCGCATCCAGCACAACAATGCCATTGGCCCCTACAAAGGTGGTATCCGTTTCCACAAGTCGGTCAACCTGGGTATCCTGAAGTTCCTCGCCTTCGAGCAGACTTTCAAGAACT
>DFJU01000083.1:0-251 GCA_002373755.1 Bacteroidales bacterium UBA3663 | reverse complement strand
ATGGGTGGTGCCAAGGGTGGTTCAGACTTCTCGCCACGTGGCAAGAGCAGCGCCGAGGTTATGCGTTTCTGCCAGGCTTTCATGCTTGAGTTGACCCGCCACATCGGTCCTGACTGCGACGTTCCAGCAGGTGACATCGGCGTAGGTGGCCGCGAGGTTGGCTACATGTTCGGTGCCTACAAGAAGTACACCCGTCAGTATCAGGGCGTCCTCACCGGCAAGGGTATCGAGTTCGGTGGTTCACTCATCCG
>DFJU01000101.1:19788-20248 GCA_002373755.1 Bacteroidales bacterium UBA3663 | reverse complement strand
ATGATGGCTCAGGGCGTATTCTAAAGAATCGCACGACAATAAATAATTGCGAGCTCAGACATTGCGTCTGGGCTCGCTTGCTTTTTTGTGGGGGTGAGGAAAGACATTGGCCAACCGCTATCCAGCCGGTTTTTTGGCCAATGGATTTGAATTGTCACACGATGGGGCGAACGATGTCCACGCGCATACCCAATGCGTTGATGATGCGGTAGAAGACCCCGACGCTGGGGGTAATCTGCCCATGCTCGATGCGGGAAATATATGACTTGCTGCTGTTGATTCGATGGGCCAATTCCTCTTGTGTCACTTTCGACTCCTTTCTGGCCTCAAGTAACAATTGTCCGGTGTAGAAGTTCCAGGCTTCTTCGTCAAACTGCTCACGCTCTTTTGAGCCGACAGCTCCATATTTCCGTTCGAGTTCGGTACTATAGTCCTTTATCTGATGATTGTTTGTCTGCAT